>CALXOW010000048.1 GCA_944390115.1 uncultured Anaerobiospirillum sp.
GAGTCCGTTCAGCTAGGAGCGAGGCGCAAGTTGCGCCTTCCTGTTACGTGCGTCGTGCGCCCCAGCTTGATGTCGGGCTCAAGGCAAGGGCGCGGCCGCAAGCGTGGAGCGATCGGCGTAAGCCGCGCTCTCGGCATCGTCTCTCGTTACCAGCTTCAATTACAGCAGGCCCACCCACCACCCCCGCCGCCGCCTGCCGGGCGAGTCAGTCCATCTCGAGGGTAGGTTCAGGCGCCTACGAGCTCAGGGTGCTGCCTTTAGGTCCGTGCACTCTTGCGTCCAAGGCTGGTGCGGGCGCAATCGCCCCAGGTCTCGAAGGAGGACAGTGCTTTTTTCCGCTATGTGCGGAAAAGGGCTTGGTCCCGTATTGCCTTTAGGGCCAGGGCGCGGCCGCAAGTGCGGTGTCATCGGTGTAAGCCGCGTTCCTGGCGCCCGTCTCTCGTGACCAGCGTCAATTGCAGCTTGCCCACCCTCCACCCCCGCCGCCGCCTGCCGGGCGAGTCAGTCCATCTCGAGGGTAGGTTCAGGCGCCTACGAGCTCAGGGGGCTGCCTTTAGGTAAGTCCAGGACTGGTGCGGGCGCAATCGCCCCCAGGGCTCGAAGGAGGACAGTGCTTTTTTCCGCTATGTGCGGAAAAGGGCTTAGTCCCGTATTGCCTTTAGACTCAAGGGCGCGGCCGCAAGCGTGGAGCGCTTCGCGCCAGCCGCGCTCTTGGTGCGTACCGTGACCTGCTTCAATTGCGGTGCCGGACGTCGTCCGAAGGAAGGGGCAGGGGCGGCATAAAGGTGGATTTTGCGCATTTTTCGGCCTTGGCATCGAGTTGGGGTGTGCTATAATCCGTGCCCGAGTTGACTGGGCAATCGCTGCTTGGATTTGTGCGTAAATAGCATACGGTCCGAGGAGAGGAAAGTCCGGGCTCTACAGGACAAGGTGCCAGGTAACGCCTGGGGGGTGTGAACCCACGACCAGTGCAACAGAGAGCAGACCGCCGATGGCCTTCGGGCACAGGTAAGGGTGAAAGGGTGCGGTAAGAGCGCACCGCGTTGCTAGCAATAGTCAACGGCACGGTAAACTCCACCTAGAGCAAGATCAAATAGGTTCCCGCATAGTGTGGTCCGCATTTGGGAACGGGTCGATTGCTTGAGCTTAAGCGCGAGTTTAAGCCTAGATGAATGATTGCCACCTTAGCAATAAGGAACAGAACCCGGCTTATAGGTCAACTCACAGATCCCGCCTTGACATTTCTTTCCTTGCTTTTTCCTGTCTTAGCTTTATTTTGTGGACTTGAACTCCAGCTTGTTATTTCTTGCGCCCGAGCGCCTTTTTGTTCACACTTTTGGCCGTTTGTACCACAAAAAATTGCAAAAAATTGCTTGCAGCGCGGGTAGCTAAAGCCTATCCTAGGTAGAATATGGGCATTAGGAGGCGGCCAATGAAGCGATTTAAAATAGTATCCCAAGCCTTGCTGGGGGCAATAGTGGCCGCAGTTCTGAGCGTTAGTGCCCAGGCCGTAGAGCCGACCAAGGACGAAGCTGAGACTATAGCTTTTGAGCCGGTAGTCAACAAGGTCGCGCCGATCACCAGTTTTGAGCTGTCTCAGCTCGCGCATCACTTTGATCTATCTCATGATGCGGAGTTACTGCGTTTGATCGATCAAGCTCCGGTCGAGCCCGCCGAGCGCTTTTATGCCGCCGATCGGCGTAATGCCGAGAGTCTTTTGTCCTCGCTTACTACCATTGAAGATATGCACTTAGGCGAAGTGGGCGTGGCTCTGCTCAATCAAGACGGTATTGTGCTGCTCTATAGCGGCGAGCGCTTTCCTTTGATGTCGGTCATGAAGTTTCATGTCGGCTATGCCGTGCTCTCGCGTATGGTCGAACGCGGCGAGCGCCTGCGCTCTACTATCAGCATTAAGCTCAGTGATTTAGATCCTGATACCTACAGTCCGATGTATGAAGAGCTCGAACGGCGCAATTTTAGGATCGATAATTGTGCGCCGGGCGGCCATCTTGCTCCGGCGATTAACGCGGTGCTTTCGGCTTATGGCCATGCGTGTCAAGAGGGCACCGCTGAAAAAGAGTCCTATCATACTTGGGGCGATTTGTACTTACAGCACTTAAACCAAGGATCCTATGCGATTCCGGTGGGCACCAGATTGCATGCGATGGAGACCCATCCGCAAAGGGTCAACATCTGCTTAGGCGATCTGATCTATTACGCGGTGCGTGAATCTGACAACAATGCCTGTGACATTCTCATTAATTACTACTTAGGGGGCATTGATAAGTTAGAGCAGTTTTGGCACGACAAGGGTGTGACGGGACTTAAGTTTAAGTACACGGAAGCGCAGATGGCCCAAGATCCTAAGCGTTGCTACGATAATAGTGCCACCCCGTATGAGCTTGCCCAAAGCTATGCCGTCTATCTTAACGATACTGAGCTGCCAGTACAGCTGCACCGTTTCTTAGACGATACTATGCTCTTTCCGCCTACCGGCACTGATCGCATTCAATGCGGAGTCCAACGCACGATCGCTGAGCTGGCTGATTCTAAAGAGCAAGAACAAGCGCTCTTTAAGACCTTGCGTATCTTCGATAAGACCGGCACCGGTGGTCTCAACGAAGCGGGAAAGCGCATTGCGGTCAATGACTTGGCCTATATCAACTATGAGGGCAAGCCGTATGTCTTAGCGGTTTTGGTCAAGAACATCCCTGGTACCGCGCAATCAAGCTCAGAAGATGGCGCTCGGGCGTTGCGTAAATCCGCGCGCGTCGCCTTTACTTATGCGCTTAACCTCTTTCATCACGCTGGTATTGTGACTCCGATTGATTTAGTACGCTCGTGCAGCTCACAATAGCGGCACGGCAACTAGCTCAAGTCAGGTCGGGCGCTAAGGTCCAGCTACCGCCCAGCTACAGCCCAGCTACCGCCCAGCTACAGCCCAGCTACCGCCCAGCTACAGCCCAGTTGGGCCGCAAGTTAGCCTGACTTTTGCAAATGCAGCAAGCTTTGAGAACTCAAAGTAGGGCGCACGCTCTAAGCCCAGACCGTGGGGCGGGCGCTGATAGAATTAAGCTAAGATGTGTTGTGAGGAGATACCATCATGGCATTACTTCATGGGGAGAGCACTAAGACTTGGCTTTATGGCCTGCTGGCAGCGCTGACTTTAGGCGCAATGACGCTAGCTCCGGCGCATGCAGTAAGCGCACAAGATCCCAGTGCGAGCGTCCCAAACAACGAAGCTAAGGAAGTGTGCTGGACCAATCACAATGGTAAAACGCGTGAGCGCGTTTTGAACTTCGTGACCGATCGCGGCTACGAGCCGTTTAGCTATGTCGACGAAGAAGGTGAGCTCAGGGGCATTGATGTCGATTTGCTCAAGGCCTGGGCGCAGCAAGATGGTATGACGGTGCGCATCTGCGCGGTCAACTTCTCAGATATCTTCAAGCAGCTCAAGGCCAAGCAAGCTGATGGCGCCATGGCCGGTATCAGCTTTACCGTTAAGCGCTCGCAATTCTTAGATTTCTCGCAGAGTTACTTTGCCGCGACCGAAGCGGTGGTCGCCTCGGATTTAAGTGAGATCAAGACCTTAGATGACTTAAAGGGCAAGACCGTCGCCGTCAAGCGCGGCTCGGTGGGTGAAAGCTTTGCCTTAGAGCATCAAAAGGAATTAGATCTCACCATTAAGCCCCTGAACACCTCGTTTGAGACTATGCTCTCGGTGCATATGGGCCAAAGTGATTTTTGCATCGACGACTACCCAGTTGCCGCCTACCAAGTATCGACCGGGCTTTATCCAGGTTTAACCGTGGCGATTGCCCGTTTGCCGGTTGATCGGGTTTGCGAAAGCTTCCATTTCGTGGCACCAAAAAGCGAGGACAAGGCCTTAGTCAAAGCCTTTAATGACGGATTAATGCGCCTGATCGATAGCGGTGAGTACACCCGCATCATCAAGTCCTATCTCAAGAACTTCGCCGAACCGATGAAGGGCCCGCACTCGGTGCCGGAGCTCGAGCTGCCTACGGCCAAGGCGCAATAAGGCATGCTCTGAGCTCAAGTAAGGCCAGACCTGCCTAAGGAGCTATCATGAGTGATCAAGACAATCTCAAGGCCGCCCTCAAATCAGCCCAAGAGGCGTTAGTGGAAATCGCAGCGACCCTCGCTGAGCTGGATGAGGTCGAGCGCTCGGTCAAGGCGAACTTAGCGCAGGGACGCGAGCTTTTGGCCTTAGATCAGCTGTTGGATGCCGAGGAGCTGGCTAAAGTGCGTAAGATCCAGGCGGATATGGAGCAGACCAAGCAGGAAGTGATAGCGCAAAGAGCCGAGCTCAAAGTGCTGCAAGCGAATATGGAGGCGCAATGCCAGGATGCTAAGCAAGCTCTGAAGCGCTTAGGTCTGAACCCTGAGGCTGAGTCACGCTTTGAGCCCTAATTGGGGAGCTGAGCTCAGGTCGGAGCTCAGGGGGGCTCTGAGCTAATCGATATTCGGCCGGTCTTCAGCCAAGGTGACCGGCGCGATTAAGTACTGATTGCCGCGTTTGACGGTCAGGTTTAAGACCGTGCCAGGACGCGTGCTCGAGATCACCTCGATTAACTCGCGCACATTGTTGATCTGAATATTATTGACCTTCACAATGATGTCGCCGAGCTGAATATTGGCCATCGCGGCCGGTCCGGCCGGGTCGATATAGCGTACCATTACGCCCTGCACCGAATGATCGGCGATAAACTGCGAGTTCTCATCGCTGATGCCTAAATAGCCGCGAATCACCCGCCCGTGGCGCAAGATCTCCTGCATCACATAGACCGCCAGCTTGGTCGGAATGGCAAAGCCAATACCGTAGGTGCTCACCCGCGCCATATCAAAGGAGGCGGTATTGATGCCCACCAATTCGCCATTGGTGTTGACCAAGGCGCCGCCGGAGTTACCGGCGTTAATCGGGGCGTCGGTCTGGATTAAATCCTGTAAACCCTCGCGGATATTCATGCGCTCACGCGTGAGCAGGCCTGAGCCGGTGCGTGCGGTCGCCGAGATAATGCCGTGGGTCACGGTCTGCCCTAAATTATTAGGATTGCCGATGGCCAGGACGATATCGCCCACGTGCGGTACGTAGTTGGGATTGATCGGAATTGGAGTTAAGTTCTGGGCCTGAATCTTGAGCACTGCCAGATCGGTGCGACGGTCGTAGCCGACAATAAAGGCTTGGCGAATAATGCCATCGGTGGTCTGAACCCACACCGCCTTATTAGGCTCCGAGAGCGAAGGAATCACGTGGTAATTGGTGAGGATATAGCCATCGGTGCTCATAATGACACCAGAGGCGGAATTGGTGATCTCTCCGCGATCGTTGGCAATGCCGGTGTAGTCGTTGTTTAAGCGCGAGACGTAGATATTGACGACACTGGGGGACGAGCGCGCCACAGCAAAGGCATAGCCTTGCACATCCTTGTTGGAATTGTAGATTTGCGCGGCAAAACGTGCCCCCAGCTCAGGATTGAGCGCTAAGGTGACGCCCGCGACAATAAGTCCTAGCATTACTGGGAGGGCAAAAAACCGGACCCAGGGGCGTCTGATCAGATTCAGCAGCATAGGTTACCTGCCCTCAAGCAGTTAGGAACCAAGAAAAAACAAAAAAAGAAAAACTAACGCATTGTACCAGCAAAAGCACCAGGACTTAGGCCCGGCCAGATTTTGCCGCCCCAGCTCAGAGCAAGCTCTGGGCCGATGCCACAGCATGTGCCCAGCCGACCTGGAGCAAGCGTCAAGACGACGCTGGAGCAAGCTCTAGGTCGAAAATAAGCAAGCTCGGAGCAAGAACTTGCCCCGAGCTTGGATAAGGAGCGCCGCGCTTAACGCGGTGCTGCCTTTAGTTGGTTTAGGTTAATTGCGAATCGTGACATATAAGACATTGTCACCACGCTCGATGCGTAAGGCTAAGACCTTATCCTTAGACTTGCTCAGCTTGCTCTTTAAGTCGGACAGGCCCTTAATCTGATCGCGGTTGACCGTAGTGATGACGTCGCCCTTACGGAAGCCGAATTGGTAGGCATTAGAGCGCGAAGCGACATCGGTGATCTCAACGCCGCCGCCATCGTGGTTGGCTAAGGTCGCACCTTCAAAGATAGAAGAGAGTTGACCGGCGTCTGAGCCCGAGATTTCATCTGGCTCTTGCAAGGTGACATCTAAGGTCAGCTCTTCACCGTCACGGAAGATACCGAGCTTAATGTCCGCGCCCGCCCCTAAGGTGGCGATCATGGCACGCAGCTCGTTAAAGGATTTAATCTGCTTGCCATTGACCGAGGTGATGATATCACCAGCCTTGACGCCTGCCTTCTCGGCGGCACCGCCTTCTATGACTTCGTTGACGAAGGCGCCAGTCTTGCCCTTATAATCAAAGCTTTGCGCTAAATCAGCGTCCAGCGCGGTACCGGCGACGCCTAAGGTGCCACGGTGCACTTCACCGAACTCCTTTAACTGATAGACCACGGTCTTGACCATATCAACCGGGATGGCAAAGCCAATACCGATATTGCCGCCGTTAGGTCCTAAAATCGCGGTGTTGATACCGACAAGCTCGCCGCGCAGGTTGACTAAAGCGCCGCCCGAGTTGCCGGAGTTGATCGCAGCGTCAGTCTGGATGAAGTTTTCGATATTCTCGATATTAAGACCGGTACGACCTAAGGCCGAGATAATACCCGAGGTTACAGTTTGGCCTAAGCCAAATGGGTTGCCAATGGCGACTACGAAATCGCCCACCTCCAGCTCGGAGGTATCGGACATCATTGGTAATTCCACTAAGTCCTCAGGATCCTCGAGCTTTAATAAGGCTAAGTCGGTGTGCTCATCCTCGCCCACCTTAGTAGCGTCGAACTCACGGCCATCGGATAAGGCGATACGAATTTCGTTAGCGTCGGCGACCACGTGGCAGTTAGTGACGATATAGCCTTCCTTGGCATCGATAATGACGCCCGAACCTAAGGCGCGGAACTCACGCTGGCGCTCACGGTTGAGCTGCGGGAACATAAAGCGGAATTCCTCTGGAATTTGGAGCATCGGGCTTACTTTCTTGGTGCCCTTGACCGAGATATTGACGACGGCCGGGATGACCTCCTTGAGCATTGGGGCTAAGGACGGCTCGCCTTGAGAGTTTTCTAACGCGCTAATTAAAGGGCGGGCATCAGCGGCATAGGTAGGGGTGCTCATGCTTGCCATTAAGGTGATGCCGGCTAAAGCCAGAGCTGCTGCAGAAAGTTTTAACTTCATATCCGCCTCTTACTTATGGGTGCAAAATTGGGCGTGGGCCCATTCAATCGGGGCAGGCCCGCTTAGCGGGGCAGTGGCCCAGATAGACTCACAAAAGAAAATCTATGTCCAATCATTCAGCAAAAGCGGCAAGCTCACGCGCGCATCTTGTCGCTGCACCACAAGCCTTATCGCGAACATAGCCTGGGTGCGATGCTATGTTTTGCATCTTACGGGCATTTTCTTAGCCCTTGCTTAGCGCAAGTACTTTTGCGCATAAATTCTCACAAAGTCCGCCACCGCCCCTAAGCCACCACCCGTCGCCCAGCTGCCTCGCGCCTGATTGCCACCGCGCGTACGCGCGCGCCCGCAAGAGCAGCGCGACCTTGACGCAAGGGCGGCAGTGGGCGTGACCCAACTATCCTCCCAGAGCGATGGTGTTCGTCCTTTACTCGCTACAAGCACTGGGTGCTCTGAGCCGGGAGTGAAAGTGGACTTCAGCGCCTGCCGCCCCAGCAAGGCTTGAGAACTGGTAGTGGTGTATCTGCTGCGGCACGCGCGTTTGGATCGCACCAGTGCCCTGCGCCCAACTGCACGCGTGCGCTGCACCGAAACTGGTGCCTAGTGCTGGTGCATCCTAGCACCACAAGAGGGCGGGAGTAGGGCTAGGCACGCCCCGGCCGGGGCGGGCGCGCGGGGTTAAGGTCAATTTTGGTGCACAAATGGAGTGGGGTCGGGCTTACTTTGCCCTTTTCTTGAAAATGGCTGCCCCATAACCGACAATTGACTCAGATTTGTGCAGACTAAGCACTCACGCCGGGTACGGCTCAGCGAGTCGGATTTACTTAAGGGGTGCAGGCTTAGCTGCTTGCTGTTATTGAATTAGGAGCGGTGCAGCCAAGGGTAGCTCTTTACTCTTGCGGTGGTGCCGGATTTTTTAATGAAGTTTTCTGCCTCTAAGGTAGTGTTAGCTGCCTCCATGGCTTTAGGCCTTGCCGCCTCGATTGGGGCTGCCGATGCTGCGATGTCGCGTGCCCCGCAAGACAACCTCTTCTATGCTACCTCAACTGAGCCATTAGGCTTAGATCCAGCTTTAGTTGATGACAATGACTCGGGCAACGTTAACTGCAATATCTACGAGTCGCTGTTACAGTTCCAGGACGACAATACTGAGATTGAGCCATGCTTAGCTGAGAGCTGGACGATCTCCGATGACGGCTTGGTTTACACCTTCAAGCTGCGTCAGGGCGTGGTATTCCATGACGGTACCCCATTTAACGCTCAGGCGGTTAAGTTCAATATCGACCGTCAGATGCCTGAGAACCTCGTCCCTAAGATGTCGTATGCCCCATTAGTCTTTGGTGACGTCGTATCCTCCGAGGTCCTCGACGACTACACGATTAGAATCACCTTAAAGAAGCCATCGACCCCATTCTTACGCAATATGGCGATGTGCTTTGCTGCCCCAATTGCTTCGCCTACTGCCCTGCAAAAGTACAACAACAACTTGATGGAGAATCCAGTTGGTACTGGTCCTTACAAGTTAGTTGCCTGGGATCGCGGCCAGCAGTTAATCCTTACCACCAACGAGGATTACTGGGGTGAGAAGCCTGCGATTCAGAACGTAATCTACCGCATTATGAAGGAGACCTCGGCCCGTGTGGTTGCTTTAAACAACGGCGAGGTTGATATCATCAACGGTATTGATGCCAATGTGATTGACCAAATCAAGAATGCGGGCAATCTCATCTTCCAAGATGAAGGCAACAACGTTAACTATATGGTGTACAACTGCCGCGACGGCTACATCACCTCTGACCGCGAGGTTCGTCGTGCTTTAGCTCAGGCGATCAACGTCCCTGAGTTAGTCAAGTCCCTCTACAAGGGCTATGCTGACTACGCCACCACCTTCTTCCCTACCTTTATGGCAGGCTACGATGAGACCATTAAGCCAATTGCCTACGATCCTGAGGCCGCCAAGCAGACCTTAGAGCAAAAGGGCGTCAAGGAGCTCAAGATCCTGACCTACTCCAATGCTCGTTACTACAACACGGTAGGTGGTCAAGTCTTAGCTGAGGCTATTCAGGGCTACTTAGCTCAGGTCGGCGTCAAGGCTACTATCGACGTTTACGATTGGGCTACCTTCAAGAGCAAGCTCTTAACTGACGCTTGGGATCTGTCCTTTATTGGCTGGGTTGGTGACAACGGCGATCCTGACAACTTCATCAATATCCTGGCTGTAGATGACCCAATCTCCAACCAAGGCCTGTGGCTCAACCAAGAGTTTATCGACCTCATCAACAAGGCTGTGGCCTTACCAGATGGCCCAGAGCGTGCCGAGGTCTATAAGCAAGCTGAGCGCGTCTTAAATGAGGATGTGGGTGTCCTGCCAATTTCGCACGCCCAGACCTTAGCGGCCTATCGTCCTAACATCAAGGGCAAGTTTACCCACCCAATCGGCTTAAACTTCTTTGTGAACGTCACCAAGGAAGCCGAGTAATAGTTAGGTAAGCTAACCCAGTAGTCCTGCTTGGTAGGACAAGCGCAGGGGAGTCTTTATGACTCCCCTGCGTCGTTCTGGTCGCACTAAAACGTATCGTGCAAGTCCTACTGCGAGCCTCAAGTCTGAGCTTTAGGATTGCTCTGAAGGCGCGCTCCAGTCAGGCCCCTTAAGTGATAAGCGCAATTACATCAGGCCCACCCACCACCCCCGCCGCCACCGCGTGTGCGCGCAAGTCACGCTGGAGTCTTAATCAGGCGTGCAGTGCAGATTTTGCCCAAGTTCGGTGGAGAAAGCAGGCGCCCAAGTCTCAATGGCTCGGTAGAGGCTTTGGGCTTAGTGTGCTGTGCGCCGTGCGCTAGAGAGGTCAGGCGCCTTAGGTCTTTAAGGCGGACGGCGCGGGGTGTGGCTGGTGGCGGCTTGCGCTCAGTCTTGGTGTGGCCTTTCGGCCCAGGGGGCGCTGCCGCAAGCACGGAGTGATTGGCGTAAGCCGCGCTCCAAGTGCAGAGTGCTCGCCCCGAGGGCGCAAGCGCTGCGGCTTTCTGCCCCGGTCCGTGCGGGCTTAAGGCGCCCCAGTCTCAATGGCTGAGTAGAGGCTTCAGGTTTAGTGTGCTGTGCGCCGTGCGGTAGAGCGGTCAGGCGCCTTAGGTCTCGAAGGCGGACGGCGCGGTGGCGGGGCTGGTGGTGGCTTGCGCTCAGGTGCGCTGTGGCCTTTAGGCCCAGGGGGCGCGGCCGCAAGTGCGCCGCACTCGGCGAAAGCTGCGTTCCTAGCGCGGCGCCTTTGCCTGGCTCTAAGGGGCAAGTTGGGCAGCAGATAATTTTGTTTTTGAAATGCGGTTTTTGCCGGGTGCTGTCGCATTGTGACGCAAAATGAGTTGACAAGTAGCAGGAAGGATAAAAAATATTTAGCTCAATACTATAACATGTGGTGGTTGCCTCCAAAGCAATCACATGATTTAGAAAACCGCCAGTTTATGCGGTTTTGGTTGGTTGCTGATTCGGAGTCAGCTTGCCTAAGGGACCTCCATGACCGCTGCTAGCTTCTAAAATCTGGTGGGTAGGGTGGGGGGGTGACTTGATGATGTCAACGCATCTTCGGAAGTTTGTCCTAGAGGCGACAAGGTTCTTTTAGTAGTTCAGGTGGACATAGGGCTTAGGTCTTTTCCGCGCGACTCCGTTTCAGACAAAGTTTAGGCAGGAGTCAAGGAAGCGCGATGGAACACGTCACAACAGCTACAGCTGAGATCGCCCCTGAGGTAGCCGTGGTCGGCACCACGCTTGGGGCTGAAGTAGGGCACGAAGCGGCAGCTGCGGCATTAGGGGATGATACGGCCGCTCAGATCAGTGCTTTTGAGCAAATCTTGCAGCGCTTTGAGGAGAATTCTCTAACCCAGCGCGATAAGGGTACAGCCTTTGAGCTCTTAGTGCGTGATGTGTTCAGCTCGGTCAAGCCTTGGAGTGAGCAGTTTGCAAAAGTGCAAACCTACGCCGACTGGGCCAAAGAGCATCCTGAGTTAGCGGTTAATGCCCGTGACACTGGCATTGACTTGGTGGCCACCAACCGCGTGCTGGAGGCAGGCCAAAATGCCGGGGTCGCTCCTCAGATCAGAATAGAAAGTAGGGGGGGGGGTTAAGAGGCTAGTAAATAAGGTAAACCCATCCTTTACTGCGATTCAATGCAAGTTCTTTGGCCGCAACTCTACCATTCCTAAGAGCCAAATTGATTCCTTTCTGGCAGCCTCTGAGCAAGACTGCTTTACCCGCCGCATCTTTGTTTGCACCGGCCACCTCACTGATAATGCGCGCCTTGAGCTGCTCAATCGTAGCAAGCCCGTTGAGAGCATCGGTCGTTCTGAGCTCGAAGAAGTCAATGTCGACTGGTCAGCTTTCCTCAAGACCAACCAGGTTACTATCACCAAGCGCAAGCTGCGCCCTTACCAGCAAGAAGCCCTAGAGAACGTCATTGAAGGCTTTAAGACCCACAACCGGGGCAAGCTTATCATGGCGTGCGGTACCGGCAAGACCTTTACCTCTCTTAAGATTGCCGAGCGCCAAACCAACAACAATGGCTTAGTGCTGTTCTTGATGCCATCCTTGGCTTTGCTCTCTCAGACGCTCTACGATTGGAAGCGCCAGGCAAGCGCCCCGATGAGCGCCTTTGCGGTGTGCTCCGATAGCAAGGTCGGCAAGAGTGGCGATGAGGACGACTTTGCCAGCTATATGCGCCCGACCGACCTCAACTTCCCGGCCACGACGGACGCCAAGAACTTAGCTCAGGCCGTTAATGCAGCCTTAGCCTATAAGGCGCAAACTCATGCCCCAGGCATGACCGTAATCTTCTCAACCTACCAGTCGCTCGACGTTATTCACCAAGCCCAGACCGACCACCAGTTACCAGCCCTTGACCTCATCATCTGCGACGAGGCCCACCGTACGGCCGGTGGCTACTTGGTCGCGGACCGCAAGACGGTTAAGAAGGCCGCTACTGCCATGACGGCGCAGCTTGATTCCGAGGTTGGGCCCGAGTCCATGGAAGGGGTGGACGCAGCTCCCGCCGATACCAGTGCTACCCAAGAAAGCAAGAGCGAGCCTGCTAAGCGTGGGCGTAAGCCGCGCGTCCGCCGAGGCGCTGAGAGCGCGGTGGATGATGAGTCCAACTTTACCCGCATCCACGATGACGAGTACATCAAGGGCATCAAGCGCCTCTACATGACCGCTACCCCTAAGGTCTATGGTGAGGCCGCCAAGCAGCAAGAGTCCGTAGGTGAAGCCGTCCTGTACTCAATGGACGATGAGAAGGTCTTTGGCCCGGTATTTAGCACCCTAAACTTCGATCATGCGGTTAAGCTCGGCTGCCTAGTCGATTACAAGGTCATAATCTTGGTCGGTGACAAGTCCATGCTGCAAACCGACGAGCAGTTGCTCGACTTCTCGCAGTACCATGCGGCTAAGGTCATTGGCACTTGGAAGGCCTTGAACAAGTATGGCGTGAGCACCAAGCTCTCTGGCGATGAACAGCCAATGCGCCGCGCGGTGGGTTTTGCTCAGATTATCGACTCCAAGGGCAAATACGATAAGGCTGGCTCCAAGCAGTTCACCCAGTACTTCCAAAACACGGTGGAACACTATCGTGAGCACATCAAGGAGCTGAGCTTAAGCGACCCCAATGGCCGTGCCAGCGAAGAATTTGCCTACCTCAATGAGCACAACTTGGTCTGTGACTGCAAGCATATCGATGGCTCAATGGACGCTATTACCAAGGGGCAATTGCTCGATTGGCTGCGTGCCGATCCCGAAGAAAACCACTGCAAGATTCTCTTTAACGTGCGCTGCTTGAGCGAGGGAGTGGACGTCCCAGCGCTGGATGCCGTGGTGTTCCTAAGCCCTCGTAAGTCACAAGTCGATGTAGTTCAAACGGTGGGCCGCGTCATGCGTACCGCGCCGGGCAAGACGCGCGGCTACGTCATCATCCCGGTGGTCACCAATGATCTGGAGCACCCTGAGTCCATCTTCGATAAGAACCAGAGTTTTGATGTGGTGTGGCAGGTACTCAACGCCCTCAAGTCCATCAACCCAGACCACGTCTTAGTCGATGGCGCGACCCAAAAGATTGATGAGCGCATCGAGGTCATCTGCGTCCAAAATGACCAGATCAAAGGCAAGCGTCCCGGACCTTACCCACCTAGACCACGTCCGCAGGGTGATCCAGTGAAACCTACGGTAGATCCGGGGCCAGACGACAAACGCAGACTGATCGATGAGATTGAAAAGGTTGAGCAAGCGATCAAGGTCGAGGAGACCATCAAGTCCACCATCATCAAGAAGCTGGGGCGCCGCAAGGAGTGGCAGGACTGGGCTGAGGACGTAGCCAAGATCTGTACCGAGCAGGTTAAGGCTATTAACAAGCTCTTGGACGCCAATCAGGACCATGATTTCCAGGCTGAATTTGCCAAATTCTGCCTCGATCTCAACGACTCGATTGGCCAGCACTTAGACCGCGATGAGATCATTGAGATGCTCGCGCAGCATATCGTGATTAAGCCGGTCTTAGACGAGCTGTTCCGGGGCTTCCCATTCACTGAGCAAAACCCAATTGCGCGGGGCCTCTCGGACATGCTGCAAAAGCTTGATGCTGAGGGGCTGACCAAGACCAATCAAGATCTGCGCGGTTTCTACCAGAGCGTTGAGTTCCGTATGCAGAACGTCACAACGCTCTCAGATCGGCAAAAGGTCATTGTCGACCTGTTCGACCGCTTCTTTAAGGTAGCCTTCCCTAAGCAGCAGGACAAGCTGGGTATTGTTTATAGCCCGGCAGAAGTGGTGGACTTTATCAATCGTTCGGTCAACGAGATCCTAAAGAAAGAGTTTGGCTTAAGTCTGGGAAGCCAAGGTGTCCACATCATGGAGCCATTTGCGGGCACAGGCACGTTCCTTACCCGTATGATGATGAACCCAGAGCTGATTGCGCCACAGCAGTTGGATTATAAGTACCGCCATGAACTCCACGCGCAGGAAATCCTGCCGCTTGCCTACTACGTCGCCTCGATCAACGTCGAGGCCGTGTATCATGAGCTAACGGGTAAGGCTTTCGATCAGTATGAGCGTAATCGTATATTGATTCTAACCGATACCTTTGCGGAGGTAGAAGACAAGGCTCGCACCATTACAGGTTCCTTTGCTGAGAATGCAGCTTTGCGCGATGCCGTGCGCAAACTGCCGCTCAAGGTGATCTTGAGTAACCCACCTTACTCCATTGGCCAAGAAAGCCAGAACGATGATAACCAAAACGCAAGCTATCCAGCGCTTGAGCAACGCATCGCCGAGACTTATGTTGCGCAAGCTGCAAAAACTGGCGGTGCAAAGAGAAGCCTTTATGATTCTTATATCAAGGCTTTCCGCTGGGCATCGGATCGCTTAGATGATCAAGGTGTAATTGCCTTTGTCTCTAATGCGGGCTGGATTGATGCCGCTGCTGCAAGTGGCATGCGCCGTTGCCTGCAGAATGAGTTTAGCTCGGTCTATGTGTACCACTTGAAGGGCAATGCGCGCTCCTCGGGTGAACAGCGCCAAAAGGAAGGAGGGAATGTCTTTGATGTGGGCAGCCGCGCACCAATTGCCATTACCATTCTGGTCAAGAACCCACAGGCTCAAGAGCAAGGCAAGATCTACTTTGCCGCAGTGGATGACTACCTTAGCCGTGAAGAGAAGCTGGGGCAGCTGGTTGATCTTGGCTCCATTCTCAAAGCGCCGCTGAAGGAGATTCATCCTGATGAGCACGGTGATTGGCTCAATCAGCGCCGTGATGATTTTGCTCATTTCATTACGGTCGATGGCAAGAAGAGCGATGATTTAGCCATTTTTGACAATCTATCTTGTGGCATTATTACTTCTAGAGATGCTTGGTCCTACAACGCAAAAAAGAGCACTATCGAGCACAACTTCAAGAGCTGTATTGCTTTTTACAATGATCAGGTCAAGGAAGCTCAGCGCCTTGGTGATAAGTTTGAGTACTCTCAAGATAAGCACCTCATTAGCTGGGATCGTCCGCAAAAACGCCATGTTGTACAAGGCAGATTCTATGACGATGTAAATCCTGAGCTGATTGTCAAATCGCTTTATCGCCCTTTCTTTAAGGAGTTCTTATACAACGATCGAGATTGGATTAACTGCGTTTACCAGATGCCTCAGCTGTTTCCATTCAATGGGGCTGAGAATTTGGTTATTAGCACTTGTGGTGTTGGCTCTAAGAGTTTCAGTTGTCTTATGAGCAATTCCATTATGGACTATAACACCATGGAGGCAGGTGCCCAATGCTTCCCACGCTACCTCTATCGCAAGGTTTCCTCAGCTGACTCCGCCATGGAGTCGGGGGGCCTGATGGCGGGGCTGGAGTTTGACTCAGAGCCTAAGGGGGAGGTCATCAACGGCTACGAGCGGGTGGATGCGATTCGCCCTGAGGCGGTTGAGCACTTTAATGCTGCCTATCCAGAGGAAGCAGCGGCGATCGATGTTGATGCGGTCTTCTACTACATCTACGGCATTCTGCACAGCCCGGATTACCGCACGACTTACACTAACAACCTGCAAAAGGAGCTGCCGCGCATTCCGCGTGTGGCCACCTATGCTGAGTTTAAAGCTTTTGAGGAGGCGGGGCGGGCGCTAGCTAAGCTCCATGTGGGCTATGAGTCGGTTGAGCCTTACACAGGCTGCACCTTTAGCTACGCTAAGGGCGTAAGCTCCGACAATATGGATTATCGGGTCTATAAGCTCAAGTACGGCAAGAATCCGGGCAAGAAAGGCAATGCGGCCAAGGACAAGACCGTTATTGTTTACAACAAAGACCTGACTATCCGCGATATCCCGCAAGAGGTTCAAGAGTACGTGGTCAACAAGAAGTCGGCGTTAGATTGGGTTGTGGAGCGCTGCGGTGTTTCGGTCGATAAGGCCTCACAAATCACGAACGATTACAACAAATACGCCGAAGAGATGGGCGATGAGCGCTATATCCTCAATCTTATCTTGCGCGTGATTACGGTGTCGCTCGAGACAGTCAAGATCGTCAAGAGTTTACCGTCGCTTTCCATTCATAAGCTTGACCAATAGCCCTGAGGCTTAGGTCAAAGCTGAGAACAGGCACAAGGCAGCAGGGCTTAGGCTCCGCTGCCTTTTTGATTGGGCTTAATGCCGCCCTTGGCTTGAGCGCGCGGCCTGGGCTCAATCACCTCCTGTGCTGATGTCAAGAGTGGCTGCCAGGCGCCAAGCCTAGTGCTGAGCGCAAGCACTGGAATTGAGTTTCATCCCAGGTTTGGGGTCTTTAGTGCCAAGTCCCAGTGCGCCCGCCCACCACCCCCTCCGCCGCCCTGAGGTGAGAGAAAGTCATGTGCTGGCTTGCGCCCTGATGCGGTGCTGGGGGCAGGCACCATGGTCTTGAAGGCAAACGGCGCGTGTTCAAGGTAAGTGCTGGCTTACGCCCTGATGCAGCGCTCAGGTCAGGTGTCTTTGGTCTCGAAGGCAAACGGCGCTGGTTCAAGGTGAGTGCTGGCTTGCGCCCTGATACGGTGCTGTAGTCAGGCAACTTGGTCTTTAAGGCAGACGGCGTGGGGTCGGGGCTGGTGCTGGCTTACGCTCAGGCTTGGTGTGGTCTTTAGGCCCAGGAGGCGCGGCCGCAAGTGCGGAGTGATTGGCGTAAGCCGCGCTCCTGGTGCTGTGTGCTCACCCCGAGGGCGCAAGCGCTGCGGCTTATTGTCCCGGTTCGTGCGGGCTTAAGGCGCCCCTGTCTCAATGGCTCGGTAGCGGCTTAGGGCTTAGTGTGCTGTGCGCAGTGTGGTAGAGAGGTCAGGCGTCCTAGGTCTTTAAGGCGGCCGATGTGGCTTCGGGGCTGGTGCTGGCTTACGCTCAGGCTTGGTGTGAGCTTTTGGTCCAGGGGGGCGCGGCCGCAAGCGCGGCGTGATCGGCACTAGCCGCGCTCCCGGTACAGTGTGCTCGCCCCGAGGGAGTAAGAGCTGTAGCTTACTGCTACGGTTAGTGCGGGCTTGAGGCGTCTTAGTCTCAATGGCTCGGTAGCGGCTTGGGGCTTAGTGTGCTGTGCGCAGTGCGGTAGAGAGGTCAGGCGCCCTAGGTCTTCAAGGAGTAGGGCTGTGCTGGCTCAGGTGCGCGGTTAGGGCGCAAGTGCCGGGGGATGCGCTTGAGTCTTGCGCAAGTTTGGTGCTGATGGAAGGAGTTGTCCTAGATAAAATTGCGGCTTTGTTCGCAATTTGAGCAAAAGTTTTGCAAGCTAAGATCGAGGGCGGTGGCTGTTGGCGCTGCTGGGGCGCGCCGGTGAGAGCAAGTTGCGCGTGATGAAATAAGTTTCAATTTGATGGTTTTGGTGCCGTTAAAATCAAATAAGAGCAGATGACAAAAGTTTGGCTAGCTCAACGCGAGCGCACTGGCTTTTGGTTTGCTAGCTAGTACTTAACTTGCGGTGTGGCAAGGACCCTTAATTGAGAAAAATAGTGGCTTTGGGTACAATTCCTTGCAAAATTGTGGTAAATGTAGGGCTTTTTGCCCCTGACTGCGGTCAGACTGACTTTTGAGATCGCAGCAGTCACGAGTTTGTTTGTTTTTGCTTGGTTTGTCGCTAAGGCTTTAGGCCTTCGTTACTTAGTTCGAGCGTAGGATGCGCTTTTGCTAAGCGATGGGCAAATCATGGGGCTGAGGATAAGGATAATCATGGCGGCGCTGACCCATATTCCAGTACTCTTAAATGAGTGTCTGGCCGGTTTGCAGATCAAGCCCGAGGGGACCTATATCGATGGGACCTTTGGGCGGGGCGGTCATTCGCGCGCCATTTTGTCTCAGCTAGGGCCCTCAGGTCGCTTAATTGGCCTTGATCGCGACCTCACAGCGGTCGCCGTGGGCCAAGAGCTCGCCGCTGCTGACGCCCGCTTTTCGATTGTACATACCCCGTTTTCGCGCCTTAATGACGTCGCTGCTGACCTTGGTTTATTGGGTAAGGTTGACGGTATTTTGCTCGACATCGGTGTCTCAAGCCCGCAGCTTGATGATGGCGCCCGTGGCTTTTCCTTTGATAAGGATGGTCCGTTAGATATGCGCATGGACCAAAGCGCCGAGAAGTCGGCCGCCACGGTCATCGCCACTTACGATGAAAAGCAGCTTTCCTATATCTTCAAGGTCTACGGCGAAGAGCGTTTTGCGGGCAAGGTGGCCCGTGCCATCGTCAAGCGCCGCGAGACTGCACCTTTTACCTCAACTAAGGATTTGGCCAGTGTGATCGCAGGGGCGATCCCAGGTAAGCCTGGTCCAAAGCATAAGGCCACGCGCTGCTTTCAAGCGCTGCGCATTGAAGTTAATGCCGAATTAGATGAGCTCAAGCGTGCGCTTGAGGGCTCGCTCTCGGTGTTAGCCCCAGGCGGGCGCCTGTGCGTGATCAGCTTCCACTCGCTCGAGGATCGCATTGTTAAGAACTTCATGCGCGATCAAAGCAGCGGGCCTAAGATCCCATCAAATATTCCTTTAACCGCCGCGCAGTTAGATGAGCTCAGAGCTCAAAGCGCGACCTTAGATATCGTCAGTGCCGCTCAAAAGGCCAGTGACGAGGAGTTGGCGCATAATGTGCGCGCGCGCTCGGCGACCTTACGCGTCGCCCAGCGCCTCAACTATGCCCCAGAAGAGGCAGTAAAGAGCCAAGAGGGCTAGGGAGATTGCGATGGATGCTTCAGATATTACGCGTACTCCCCAGTCGAATGGGGCGATGTCACCAGCTGCTGCAATCGCCGCTGCCTTTGCCGCCGCTGCGGCCCATCAACAACAGAGCTCAGCGGTAACGCCGAATTATCAGGCCGCGAGCACCACGCCGTGGGGCGCGCAGATCGCTACGCCGCGCAATTTTCAGGGGCGGGCGGTCGCAGTTACCAAGACGCAAGCGGCCGCACCCGCGCATTTGATGGGCGCTTCGGCCAGTCCTACCGGCCTGAGCGCGGCCGGAAGCAACGGCCTGAACTCGAACGCTAGCGCAGCTGCGAACTTCGCTGCAGCTACGGGCGCGAGCTTGGCGGGGACTACGGGGCAGAGCTTTGCTGAAGCTCCGAGCCAGAATTTAACGGGCGTAATGGCACCAAGCCCAAGCGGGACGTCGCTTTGGGGCGCCGCGCCTAAGATTGAGGTGACGAGCCAAGGCCCTGCCAGCACCGGCGGCGCGGGCGTTGATCTCATCTTTGATGAGGAAGCACAGCGCCAAGACGAGAATGCGCGCCAGCGCAACGAGGCGCTGGTCTCCAACGTCATTGCTTTGCAGCAAGGGGCTCTGACCTCCTTTAGCTTGGTCGAAGAGGGCATGACCATGGTCAAGGTCGAGCCTTCCACGATCCTAGAAGAGGAGCAGGACTTCGTCGCCGGAGAAAGCGAAGAGGATTTCATCGCCGGTAATGTCACGGAGCTGAGGAGCACCGGTACCGATAATGGTAGTGCCCTGAGTACCGGAGCAGGTCTTGCCGCCGATGGCTCGATTGCCGGTACTGTGAGCGATGTTGAGGTCGAAGAGGTGCCGATTATCCCGGCGCGCTTACACGTGTCCTCGACCTTGAATCTGCCAAACGCCGGTGCCGACCGCAGTCCGGGCGCCCACTTATTGCCGTCAGTGCTCTCTGATTTTGTCCATTGCTGGTACGCCTATGGCGCCGCCTTATTGTTGTGCGTGCTGTGCTTGCTCAATGTCTATCAAGTCCAGGCCACCAATACGGTCAATGCGCGCTTAAATGAGGTGTCCTTATCCAATGAGTCGATTGAGCGCGAGTGGCTCAACTTAATGGCCCAGCGCCAGAACCTCTCGGAGCACGCGACGGTGCGCGATAGTGCGGTCTATCAGCTGCAAATGGTGGCGCCGCAAACCGAAAAGGAACATGTGATTTATCTGAAAAAGAAGCAATAGGGGGCAGCGCTTGAGTTGCGCTCCTATCTTCTTTACGATGACGGCACCTAACGGTGCCGTTAGTATCTTAAGACAGTGATTTTTTTTTTTGAGTTATTTGAGGCGGGGTGATGAGGCGACGCATAAGTGGTAAGGGTTTAGCCGCTAACTTAAGAAAGAGGCTGCCTAAGCGTAAGGGCGCGGCCGGGACCACCCATGCCGATGGCACCCCCTTGACGCCTTCGGAGCGGGCTCAGTACGAGTTAAGCCTGGTGGGCCTTGATCTGCCGATGAGCGATTATGCACGCAAGAACAACCCCCTGCCTTCGGTCTATGCCTTAGGACGCTGGCGTATTGCCTTTATTTGGCTCGTGCTCTTGGGCTTTCTGTGCTTTTTATTAGGCCGTCTGCTCTGGATTCAGGTGCTCTATCCAGACCGTTTGATCGCCGAGAGTGATAACCGCACTATCCGCAGCTACACCTATGAGCCGCCGCGCGGCCTGATTGCCGATCGCAATGGCAAGCTCTTGGCGCTCTCGGTGCCGGTGAAGGCGGTGGTCGCCGATGCCGCGATCTTAAATGAACGTAAGATCAACCGTAATCCCGAGCTGGTCGAGAAGATTGCGCGTCTGGTTGAGATGGATGCGACCACCTTATTTCAGAAGATCTCCGACCCGACCAATCGCTATGTTCAGCTCAATAAGTACGTCCCGCTCAATTTAGCGCGTGAGCTGGAGTCTTTAGATATCCCTGGCATCACTATTAGCGATAACTACCAGCGTTATTACCCGACCGGCGCGGTCAATGCTCACATTGTGGGTAAGATCGACTATCGGGGCAATGGCGCCTATGGCGTGGAGCAGAGCTTTAACCAGTACTTATCGGCCCAGAGCTCCAAGAAGAAGTTCAAGCGCGATAGCGACAACCACATTATCGAGAATCTCGAGGTAATCGAGCAGGGCAAGGAAGGCGGCAATTTGGCCTTAAGCGTTGATGATCGCTTACAGACCTTTAGCTACGAAGCGCTGCAAGATGCGGTCATCCAGCACGATGCTGAGACCGCGAGCGCCGTGATGCTCGATGCGACCACGGGCGAAATCTTGGTGATGGTGAACTACCCCAGCTTCGACCCTAACGACCGCCTGCACTTTGACCCGTCGGCGGCGCGCAATCGCGCGATCACCGATACCTTTGAGCCGGGCTCGACCATCAAGCCGATTGTGGCTTTAGCGGCCTTGGAGACGGGTGAGGTTAATTGGACGGATACCTTTGATACCCGCCCTTATATCGTCAATGGCAAGATGATCCGCGACAGCCATCGCATGGACAATACCTCACAATTGCTCGATATCATCAAGTACTCGTCCAATATCGGTATGGCCCATATCGCCCAGCGCGTCGGCCCTAGCCCGATTGTGCAGATGTTAGAGCGCTTTGGTTTTGGCGCGCGCACCAACTCCGGTTTTGCCGGTGAGGCCTACGGTAATCTGCACACTGATCGCACCTTCTGGTCGGAAATCGATAAGGCGACCTTAGGCTTTGGCTACGGCATCACGGTCACGGCGCTGCAAATGGCCTCGGCCTACGCCACCCTCGCCAATTACGGCGCGCGCCTGCCGGTAAGCATTCTGCGCACGACCAAGCAGCCGTCCTATGTCCAGGTGGCCAATATCAATGAAATCAGGCGGATGCACACCGCCTTAGAGACGGTAGTGGAGCAAGGCTCAGGTAAGAAGGCCGCGATTAACCGTTATCGCATTGCCGGTAAGACCGGTACCGCGCACATCGCCTCGGCTGGCGGCTACGCTGAGGACTACGTCGCCTCCTTCGTAGGCTTTGCCCCGATCTCCAATCCGCGCTTTGTCCTGGTGGTCGTGGTCTATAAGCCTAAGGGCAATTACTTCGGTAGCTCGGTGGCCGCCCCAGTCTTTAGCGACATCATGACCCGCGCCTTGCAGCTGTACAACATTCCGCCCGATAAATAGCCAGGGCCGCCCTAGCGGGGCGCGCAGCAGGCGCTCAGGTCCGGCGCTTGACGATTTGCGTCATTGCGGGGGCGGGCGCCCAGGTTTGTCTCATCTTAATTTTTACCCCTATTAGGCTACAATGTTTTCCATGAAGAGCGCACCTTGTTCCTGTC
>CALXOW010000049.1 GCA_944390115.1 uncultured Anaerobiospirillum sp.
AACTCCAAGAATGCCCTATGTTACCTGACCCGATCTGAGCTCCCAAGAAAATCGACAGCTCTGGTGCCAAATGTGCGACAGCGCTTCAAGCGAATGCAATAGGGCACAGCCACAATCAAACTGGCCTAGTTTGACCCTTGTTAGTGGAGCCATCATGAAGCTGATGATTGCTGCGGCAGAATTTATGCCAGCGGTACAGCGGGTAAACCACGAGCAGACCGAATAAGATCGCAAAGTAGGAGACGTAGAGTAAAATTTTAACTAGTAACATGGTTGCCTCATATGTTTTACACTCGTCTGAAAGCAAGGCCTGAGATGCAGACCATGTTATTGCCCCAAAGAGCGTGAACAACAGCTTTCAGCTCTCATCAAAGGCATACTGGTAAGTGTTTTGATATTTAATGGATTCACTTCCAATTCTGTCACAAAACCAAGGGGCGCACAATGGCTTATTTACCGGCTTTACGCTATTGCAATGAGGGGAAGGTCCACACCTACGAACTTAAGGCTATCTTCAGCAAAATATGGCCTTCAGCCACGCTATCTAGAACTTGCGGATGTCCATAATGAATGCGTAGTAGATAGAGGCCTGCCGCACCTGCCATCTTAGATCGCATCAGCTATTAAGACTGGCAGGATTATGGGCAGCAGCTCAAACTAAGCGCGAATCCCACGCTCAGTTTGAGCCCGAGGCAAGTGGGACTCAATCCTACTTGCGGCTACGTGCGGTCTTGCGCTGCTTACGGACTTCCTTGTTGTGCTTGCGGCGCGACTCCTTTTGCTTGAGCGCCCGTCGCTGTGCTAACTCAGCCATTGCGGCCTCACGGGCGCGCAGCAATGAGTCATCGATTGCCACTTGGTAGCGCCCATTAGGATCCACCACCCAGTTCTCATTAGGCTGCTGCCATGCGTTGACATCCTGAGCCGATGGCGTGTTCTGAGCGTCAGCTGGAGCCTGAGGATCATACTTGGCTCCTGCTGAAGCCTCATTGAGAACCGCGCCGTCAGCAGTGATTTCAGCATCTGTACCCGAAGCATCATCCGAAGCAACAGCCTCTAAGTTATGCTCGGTGGTAACTGGTGTCATGTCGGTAGCGGTCGACGACAGCTCGGTAACGGTTGGCGTCGCTTGCTGCGGTGCAGCCTGATCCTGAGGGTTAAACTCAGTGCCGACTGGAGCCTCACTGAGAACTGCGCTTTCAGCTGCAGTGTCAGCATCAGCGTCCGAAACAACTGCCTCGAGCTTAAGTTCAGCAGCGGTTAGCGCCTGCTCAGCTACGTTCAACGTCGCTTGCTGTGGTGCAGTCTGAGTCTGAGGGTTAAACTCAGTGCTGTCTAGAGCCTCACTGAAGACTGCGCTTTCAGCTGCAGTGTCAGCATCAGCGTCCGAAACAACTGCCTCGAGGTTAAGCTCGGTAGTGGTTGACGGCTGAGCGACTGCTGCGGCTGGCGTCTGTACAACTACGCTCGACGTTACTTGCTGCGGTGCGGTCTGAGTCTGCTGTACGGTTTGAGCATTGGCGACAGTACGCTGAGCGCTGACATTCTTATCCGCACTCTGCTTTACCGCAGTCTTCTTCACCGCTGACTTCTTGGTCTTAGGGACAATCATGAGCGCTTGCAGACGCTTGCGCAGATCGCCACCGGCGGCCTCGAACTCCTTTGGATGAATCAGGAAATCAATGCCGGCATCTTGAATCATGTGCTGGCCAAGCTCAATGAGCGCCGCGATCAGATCTTTTGAGCTGAGCGTGAGTAGCCCTTGCACCGTCTCCATGAAGTCGTGGAGCTTGCTAGACTGGCAGTCGCTCAAGATCCTGATGAGATCCTTGAGCACCAGACGAAATGGCTCAGGCAGCAAGGCGCAGCGCTCGCTTAAGGCTGCAATGAAGTCGTTGGCATCCTTGGCCTTAGGGCGCGCTGGCACCTCACCCTCGTAGAGGGCAAGCTGAGCCTTGACTGGATCGGTCCATGCCTCATTAGCTTCGGCAATGAAGTCCTGCCAGACCTGCAACTTGTAGTTGTGCGCCAAGTCCAGAATGTGGCGCGGAGTCATACGCTCTAAGAGCGCGCGCGTGCGCTGATGGTCCTCGCGGCCTAAGCCGTTTGGGGCCATAAAGTAGGTCAGCAACTGATCGACATAGTCCTCGCGCTTAGCAGGCTTGAGAACTTCGACCAGCAAGGTCAAAAGCAAGGCCTCATCGCGCGTGGCGGGCTTGAACACAATGCGCACGATCTTGCCCTGTTCGTCGGTGATTTCCTGGACGCGCTCTGAGCGCATGGACTTGACGAGATAGTTGACTTGGCTGGCGCTTGTTGGAACGAAGCTGAAGACCTTTTCGCGCTCAGCTTCAGTTGGCTGCGGGACTGCTTCACGCCCTGCGCTTACCGGATAGTAACGGGCCGCAGCGCCATGGGTCGCATGACCTTGGCACTTGAGCTTGTGGAGCTTACGGCGCATCGCCCGCGTTAAAGCGAGCTCATCAGTTAAGGCAGGCTCCGCATCAGCGCTGTCCTTAGGTGGTAAGTTGGTCGGCGCAAGTACCGGAGCTTGCGCTGGGGACGTGGCGCACAGGGTGTCTTGATTGGGATCGGTTGAAGCTTTCACAGCTCCTCCTTACTATAACGTGATGCACCCAAACCTTTACTGCGATCAGCTGGCAAAGCTGATTGCACCTGGGCGATCGTGTAGATTCACCCTCAGCTTTGGGTGCTTTGCTTGAGTAGATAACCTAGGGGACAAGGCCCGTGCGGGCGGGCCGGTGCTGGGGTTAGTACGCATAGTCACCTCCTCAGGCTACTTGCGGGACTTAAGCTGCATCAGCACTTGGCCGCTGCGCTGACTTAAGGCCTGAGCCTGGGTCGCCGCCTGCAAGAGCAAGGAGGTCAGCTCGCCACTTTTGAGCGTGATCTGCTCCATGAGGGCAGTAGCGCCACTCATGTCCTGACCCAGCTGCTCCATGAGCCCTTGGAGCTCACGAAACTCCTGCCCGAGCTCGTAAACCAGGTCGGGCACCGCGCCATCACAGGCTGAACTGCGACGGGACTTGCGCCCGCGCCCTTGCGGCTGGGCCTCCTGGGCATCGCGCGAGCCCATCACTTGCGTGATGACCTCGTTTAAGTCCGCGCCCTCCTCAGCGGCGACCGCCCGCTCGTCCTTAGGCTGCAAGGCTAAGTGAAAGGCAAAATCAGCCGCTTCTGCCTCTACTACCGGCTCAGCACCGGGAGCAGCGGGCACGGGGGTAAGGCTCGGATCAGCTGCGGTGGATGCTGCCGAGCAATTGGTTTGAACCGGGGCAGCTTGCAGGTTCAAAGTGGCTTGAGTTAAGTCAGACATGACAATCTCCTGAGGTTAAGTTGAGGGATTAGTGTTGCTTCAGAGCGCTAGGCGCGTGCATGCGGCAGCGCGCCTTGCTCAGAGCGCGCTCGACCTTGGTCGGCAGATGAGGGCGCTGGCCGGACCACTTGGTACGGGGCTTGGCGGGAGCTGTAGGCTTAGCGGCAAGATGCGAGGACGCCGCGCTGCTGACCACAGCCGGGGCGGGCTGTGAGCTCGTTGAGGCTGACTGTGAGCTAATTGGGGCGGCACTGGCTGCGGCGTCAGGGTCTGGGAGCGGACTTACGTAGGCGGCAAAATACTCGGTGGTGCTCATCATGAAATAGCCTGAGATACGGCCGTGGGCGTATTCCCGGCTCAACTCGTTTTGCAAGGCGGCGCGTTGCGCGGCTTCAAGGCAGTACTCAAACACTACCAGCACCTTGCCTTGCTTGAGGCGGGCAACGATGTCAGGTAAATCATCGGGGGTGGCTAACATGACAGGGATGTCTTGGTTAGGGATTGAGGCGTTAAGTAAGGACATAGCAAACTCCTGGCATTACTGGGGTGCCGCCTACCTTGGGGCAGGCGGCTTTGGGGGTTAGTAGGAGTGTTCAAAGACACAGCAAGCACCGCTACGAACGGCAGCCAGGACCTTGGCATCACCGATGTGCGGTAAGAGCTCTTCGATGATGTCCCAGTCACAGACCTGGACTAATTCATCCTCTTCACGGATCTCAGGGTCGTAGGCCTGAGTGAACTCAGGGAGGGCACCATTGCGGTTGTAAGGTTGCCAACTGGAGCGGGTGGAATGATGGCGTGACATAACAGTCTCCTTATGCGTGATTTGAAGTGGTAACAGCGAGGTGAGTGAGGTGGCAGGCAGCGGCGTAGACGATTGAGAAGGCCAGGCTGTAGCCGGTGAACGCGAGCCATGGACCGCTTATGACCAAGAAGCGATGGTCCTCAAGGGCAAGACAGGCCACCCAGGGGGCTAAGAACCAGCACAGGCCTACATACCAAGCGGTGGGGACGCTGCCGGTGCGCGCTTTGTTGCGCTTAAATACCGTGTCCACTTGCCCCTCGAGCACGCCCATCAGGGCGCCATAGGGGAGGGCCAACATAAAGAGCACGGTCATCTGGCCCCATGCGATCCAGGGACTAAAGAACAGCTCATCGAGCTGAAGCTGCGATAAGGCGTCAGCACAGCCAAAGAAGGCGCTGAACTGCTCGATCAGCGGATCTAACAGCACAGCCTTGCTCTCAAAGCAGTCGATTCCGATAAGACCCGCACTGACCAAGTAGAAGCAGACCAATAAGGCCCAGGTGAGTAAGCGCAGGATGAGGAAGTAATCTGAGCCTGCTGGGCTCTCTGAAGTGGTGGCTTTCATAGACAATTTCTCCAATCACAGTTGGGACTTAAGCCCAGGGCGGTCTGGGCTAGCCCTGGACTTAAGCGTTAAGACGCTGCTTAATGCCGTTTAAGAAAACTTGGTGGGCGCGATAGGAAGTCAAAGGCGAGACGCCGTGGCCCTCGCACAGGCCGTTGTGCGCTAAGAAAGCGCCGTAAGCTGGGGTTAAGCTCTCAGGATTGAGGAAGGACTCTAAGCGGTGGTTAGCCGTAAGCGCGGTCGGCGCCGCTAAGCGCTCGCTGTTCCAATCAAGCGCGCTTAAAGCGCGGACGCAGTTCAAGCGCGCCACGCGGCGTGCGGCCTGGCAGCGGGAACGACGCACCAGCCATGAGCGTGGGATCTGGTGGTAGCCCTCATAGAGCGCGCGATAGCGCGGCTCAGTGGTACGCTGATAGGTGATGACCGACCCTACGACGTGGTCAAAGCTAAAGCGCGGGGCTTCAGCCTGGTAATGCCCTGAGCTGTGCTCCCAGGCCATGGAGCTAACCAGCAAGCACGGAGCATCAGTTCTGATCACCGAGTGCAGGAGCGCCGAGGCGACTAAGGATCCCTGCGCATCAAGGTGGAGTGCGCGTCTGAGCGCGGCTACGTCGCCCCACTCTGATAACTCGGGATCGCGCAGCTTGATATAGGTGAGCTGTGGCTTAACCGCAAAGCCAGTGAGCACCACCTTGTGGCCAAAGCCGTGGCTGTAAAGATCACGGGTGAGATCGCACACGTCAGCGGCTGCGACTGGAAAGATGAGGCGCGTGATGGTTGGGTCATCTTCGGCTTGGGCTGAGCTCAGCAAGCACAGCTGGCGCGACGGCAAGATGCCTAAAGCAAGCTCTGGGTTCAGAGCGACGTGGGAGAGGCGTAATTGGGTGTACATAGTTTTTTCCCCGCAATAAAAAAGCCTCTAAGGAAACCCTAGAGGCTTTTTCTAATTGAGTTTTGAGTGAAGGAGCATCACATGAACTGCGATGTCATGACCTAAATTTAGCAAACGCCAGATGCACGCCCGTAAATAATAAGAGCCGAAAGCAACCATTAGGTTGTATCGTGGTAAATTATAGAAATCTGATAAATATCAGTTTTATGACCATACCTGCTTGCCACCAACCGCCACTGTGAGCAAGGTGTTCTTTAGGCCGAGTTTGTGGCTTAAATCAGCGCTTTATCCCACTTGCACCGCACTAAATTTTTCAATAGGCGTCACAAATGTAGCTAGCAAAAACGCGTTGCCGCGCTTATTTATGCGCTCGAGCTTATGGTCAAAAACGGAAAAAACTTAATTACAAAAGTGTGATCAAAATCACATTAAGGTTTTAGTACCAGAAACAGATGAATATTTACGCCTACTGCGCTAAGCCTGATGGAATCAGGCTTCCCGCCTGCTTGCGCCCCATTTTTCATAGATATTCAAGTTGCAGTGACTCGAAAAAGAGCATAAATATAGGCGAGCCTAGTCAACCAAATGCGCCAAAACGAAGCTTTAGGACTGTGCGAGCGAGCTGGGGTTAGTAAAAACTGCACTCTACTGCGCAGCAGAGCTTGATCAAGGATCGCGGCGGCGCGTTCAATGGCTGGATGGAATGGAGGCTTGGGACTTGGTGAGCTAGGGACGGGGCAGAATAAGACCTGCTTTGGGCACAGTATCAGGCAATGATGGGGAAATCGGGGGCTGAGGCGCGAGCGCGCTAAAGAAATCGGTCGGCGGGCCGTTCTAGTATTAGAACGCTGGGGGCAACATTGTAGTCCTAAGTCGCTGCCCCCAACCACCTTGAGCAGATGCTCAGGAGAGAAGTCTTAGCACGGCTGCGGCCGTGCTATCAATTCGATGCACCTAAGACTAAGTCTTAATCCCGGTGCGCCGCTATTGTGGCACCTCAGACTCAGCTCAGACTTAGTGCCTAGCGTCCCGCTCAATGAAAAATCTATACCAAGGCACCGCCAGGGGCGTATCCGTGGTGCCCTATGTGTCTTAATGGTGCTTTTGCTCTGACACCTTTTTCCAAGTTACTTCATTGCGGCAGTACAAAGGCTCGGCCTCGGCCGGATCGACTAAGGTCGGTGCTTCCACTTGGGCGCAGGTGATGATGCTATCGGCGCGTGGATAGAGCTTGAGCTCAGCTGTTAACTCAGGCGGCAAGACTAAGCCCTGCTCCTTGAGCAGCGCTATGCCGGTTCCGGCAACGACGCTCAGACTTTTGCCTTGAGCGGCTAAGGCCGCGTTGATTTCGGCCACCGCTTGCTCAGGCTTGACCACCTTTTCGGCAATAATGGATTTAAATGCCCCCTGCTCGTGCGCAAAAAGCGCAAAGTAAACCTCGCCCATGCGCGCATCGGTGCAAACCAAGCCTAATGCACCATCAGGGGCCGCTAAGAGCTCATCGGCCACCAAGAGTTTAAGATCACTTACGGCAAAGACCTTTTTATCAAGGCCCAAACCTAAGGCCTGAGCCGTGGCTAAGGCAATACGCACCCCGGTAAAGGAACCAGGACCGGCACCATAGCCAATGGCGTCGATGTCCGCCCGCGTGCAGCCTGCTTCGTTTAACACCGCATCAATTTGCGCTAAGACCAAATTGGCATGTTTTTGCGGTGCGACCTCAGCTTGCAGGTAAACCTTACCCTCACAGCCCAGCGCCACCGAGCACTGCTCGGTAGCCGTATCAATCGCTAAAATCGTAGGCATTATTATCTCCGCTCGCTCTAGTACCGCGCGCATCATAGCATGAGCGCCTGGCCCGTGCGCGCAGCTGCGCTATAATGCGATGAATTTGGTATCACAAAGGAGAAGGCATGAGCGCCCCCAAGGCAAAACTCAGCACCATTGTGCCGGTGCTGACCCATGATGATCGCGACCTGTTCAGCGGTGAAGACGTGCTCCACGACCCTAATTTCGATGAAGGTCTTGAAGACACCAGTGCCGACATCGATGCCTTGGATGCCGCCTATTTGGGACTGACCCCCGAAGGTGAAGCAGTCGCCTTACGCTTAGGCCCTAAGGCCGGAAGCAATGAGCTTTTAAGTCGCGAGGAGCGTCAAGCTGAACTTGCAGCCGCCGAAGCGGCCTTTCAGCAGCGCCTGCGCACCTTAGCCCCTAAGCCTGTGGGCGCGCCTAAGTATGGCCCAGAGGCCCCTTTAACCCACATTACCGTACCTAAGGCAGATGATGCGCGCACTGAGGTTCAGCTCGATCTGGCCGCGCTGCAAGCGGCCCACCTTGCCTATGAGCGCCACTACCAGGCCTTAGTAGCCGATCTCATCACGCTCTCAGAGCAGCGTTTTGCCGCCGAGCAAGTGCTCACCACGCTCTTAACTTACTATCGGCCGCTGCTTTCGACTCACTACGGCGAGCTCTTTGCGACCTTAATGGTGTGCGCCCCGAAAGTCTTGTTCTACGCCCTGCGCTTTAGCGAATTTCGCTATTACTATTTGGGCGAGCACAATTATATCCAGGAGTACCAACTTTTCGATAAGCTCTTAAGCGAAGACCGCCGCTTCTACGCTAAGCTCGACTTCTACCGCAGTCAGCGCGCTGAGTTCTTTGCCCAAGGCCTAAGCGCCAAGTTAGAACAAAATGAGAGCGACCTCAAGTCGACCGACGCCCAAGAACTCTTAGCCCAATACCAGAAGATGGACAAGCGCACCGCGCAAGCCCGCTTCTTACGCGAGAAGCTCAAGGCCGCAGGCCTCTTGCCCCATAAGGGCGAGCGCGTGCGCCCTAAGCGCAAGGTGCGCATGAAGACCACCGACGACTACGAGCTGATCATGCGGGCCCAAAAGCGCGAGCGCCTCTTAGCCTCAGGCCAGCCTCTGCCTCCAGAGCTCTTAGCGGACCTGCTCGAGGGTGACCTCAGCCACCCTGAGACCGGCACCATTGGTGTCCACTCCTTTTTAGCCGCCGAAAAGAGCAAGCAAGCCCAAGCACAAAAGGAGCAAGCCCAATACTTTAACCCGGTCGACGATGAGACCCACGAGCCGATTTCCCTCGAGCAAAAGATGCGTGCAGCCTTAGAGCGTCACAATGCTGATGTCGCCAATAACTTTGGCTTAGGTCCCGACGCCGACTTCAAGTCGCCTTTCTTTGGCTCAGGCAAAGCACGCTATGAGCAAGATCTCGAGCAGGCAATGGTGCGCTCGCTCTATAACTACGTGACCCACGACGAGCTCGAACAAGCACTCAAGCAAGGCATGGAGCTCCCAGAGGTCGAGCGCCCGGTGATCACGGCCGAGAACATCAACCCCATTATTGCGCTGATGCGCCACTTAGCGCGCGTGCGCAGCTATGGTCCGATCGATGCGCGCCGCTACCACCCGGCAGGCCAAGACGAGCGCCGCCACTATCAGATCACGCGTCCCTACACCTTTGATGCGCGCCGCCAGATCGAAGATCTCGCCAGCGTGCTCGAGCGCAATGAGTTTTCACAGCGCCACAGCCTCCTCACTCTCTTAGCCAACACCGTGCGCTTAAAGGAGCTTTTTGGGGAGGCCCACAAGTCCTACGACCTGGCCCCCTACCAAGGCCAAGGCTGGTTTCGCCTCGAGGAAGCGTCGCGCCTGTGCTTGATTGTCTATATGGGCAAGAATGTCACGATCCGCGCGGCGCAAGGCTCACAAGACCACGCCATTGAGCTTAAAGCCGCTGACGTGTGGCAGCGCTGCCTCTACTTAGAGGGCCTCGAGTTTACGGTAGCAGGTACTAACCCCAACCAAAGTAAAGGCGCCAATCACCTTTCAGGAGCCCTCAAGGGCTACGAGGGCACTGGCAGTGCCGCCAGCAAGCGCAAACGCCTCAAGCCCGGTCGCCCTAACATGATCACCCCACAGATGATCGATCCCAACGAGCTATGCTATATCCTGCTCTAAGGAGAAAATATGCCCCAAACCAGTCAAGACGGGCAGCCCCAACCCCATAAGCTCGGCTCCCCAAAGCCGAGCGCTCAGCAGAGCAAGCCCGGCCTACAGCAAGCTCAGAAAGGCAAACCAAGCTTCAAGCAGCCCAAGGCTGGCCCTAAGCAGCCAAAGCCTAGCAAGCCTGGCTCCAAACAGCCTAAGGGCGGTCAGAAGCAAAAGTTTCAGAACAGCAAGCTTGAGCAGGCCATCAAGGATTTGCAGCGTGCCCTAAGCGAGAATCCTGAGCTCAGAGCGCAAGTCGCGCTCTGCCAAAAGTACCTTGCGCGCGGCAATATGCCGATCCAGTATGAAATTCGGGCTCAAATCTTAGTGGTCGTAAGTACGGCGCAAAGCGTCAAAGAGCTCAAAGCTCAGATCTTGGCCCCGAGACCCGTGATCTATCAGTGGCTTAGGGCTTTCATCAAGCGTGGCTATGAGGGCTTGCAACTGAGTAACACTCCCTTGCCGAAAGCAGATCGCTTTGAGAGCGATCGCTTTATGCAGCGCTTGCAAGGCGTTATGAGCAAGCTCAGATAAGCTTGCGCCCCAAGCGCTTCAGACTACAAGGACTCGCGCTGGGCGAGCGCCCCAGGTCTGAGGCACCTGCGGCCCTCGTGGGGACTGCGGCCCAGCGCCGAGCGTCAGGCCATATTGCTCACGGCCTCAAGGGGCTATCCGCGCTCTTACGCCTACCTAAAGGTTAGCGGCGCTCAGCGCCCCAAGCAAGCTGCGGGCGTAACCAGCCCAAGCCTATGGCGCGCGCTCTTAACTAGACCAGTGGTGGCTCCAGCTCAGCGTGTCACGACTTCGGGGCGCAGCGCGATACGCGCCCCTACTCCGAGCTGTCCTGCCCCCTGCTTACGCTCAAATGCGGCCGCACCGGGCACGGTGGCGGCCTGCTCCTCAGGGCGCGCCATGTGCGGCGCTACCGGCTCTTTTTGACCTTATTGAGGAATGAGGTTAGCTCGCCGATCGTGGTGACACGCTGCATTGGCGGCAGTGAGTTAAAGAAGATCTGGCCGTAGCTGTTCGTCTGTAAGCGTGGATCTAAGATGATCAGGGCGCCTGAGTCGTCTTCGTTACGAATCAGGCGGCCCACGCCTTGGCGCAGCATAATTATGGCCTCAGGGATCGAGATATCCTTGAAGTAATTGCCGCCCCGGTGGGTGCACAATTCACTACGCGCCACCTGCATTGGGTCACCAATGGTCTTAAACGGCAGCTTGTCGATGATAACTAAGCTCAAGGCCTTGCCCGGTACATCAACGCCTTCCCAGAAGGAGGAGGTGCCCACCAAGATCGCCTGACCGTCCTGGCGGAACTCTTCCATCAGGCGTGGTACCGCCGCCTGGCCTTGCACTAAGATCTTACGACGCGCGCCAAAGAGCGTTTGCAGCTCTTGGGCGGCAGCGTTCATCATCGAGTAGCTGGTGGTCAGGAAGAAAACACCGCCATCGACGCAGGAGATCGCTTCCTTGACCATATCGATACACTTAATGATGCGGCGACTTTCCGCCGGTTGCGGGAAGTGCGCCGAGGTCAAGAGACAAGCGTGGTTCTCATAGTCAAACGGCGACGGCACGATATCGGTCATGACCTCCGATGGACTCAAACCCAGATCGCGACAGAACTTGGTAAATTCGTTATTGACCGTAATCGTGGCCGAAGCAAAGACAATGGTGGTGCCGTTATCGCGCAACTGACGCAAGGCAGGTCCCAGATACTTACCGATATCGATTGGCGCGACCACCAAGGAATAGGTGTAATCGCGCTTGCGCCCCGTGCGGCGATCTTCACTGCCGCCATTGATCTCAATCCAGGCAGCATTGTCCCACTGCGGCTCGCCTTGCTTATTGCGATCGGTGGTCATAAAGTCCCCGATAAAGGCGACCAGCTCCTCGCTGCGCTCGATTAAGGCCGGGACCTTATCGGAGGCCTCACGATTGGCCTCAAATAAGCCATGCAATGTGCGCAAGGACATAAGCAAGTCGGCCATTAAGGCGCGGAAGAAAGGCTCGACCACCGGTTGACCGGCGCTATCGCAGAGCACATCCTCCATCGGGCGATCGCCCGGCGGCACCAGGCACGGTTTGACTTCCTTGGTGCGGTTATAGGCCTTATAACCAGACTTTGCCTCCTGCGCTTTGTACGTGGCAATGAGCTGAGCATAGCGCTCGCTAATGCCCTGCTCTAAAGCACGCAGCTCGGCGCTACTTAAATGCGAAGCGCCGTTAAAGCGCTCGGCCTCGCCGCTTGATTCTTCAGCCTCAAGCGCACTTAAGCCCTTGATGCCCAAGGCCTCCAAGGCCGCGCTGGTCTTAACCCCCGAATCGATATTAAGCCGGGCAAAGAAGGCCTGCGAGTCCGCGTTATCAAGCTTCGTGAGAACCTTCGCTAAATACGAGTCCTCGCCCAAGAAGCCACGCTCGCGCGGGTGCACCAGACACGAGCCTAAGAGCTCAAAGCACGACGGGTAGCGCTGATGGCGGTACTTGAAATCAAGCACATTGCGCTTATCGGCATCATAGAGCGTCAAACCAAGTTGCAGCGTGCGCACTAAGAGCGAGAACTTGAACTTAGCCTCTTGGAACGAGCCCGAGTTGACCGAGACCGAGCTGCCCTTAAAGGCCTCCTGCATCACATCAGGCAGATCGACCAATTCGCGCAGCGAGACATGGCGGGTAAAGAAGTTGCGCCCCACCTCTGGCAAGGTATGGGCTTCGTCAAAGACTAAGACATCCGGCCACGGCAAAATCGAGTTGACGCTGGCAAAGCCGTTATTGCTCTGCAAGGCACCAAAGAACAGGGCATGGTTGATCGCGACCACCTGGCGCTTTTTAGCTTCATGGCGCGCTGCAAAGATAAAGCAGTGATCGCCCGTGACATCAGGCAGATCATCGGGGTTATAAGGACAGCCCGAGCTCTCAGTGCTAAGCCCGGTGACCGAGGCGGTGGTCGCCTCGACCCCGCTCTTAGTGCCTTTGACCTCATCGTCCGAGGCGCCGCAGCTCTTTAAGAACTGCCACTTTTGCTTGGCGTAAGGGCAATTGCTCGACATTTCCTGGCACAGAGCCGAGTCACAAGAAATCAAGGCGCGGGTGGCATCATTGATCGGGAAGTTAATCTCACCAAAGGTCGCCTGATAGCGCTTGCGGTCGATGTCATCAGCGCAGTCGCCAACATAGCGAATCAGCTTTTGCGCCTCACGCGCCATCATCTGCGACAGGCCACGCCCCTCCAAGAGATAGCGACAGACATAGTTCGACTGGCCCTTTAAGGCGATGTGATGATGGTGCTTTAAGCCCAGCATCTTGATGAGGTTCGGGATATCTTTGGAGGTGAGCTGATCTTGCAGCGCCTTAGTACCGGTCGAGACAATGACGCGCCGCCCCGCCACTAGCGGCGGCACCAGATAGGAGTAAGTCTTACCGGTGCCAGTACCCGCCTCGACCATCAAGATCTGACCCGAGCTCATCGCCGCGCACACGTGCCGGGCAAAGGTGATCTGCCCTGGGCGCGGGCGGTAATAAGAAAGAGAGCGGGAGATGAGGCCTTGCTCGCCAAAGACATAGGCGATATTGAACTCCCACAGCGCCGGGCGCGGATACGGCGTGAGGCCCAAGGCCTTCATGCGCGCGCAATAACGGGCATAGACGTTATCGCTGATCACTAAGGCATCAAGCTCCAAGAGATTCTGGAAGGTCTCATGGCGCCGTGCCGCCTCCAGAGCCTCCCCCGATAAATCAGCATACGAAGGGGCCAGGGCCTCGAGCTCTTCGTGCGTGCGCACCTTAAGCCCCGACTTTTTGCGTGCGCGCGACTTCGGCGCCGCCCCCGTCAGCCCCAGCGCTTCGGCTGCCGCCTCCCGCAACGAACTTGGCTCAGCCTGCCTCGGCTCAGCCTGACTCGACTTAGCCTTATGAGCAGAACGTACCGGAGCAGAGGACGCCTCAGCGGAAACAGCAGAGGCCGCATCAGAGTCAGAGCTAAAGATCGTGGTAGCGCGCGGTGACACAGTTGTGCGCGGCACTGCCACAGAAGACGTGCCCAGATGAGTATAAGGACTTGCGGCCAAGGCGGCCTTAACCTCAGGGGCAAGCTCGGCACAATCAACGGAAGTTAAGAGCGCGTCATGGCGCATTGGCGCTGCATCAGACGACAGAGCAGTATCGGGCGCAGAGTTTGACGCTGAGCCCGGCGCCGCAGCTGAGTCATGCAGCGCAGTCGATCCCTGCGCGCGCGTGGCTCGTGCTTTCTCCAGATAAGACAGGGCCTGACGCTTTTGCTCTTCCAGTGATAGTTCGCTCATGACCGTACCCCTATTAATTAACCGTTATAGGATTATAGCATTAGGCTGCGCCGATCCGGACTTTTGCGGGGCAAGCGCTACCAGCCTGTTTTGCCCGCAAACAGGCAATAAAAAACCTAGATAGGCTTCCCTATCTAGGTTTTTGCAAGGCCAGGGCATGTGCCCTGACCTCGTTATCCTGCGATAACGCTGGACTCAAGCTTATTCGGAGCGGCCAGCGGCAGCGAAGGCGGCAGCCATAGCGGTTGGAGCAGCCTCTTGCTGTTGCTTGTCGTTTAAGGACTCTAAAGCTTCCTTCTCCTCAGCCTCATCCTTAGCACGGATGGATAAGGTCAGCTGACGGGTCTTGCGATCAACAGTGATGAACTTAGCCTCAACGGTATCACCAACGTGTAATACGGAGGAAGCGTCATCGATGCGGTCACGCGAGATATCAGATACGCGGATATAGCCGGTAACACCCTCAGCTAACTTAACAGTAGCGCCACGTGCATCAACATCCTCAACGGTGCCGGTGACTAAGGAGCCCTTGTGGTGGCTAGCTAAGAAGTCAGCAAATGGATCATCAGCGATCTGCTTTAAGCCTAAGGAGATACGCTCGCGATCTGGGTCAACCTGGAGCACAATAGCGGTGATCTCGTCGCCCTTCTTGAAGTCGCGAACAGCGTCCTCACCCGACTGCTGCCAAGAGATGTCGGATAAGTGAACTAAGCCGTCAATGCCACCCTCTAAGCCGATGAAGATACCGAAATCGGTGATCGACTTGATCTTGCCGGTGACACGGTCACCCTTGGTGTGAGCCTCAGCGAACTCAATCCATGGGTTTGGCTTGCACTGCTTTAAGCCTAAGGAGATACGACGACGATCCTCGTCGATCTCTAAGACCTTAACGGTGACATGATCGCCCACCGAGACAACCTTCGATGGGTGGATGTTCTTGTTGGTCCAATCCATCTCGGAGACGTGGACTAAGCCCTCAACACCCTCTTGGATCTCAACGAAGCAGCCGTAGTCAGTTAAGTTGGTGACCTTGCCTTCGATGTTCGAGCCAACTGGGAAGCGAGCAGCGATATTAGCCCAAGGATCTTCGCCTAATTGCTTTAAGCCTAAGGAGACGCGTTGACGCTCACGGTCAAACTTGAGAACCTTAACTTGGATCTCATCGCCGACATTAACGATCTCGGATGGGTGCTTAACACGCTTCCAAGCCATATCGGTGATGTGTAATAAGCCGTCAACACCGCCCAGGTCAACGAATGCACCGTAGTCAGTGAGGTTCTTAACGATACCCTTGATGACTTGGCCTTCTTGTAAGTTAGCCAGGACATTCTCGCGCTCGGTGGAGTTCTCGGACTCAATAACAGCACGACGGGATACCACTACGTTGTTGCGCTTCTGATCAAGCTTGATAACCTTGAACTGAAGCTCCTTGCCCTCTAAGTGAGTGGTCTCGCGTACTGGGCGAACATCTACTAAAGAGCCTGGTAAGAAAGCGCGGATACCGCCTAACTGAACGGTGAAGCCACCCTTTACCTTGCCATCGATTACACCGGTGACGGACTCTTCGTTCTTGAAGGCCTCTTCGAGCTTAGCCCAAGCCTCATTACGCTTGGCCTTCTCGCGGGACAGAACAGTCTCGCCGTCGCCCGACTCGATCGACTCGAGTACGACCGGGACGTCATCGCCAACTGCAATCTCGAGCTCGCCAGCGGCATTCTTGAACTGCTCAACTGGAACAGAAGACTCGGACTTCAGGCCTGCATCTAAGATGACGTAGTCATCATTGATAGCTACGACATGAGCAGATACGATGGTACCTGGACGGGCTTGGTTTTCGTGTAACGACTCTTCAAAGAGTTCGGCAAAAGACATTGATTCCATTAAGGTTATGGTTCCAAAAGCACTCTAAAGCGTCCTGCTTAAGAGAGGTAATTACTAGACAGCATCATCCTGACGCTCAAAAAATTAGCGACATATTCTAGCAATAACCCCCGTCCCAAGCAAGCACAATTTCACCCAAAAAGACCACCACTCCCCACTAAAGCGCCCCACCCCTCAAAAAAGACAATAAACGGCCCCAAACGCCCACCCCAGCAAGCCCCGACAGCCCACAACATCCGCCCTACTCCCGCAGACCTGCCTACGATGCGGCCTACGCGCGTTGCTATCTTGCGAGAACACAGAGTGAAGAAATGAGGCAGCACATCGCCCCAGCAATAGCTCTACCGTGCAGCAGCGCGGCCCTGAACACCTAACCACCAGCTTATTGCTGCCCCAGGGCAATTAGTTGGGAACAATCCCCACTTAATCAAGCACGGGGCATGCTTAAGCAAGTGCGGAGCGCACAGCGCGTCCCCTGGCTCTCAGTGCTTAATAAGCGCCCAGAGCAAGCAAAGGTAACCTCAATATCCGTCTTGTGCACTGAAGCGTGCCAAGCTGCAGAGTCAATTTAGGGGGCACAATCGGGATAGATAGAGTGCGATCGTGAGCCCGATCACCGCTAAAGCATAATTTGCGGGCATATTGGCTGCTTCATCCTTATTATGGAATTACGGCCCACCTCAAACGGCTTAGGCCAAGAGACAACATAAGGAGAGAGCTGTTGTAAATTAATGAACGCCCCGCTAGAGCTCTGCCCTTGCTACTTGGGAATGACTGATTAAGGCAGGTGGCTATCTTTTCAAATTGGCAACAGCCCCCAGGAGTTGCGCATGAACACAAATTCCCATAAGGCCACCTCGATTGGCAGCACCGTAACGGTACGGCGCTCTGCTTTGAGCTGCGCGGTCGAGTTGTTATGCCTACTTGCACTACAGCAGGCGCACGCCGCAACCACCGAGTACGTTTACTATGAGGGCAGGCCGTTTTTTGAGTATGAGATCTTAGCTGCAGGCGAGGACGCTTTTGATCAGCCGGAGATTTTTGGTGGCGTCCCCGCTGCCCATGCCGAGCGGGCGCTCAATAACCAAGAATTGGCTGGGCTGCAGCTGGCCGGATCTTTGTGGGCTGAGATCTTAGGCCCAGGAGCGGTCAATAGCACGCCGGTTAAAGTCCAGATCGTGGGTAAAAATGAAAACTACCAAAACGCGGCAGCCACCTACTATCCCAACATCGACGCGTCCGGTCAACTCGCATACCTGCCCGCACCGATTGCGCAAATCGCGCACAATGAAAACACCCAGTACCCCTTACTTGTGGTGATTGGAGCGGGCCTTGACTTTATTTACCCCGATTACTGGTATGCGCTGCCCGACGGCAGCGGCTTTGACTACAGCGCCACCATTTTTCATGAGCTCGGTCATGCCTTAGGTATCCTCTTCGATGAAGGCTATGAGACCAATTACAATAATTTCCTCTATGACCTGCGCGGCACCCGCTATCAGCACGGCATGGAGCTTACGTACTTTGATGCCGCAACCCAGGATCCGGCTGACTTTGACGACAGCGTGTTTTTGGTCGGTCTAGGCGTACGATCCGGCGTTTACTTTAAGGGGCCACATGTCAGTGAGGTTTTGGCGGGCTCAGCTCTACCTGGCATCCCGATGAATGGCATGGAGTACGATGAAAATGGTTTGTTTGCTGAGCTGTCGCACTTTGAGCTCGACCGCTCGATGATGAGCCACCAGAATTACCGCAACTACACCTTCTTTATGGAGGTCGAGCTGGCGGCAATGCAGGATCTGGGTTACTCCATCGATCGCAAAAACTTCTACGGCAGATCCATTTACGCCGACCACCAGACCATCGTCAATCATCAGGGCTTTTACGCCCGCACGGCCGATGGCAGCGCATATCTCCCAGGTGAGGTTAATACCGCCACCTTAGGCACTGGTCTGCACATCTACGGCAGTGACAATGATGTCACCCAGGCCGCCGACCTGCTCGCAGGTGGCGCTGGCGGCACCGGCATCCGGGTCGACGGCGCGAACAACACCGTGACAATCAGAGACGACACCCAGATTAGAGCTGATGGACCAAACGGCACCGGAGTGCTCTTTGCCTACGGTAAGAATCACACCCTCAATGCGGGCGGTACCGTGACCGCCTTAGGTGACAGCGGCATAGCCCTACGCTTTGATTTTGGCGGCAATCTCCTGGGCAATTATTCCGAACGGCGCGGCTCCTACATCTGGTGTATTGAGGATGCAGATTGTATGTCCCACTTGCAAAATGGAGCTTGGCAATGGGAGGTCCGTGATGCTGACGGCATTGCGCTCAGCAATGACGGCGCCCTGATGGACCAAGTCAACATAACCGGCACTTTAGCCGCGACGCAGGCCGCCCTCTACATCGCAGACAACGCCCTAGTGCAGGAGATCAACATTCTACCCGGAGCGCACATCTACGGCGATATAGTATCGCAGTGGGATCCCAACAGCCCCTACATCACCGCAGCCGCCCGAGATCCCAGCTCCGGGATCGATCTCACCACCGATCTCAATTTCGGTGCTGCTACCACCGCCCGCACCGCCAAAACTGTCCACGCTAACCGCGCCGCTCGTGCCGCCCGGCAGGACTTTAACTTGACGCTCTACGGCTCGATTGACGGACCGAAGAGCTTTGATCTGACCTTGCGCAACGGCCAGCTCACGGTGTTGGGCTATACCAATACCTTATCACTAGCCAATTACGGCGAGTTGACGCTATTAGGACACGATGATGCGGGTTACGCCCTAATAACGCAGGAGATGCACTTAGCTGACGATAGCATCCTGCGCCTGCCCAACGGCGCTAAAGCACACATCGGAACAGCTCACTTAGCGGGCACCTTAGCCATACCACAGCCACTAACCTATTACCACAACGGCACCCGCATCGCGGCCGAGGTCACGCTCGAGAGCAGCGCCATCAGCGGCAATTTTGCTCAGGCCAAGCTGGAAGTGCCGACCTCGCCGACCTTAAGCGTCACCCACGAACAGCTCCAAACCCAGAGCTCAGCTGGCGCCATCACTTTCTTGACGGCCGCCGAAGTAGGCCGCACTCCTGACGCTTACGCCCAGTATGCCGACAGCGCTGCTACCGCGACCACGGGCCAGGCCTTAGTTTATTTAGCCGACACAACCAACTCTCCCTATGCCCCACTGCTGCAAGAGCTGGACTTCTCAGACAGCTCAGGCCAAGACATAACAAGTGCCCTGCACACGCTCAGCGCGGAAAGCTACAACGCCGCTGCCCAGGCCACCCTACGCCAGCTGAAAGCTCAAGATCGCTTACTGCTATTTAAGCAATGGGCTGAGCCGCTAACCGAGAGCACGCGCATTTACGGCGACGTACTCTACAGCGCTTACGACTCCGACCATGCCGCTTGGGATAGTGACGGCTTTAGCGCCGTAGTAGGAGCTGACACCAAACTAAGCCCCAGCTGGAGCGTCGGCGTCAATCTGACCTTAAGCGCGCTTAACACCGACATTGACGGCAGGCACCAGGCCTCGGCCGATGCCCAAAGTATCTTAGCGGGCATACGCACCATGTACCGTCCGAGTGACACCGGCTTTTACTTCCAAGGCAGTGTGCGCGCCGGACTACAGGATGGCGATCTCGAGCGCAGTCTGAGCGTGGGCAGTTACCACGCTGACATGGAAAGCGACTGGCAGGCCTTTATCGGTACCGTGCAGACAGCACTGGGCTATGCTCTACTGTGGAACGGCGCTAACTATAGCCTGCGCACCGGTCCTGTGGGCAGCCTCAACTATGCGCTGCTGCGCACTCCTGATATTGAGGAAAGCGGTCCCGCCGCGCTGAAAGTAGAGAGCACCAGCTATGACAGCATGCCACTGGAGCTCGGCTGGCGCCTGCAATGGGAGCGGCAAACCGAGTCAGGCACCAGTTTCAAGCTCACAGCCGACGCCGCCTGGTGCTACGACCTCCTTGATAACCAAGATAGCACTGACACCTCCTTCCGCGATGCCAACGCTCCAGCTTTTGCCTCGGAGTTAGAGTGCGATGGGCGCAGCGGCGCCTACCTCAATCTCGGCGCGCAGCTTAAGTTTGCTAACGGCTTTGCCGCCGGATTCACCTGCGGCGCGCTGACCGGCTCTAATCTGGACGGCTTGAACGTCGCGGCCGACCTGTCCTACCGCTTCTAATTAAGCGTCACAAAGAGCAAAAGCCCAGATCGCATGAGAGCATCACAGGTCACATTGGAGCCAATACAGCCTGTGCCGCTCGGCCATCAGACAGGAGCACCGCCTGCTTTAGGGGACAACTGCGAGTTGCTCAAAGCGCGCCCCCAAGCCTGCCAAGACCATAAAAGCCGATAAATACGCGCTCACACCAACCGGCGCGCGCCGGAAGTGCAAGATTTGTGGGGTAGCTAATAAAGGCGATTTGACGGCACTAAGCCAGGGCTCACGCGGAAAGATCAAGGTGAAATCAAGCTTAGCGTGATAGAATAGATATAAAAAGGCGAAAATTGGCTTAAAAACCAAAAGTCAAGGGAAGGTAAAAATTGTTGCAAAAGAGTTGCAACAAGAAGTGAAAACCGCGCATAAATCGCGTTTTACTGGCCTTAAAAATGAAATGCTCTAAAGCCCTGTGAAGAGCTTTAGAGCATTTAAGCGCAATTTTTCATCGCGATAAGCCAAATTGCTTGGCCTCGGATAAAATCGCACTAACAAACACAAACATAAGGAGTGTGTCCATTTTAAGGCATTTGCCGTATTTTGCAAGACTCATCACAGATTTTTCGCCAGCACATTACATAAGTACCGTAAATGGCTTGTCTATCCCGATGGCAAGATTGCGCCAGCTCACGCAAAAGCGCACAACCTAGCGCCAATTTTGTATCTATAGATAATCCTGCCCAAGGTGGCACTACCCCATAAATGCCCAATAATGATGCGGTTTTGCGCCTTTTTGCCGCTCAAACTTCACACAAAATTTGACGTAGTTCAAATAATGCGCTGCCAGCGCAAGAAATGCAAAGATGCGTGAAAACAATTTCAAAACTGAGAAAAATATTTTTAAAGACTTTATCTCCCCAATTTCACGAAACGGCAGCGATTCCGCAGAAAATCAACTTATTTTGCTCTCGCGCTAATCAGAACTTCTCGCCAGTCCACCCAGACAGTCCAGCGCCCGCACCTTCAAGCACTATCCTACGCCGCTCTGCGCCCTGCCGCAACCAATGCCTGCCTCAGAACATAGCTCATTCCTCAGCTCCACCCTACGGGCCAACCTGAAGTGCGCGCCCCTACCATTGATGCGGCCGCTGAGGCGAACTTAGTAAGCGGCGCCTGGTACAGGAATCTTGAGAACAGGGAAGCCTTGAGAGCAAAGCAGCCTTGCTAGCAAAGTGCCTCTAAGTCCGAGCACTGCTTAAGGTACGATCCGCAATCGATCTCCGATCACGCAGATCTCATTTATTACAGCGCAGCGCCCAAGGGCGACACTGCGCCTGCGACAGGCTGGCAAGCTCTCGCCGGATCCAATTTGCCAAAGTGATGAGGATCTTGCCCCTATGACGGTAGAGATGCCATAGGTCAACGGGACATCATGACGCCCAGTGCCAGCAATGACCTTAAAGGCAGGGCCTTACTGCGCAAGCCTGCGCCTGCAAACACCAGGTAACGCCTACCAAGCAGAAGGCAATGGAGGTGGTGCCAAGATCTAGGCACTTTTACCTTGGAAGTACCCAAAAGTGGCAGTGCTAGCTGCAAGTCTCAAGTTTTCTCTGGGCCTTAAGGTGCCACAATGGCCTATGCATGCGCTTTTAACGGCGTTGAAGCCATAAGTCTAGATAAGGCTCACCTTGGATTTGAAATCTTGGCACCAGCTTTGCATTTAATAAAGACATGCGGCGCAAGGCATAGGCTCTAAGTCACTTGCCCCAAACCGCGAAGATGACCATATTTAGAAGAGAGAAATCTTCGACCGAGTCAGGATGCCCTAGAGCGGATTGCGGAATCTTAACTAGGGCCCTGACTTTTTTAATGATAAAAACAGCAAGCCATCTACCCAAACTAAGCTCATCAGTTCTCAGCACGCTCAGCGGTTTTCACCCGGTTGTAGTAAAAGTTCTTAAACTGATAGAAGGACGGCTTAGCGTCTGGTAAGTCCGTGTACAAGTGCCGATGTTCATTGAACTCCAGCAGCACGTAATCAAAACGTGAACTGCGGAGTGGTGCATATATAATTATTTCAAGAAAGAAATAGCTAAAATAGGCCATTTTGGTCAACGTCACTAGCTTACTCTGCGTTAACTTGGTGTAGCCGCATGAACCAAACTGATATCTCAGCGCT
>CALXOW010000050.1 GCA_944390115.1 uncultured Anaerobiospirillum sp.
AGAACCCCAAAGCGCTGGGCTTTGGTTTTTGTCAGCGCATCGCTGCGTGACAACGGATGCGTATTTTAGAGATTTTTGACCGGCGGTCAACACTTTTTTAAAAATCCCTAATCGCCTAGCTTAATCTTAGCTCACAAAAACCTCAAGGAAAAGCTATTTTATGCGGTTTAGTGACCCAGGTCACGTCATTTAACTTTATTTTAATGCCAACATCCCCAACAATCAGGTACACTGAAAAGTTACCTGCCTAGGGACCTACAACCCCACTTCTCCCCTCATCAGCCCTCAATTCAGCCCTCACTTTCTCTCCCTACCCCTCGCTTTACGCCCGATCAACCCGCGTACTTCAACACTCACGCCGTCCAGCCCACTCAGCTCAACGCCCACTCCACTCCACGCGATTTTGCTCCGCACGGACCAGCTCGCTCTGTCTTTGCGTCTCAGCCTCCGTGCCGTTCCTTGTAGCTCATAGTGCGCTGCTGTCCCTTGATATTTACCAGCAAGAGTTCACTCTCTCTACCCTTGCGCTCGGTTTTACCCTTTGAGCTGCCGTTCCTAAAAGCTAAGCGCTCACTGCTTGAGCGCGCAGGACACAGTCTTACCCGGTCGTTCCCAGCTTTCCCCTATCGGGAACGGCTTTCCCCTATCGCTCTTAACCGCAGACCTTGTCTGCGCTACAGGCAATAAAAAAGGCCTGGCCGTAGTTTGGTTAAACCACGATCAGACCTTTTTGGGCAGTGCGCGAACGCACTGCACTATACTTTCTTCCTTTCTTCTTCTGGAGCTAGCTTACCACTGGGGCAAGCCAAAATCTAATGATGTTTAATCAGGGCCCCCGTTTGCTCGGCCCCTGATCCTTTGTTGCTTGGTCCTTTGTAGCTCTTAACGCGCGCCAAAGCTTGGGCCATTGTGCGGCAAGCTACCTGGTACCCCGGAGCTAATGCCCGGCGTGGCCCCACTACTACCGCCGCTAGCACGTGGATTGAGCTGGACGTTACGCGACTGCGCTAAGCCGCGCTGACCGCCTGCTACTTCTGCTCGGGGACGACTCCCGTCTTGCTTCTTAGTGCAAGACAAAGCGCCCTCATCGCTAATGTCCAAGACATACTCGACATTTGGCATCAGCTCACCTTGCAGAATCTTAGTGGAGAGCGGATCCTCAATCTCGTTTTGAATAGCACGGCGTAATGGACGAGCACCAAAGATTGGATCAAAGCCCACCTTAGCCACGTAATCGTAAACGTGATCGGCAACCTCAACCTCAAGGCCTGCATCCTTTAAGCGCTGGCTTAAGGTCTTGAGCTGGATCTTGGCGATCTGCTTGATGTTCTCGTGGCTTAATGGGTGGAATACCACGGTCTCATCAATACGATTCAAGAACTCAGGCTTGAAGTTCTTTTCCAGGATCGTGAAGAGCTTAGCCTTGATCTCATCATATGGGATCTTGCCACTCTCCTCTTGAATCATGGACGAGCCCAAGTTCGAGGTCATAATGATCACCGTGTTCTTGAAGTCCACGGTGCGCCCTTGACCATCGGTTAAACGGCCATCGTCTAAGACTTGCAGCAAGATGTTGAAGACATCTGGGTGCGCCTTTTCAATCTCATCGAGCAAGATCACCGAGTATGGGCGACGACGGACCGCCTCGGTTAAATAACCGCCCTGCTCATAGCCGACATATCCTGGAGGAGCACCGACCAGACGCGAGACTGAGAACTTCTCCATAAACTCAGACATATCGATACGAACCATCGCCTTTTCAGTATCAAACATGAACTGAGCTACCGCTTTGCACAACTCGGTCTTACCCACACCGGTAGGACCTAAGAACAAGAACGAGCCAATTGGGCGGTTTGGATCGGACAATCCCGCACGGCTACGGCGAATCGCCGAAGCAATCGCAGTAACGGCTTCATCTTGACCGATGACGCGCTGGTGTAAGTTGTCCTCCATGCGCAGGAGTTTCTCACGCTCACCCTCGAGCATCTTGGCTACCGGAATACCGGTGGCACGCGAAACCACTTCCGCAATCTCGGCATCGGTAACCTTGTTCTTGAGCAATTCGGTGTGCTGATTCTCAGCCTTACCAGCGGCCTCAAGCTTGCGCTCTAAATCTGGGATGACGCCGTATTGCAGCTCACTCATCTTGGCCAAGTCGCCATTGCGCTTAGCGACTTCAAACTCATGACGAGCATTGTCGAGGTCAACCTTAAACTTCTGGGTGCCCTCGAGCATCATCTTCTCATTGTTCCAGATCTCTTCTAAGCGGCGATACTCCGTCTCGCTCTCAGCTATCTCATTTTCAATGGCTTCAAGACGCTTCTTACTGGCTTCATCCGTCTCTTGCTTAACCGCCTGCTGCTCCATCTTCAATTGGATCAGCTTGTGATCTAAGCGATCTAACGGCTCTGGCTTCGAGTCAATCTGTAAGCGGATGCTGGCGGCGGCCTCATCGATCAGGTCAATCGCCTTATCTGGCAGTTGACGATCGCTGATATAGCGATTGGATAAGGTTGCCGCTGCCACAATCGCCGGATCGGTGATCTCGACGTGGTGGTGAATCTCGTAGCGCTCCTTTAAGCCACGCAGAATCGCAATCGTGTTCTCAACTGATGGCTCATCGACCAGGACCTTTTGGAAACGACGCTCTAAGGCGGCGTCCTTCTCAATATACTGGCGATACTCGTCTAAGGTGGTCGCACCAACGCAGTGTAATTCACCACGGGCTAAGGCTGGCTTGAGCATATTGCCCGCGTCCATCGAGCCCTCGCCCTTACCGGCGCCGACCATAGTATGCAGCTCATCGATAAATAAGATGACCTTGCCTTCTTGCTTGGCCAGCTCATTTAAGACCGACTTTAAACGCTCCTCAAACTCACCACGGTACTTAGCACCGGCGATCAAGGCACCTAAGTCCAAAGTCAGCACGCGCTTGTTGCGCAGGCCCTCTGGCACCTCGCCCTTGACGATACGTTGGGCTAAGCCTTCGACAATGGCGGTCTTACCGACACCTGGCTCACCAATCAAGACTGGGTTGTTCTTGGTACGACGTTGCAGTACCTGCATGGTGCGGCGAATTTCTTCGTCACGGCCGATCACTGGGTCGAGCTTGCCTTGCTCTGCGCGCTCGGTTAAATCGATGGTGTACTTAGCTAAGGCACCACGGGCACTTTCAGCGTTCTCGCTATCGACTTGATTGCCCGCGCGCACCGTCTCCAAAGCCTTGAGCAACTTTTCCTTGGTTAAGTTGCACTGCTCTAAGATGCGCTTTAAATCGTTCTCGGTCTCCATGGCCGCCAGGACAAACATCTCTGAGGAGATATAGCTGTCCTTGTACTTCTGGGCCAACTTGTCACTTAAGTTGAGCATCTTGCCCAATTGTGGCGACAATTGCAGGTCACCGCCGACACCATGGACGCGTGGCAGCTTATCTACTGCCTGATCGACCAAGAGTTTTACCGCTTGAGGATCGGAACCCGCTAAAGCCAACAGAGGACGAACCGATCCATCCTCTTGGTTGACCAATGCCGCCATCAGGTGCACCGGTTCGATAAATTGGTTGTCATGACCAACGGCTAACGACTGGGCATCAGATAAGGCTTCTTGGAACTTAACGGTAAAACGCTCTAAACGCATTTCGTTCCTCCAAAAAATCTCTACCTAAGCTCAAGCCCTGCCCCCACGCTAGTACGCCGCGCGTACCTCAGTACCACCGCTCCTAAGAGCCCAATGCTGTGAGCCTTAAGGCATCAAGCATTGGTTACACCTTAAGTTGTGTTGCTAGCGCGCGACTACCTCCAAGTAGTCACCACCTTAAAGCTTAACTAGGAGCTTTAAAGCGCTTGCGCTTTGCGCGGTAAGGCACTTGGGACTTGGCCCTGAGCTCTTACACACTATGATATGGAGCCACTCACGCTAAAATTAAAGGCACCCGCCCAAAATATTTTTTACCCACCCTTACCCCCTGAGTTTGCACCCCATTTCTATGCGTTTTGCCGCAACCCACCCCCTGAAGCACCGCCCTCGCACTTAGCCCACACACACGCTTGACCTCACCGCGCCTAACCTGCCAGTACCGTCCCGCAATAAAAAGGCGCCTTGCATGAACAAGACGCCCGAGTCGCAGTGCGCGCACGCCCACTGTTTTACGTGGGAGCACATGAGATAACGCTCACCAATTGCTTACGCAGGGGAGCACTACTGCCGATAAAGTCAGGCTAACGGTTGCTTTCCTTTTCCATTAGAAGCAGGTAGCCCGCACCAAAAGTCCATAAGCCCACCGTGCAGCACAGACAAAGGATCTGAACAATAACCATGAACAGATTGGTCGTGTGGTGCGGCAGGATCTGATGGCAATTCCAGCCATCGGCATTGGCCTCAGCAATCGCATTGTCTAAGGCACGACGCGGGTTGGTGGTAATCGCACCGATTAATCCGCCCATCAACGAGATGCGGCAGACCTTGTTGATCTTAGCCATAAGAAAATCTCCTTAAGTTTGTGTTTGACGGGCTCATTATACGATCAGCTTTAACCAATAGAGCAAGTTTTATGTGGAAATGATCACATTGTACGCACAAATGATTAACCTCAGCTTCAGCCTTAAAAATCTATGATCGAATTACACGATCAAAGATCAGAACACTATCACCCTATGCTCACCTTATCTTAAGCTTATTCTGCCTATGATGGTTTGTACACAAGTTGATAGACCTGGTTCAAACTTGCTTTTAGCCGCATCACAATCAAGCCACGATCCTTCAACCACTCCTTGGCAAACACTAGACACAGTGTCAGCACATGAATAGTGCTAACGTTTCTTTTTACGTGCTTAATACCTAAATTTATCGATGCTTATTGCCCACCAAATAAAACGCCCCAGAGTTCCCGTAAGGAAGTCTGGGGCTGAAGTATGGAGCTCAGTCTTAAGCAGAAGGCTTACTTGCGCTGCAAGAGACGCTGAATGGCCTCGTAGTTCTTGGTGAAGGTACAGGCATCATCCGGCAGGCCATAGCCTGAGCAGCCATAGAATTGGCCGTAGCGGCCTTCACGGAGTTTCAGCGGGCGGCCACAGCGCTCGCACAGCGGAATACGCTCACCGCACTGCGGATTCGTGCACTCTGAGTAGCCCTTTTGATCCACACTCGGCGCCCCACACTTGGCGCAAATACGGGGCTTGCTGGGGCAAGCCGGATTGGTGCAGGCGTAGTACGGACCAAATTGCCCCTGGATTAGTTGGTAGGTGCCGCTGTTGCACACCTTGCAGCCATACTGGCGTAGATAGGTTTCTTTGAACGATTTGACTTGCAGGTCAATGCGATATTTCGGGTGCAAGAGCTCGGCGGCAAAAGCCGATACCGGCATCGAGGTGTCACAGATCAGGTAAGCGTCGTGCTTAGCACGAGTCAAAGTCACGTAGAACAGGCGGCGCTCTTCAGCATCCTTGAAGTCTTCGTTGTTATCTAAAAGGCAGGCTAGGATCTCGCTATCTTTGATGCGGCACGGGAATGACAGGAAATCGCCGCCGTAAAAGCCCGCCAAAATGATGTAGTCAGCCTCTAAGCCCTTAGCCTTGTGCATAGTCCACAGCTTTATCTGCGCCTTGAGCTGCTCCTTGCGCTTTTTGTCGCGCGGACTAAAGAGCGCCGAGTCAAGCTGCAAGCATTCGGCCGCACGGAACTCATCCTCCGTGAGCTCAAGGGGAGGCTCCTGGTTCAACAAGGCATTGGCCGGGAAATCATTGATGTGCTCAAGGTAAGAGCTAATGCCAGCGAGCACCTTGTTGTAGCGTGAGATCACCGCCACTGTGGCGTCGGGGTGCTGTTTGAGAATGACTTGAACTTGGTAGAGTGCCGCAATCGCGCTGGTAATAGCACTGTGCACATAGTTAAGGCCCCGCAGCTTGTGGCAGAACAAGGAGGAAACGGTGAACGCGCCCATTTCCTTAGCATCGAGCAAATGCACCTTAACGCCACTATCTTCTTGCAGGCTCACCACGTCCTTTCTAAATTGCTGTGGGTTTTCTTGGACGAAGGTACCAGCCGTGGCCGCAATCGAAGGCGGGTAGCGGTAAGTTTGGACCAGCTTGGTTAAGGTATATGAGCCAAAGTAGCGGTCAAAGTGCACGGTAGCGTCGAGGATACCGCCTGCAAAATGGTAAATCGCCTGCCAGTCATCGCCCACACAGGTCAAGACGCACTTCGGATTACACTTAAGCAGACCTTGGAGCAGCTGCAAACGGCTTAGGGAAATATCTTGGAACTCATCGACCAAGATATAGCGCCAGCTGCGGCTAAAGCTGCCATCAGCGACCAACTCGCTAGCCCGGACAATCATGTCACAGAAATCGATTTCACCGCGCTCGTTGAGATAAGCCTGGTAGTCATGGACGAGCTGGGCAAAGAAATCAGCGTAATCAGTGGCATAGCGTAGCCCGGCGTCCTGATAGCGTTGCAGCAAATCATTGCGGCTGTAATTAAATTCGCGAATCACTTGGACACAGCGTTTGAGCAACTCGTTGAGCTCGCCAAAGCCTTTGTTGCCTTTAATCTTCTGCAAGAGCTCCTCAGGACTGACCGGACGCAATGGGATCCCCACCGACTTCATCAGCTCTTCTAAGCGATCATCGATCGTCTTCTCGCTGAACTCGTAGGAGAAGGTCTCTAGGAGAATGGTGCCATGCTCTTTATGTACCTGGCGCTTGCGCTCAATCAGAGCGTTATAGGCGACCTTATCGATGCCCGGCTTAGTATTGCCAGCCCGGTCAATGCCGTAATGTTCAAGGTAGATAGGCGGCTCATCATCAGGCGCACTCCCCGCCGCGCGCGGCCTGATGATGTGAAAATCGGGCTTGTAGTCAAAGTCCGGAACCAAGCGCAGCTTGGTCACATAGCGCTCTTCATAGTGATAGGGCACACCATGAGTGGCCAGCCAATTGGCGATATGTACCTCTTGGCGCGACTTAACCTTTTCGTTATTCAGGGTGCGATAGAGCTCAGGCGGTGCTTGCAGCAGCGTCTCTTGCTCCTTGGCCTCGGTGTGCTCACTTTGCAGCGTGTGTTCCTTGAGCACTTGATCAAAGAGCACCGAGCCCATAAAGAGGTTGATGAATTGTTGGATCCGGGCCGGATCTACGGTGAGATAGCTAAAGAGCCAGCGATTGAGCCAATCGCTGAAGGCATGCTCATCGGTCGCTAAGACCGATACCCGCGCGGCGCAATCACAATCGACCAAGACACTACGTCCAAGCGCGTGGAAGGTACTGGCCTGCACATTAGAGCCATCGATGCCCGCGCGCTCCGCACAGGCGTTAAGGCGCTCCTTGAGCTCTTCAGCTGCGGCCTTGTTGTAGGCCATGATGAGGATATCTTCTGGCAAAGCGGCACCGCTTTGCAGCAAGTACAGCGCCTTGGCCACAATCACAGAAGTCTTACCGGTACCGGCGGCGGCCAAAATCAGATTGCGGTCATTGGTGCGCACTACTGCCAAACGCTGCTCAGCGTTGAGCGGGTATTTCTCCACCTGATCCAGAAAAGCAGCGTGCTGCGTCAGAATTACGCGTTCAGCGTTATCCCGCACCAACTGCCGCAACTTGTCCTCATCGGAGAGCGTGCTGACTTGTGAGAGAAAGGCAATCTCCTCAGCAGAAAAAGGCTGTCCCTGCAAAGGGTCCACCCCATGGGAGCGACATAAGTCTAGGCTTTGGCGTAGCTCCGTCATAACCTGAGCACACTGCGGCCACTCACTATCGCGCACATAGTGCGTGCGATAGGCCAGTGCCGCCTCTAAGGCCGGACGACACGCCTCACGATGATACTCAATGAGTCCGGCGCTAACCGCGCGCCCAAATAAAGCCAGCTCAGATGGTGGCAACCAAGTAGCAAGTACCACCTGGGAGTCGAGCCCCAAGCGGCAGGTGCGCCCATAAACCACAAAGCTCTTGAGCTCTGAGTAAGAAATGACTTGATCGCGGCCCTTGCGCTGCACCACCACTTTGAGCACTTCGGGGTGATGCTCCAGGCGCAAACGGCCCAAAAACAAGCGGGCCCAAAAACCACGTTCGACCACCAAGTGCTCTGCCATCACGCCCCCTTATCTCATCTGCCTAGCAGGATTATAGCAAGGGGCATGCGCGCGCAAAGTTAGCGCCCGCACACTTTGGGCACGCCCACAAGAGGAGCCCACCCACGCGATGGGTCCACCCTTTTGGGTACGCTCTTTGGGGCTCACCCTTTAGGGCACGCACTATTGGCCAGAGAGCGCCCGCACTAGGGCTTAGTCTTGATTGAGGCTGATGACCGAGGCGATGCGTCCGGTTGGGTTAGCGCGGCGATGCGAGTAGAAGACCGAGTTTTGCAGATAGGTGTCGTAGCGACCGCCAAAGATAATGCCTGAGGTCTCGGCACGCCGTAAGGCCAGTACCGTAAGGCCAAAGATATCGCACCAGTACTTGCCCTTGACACAGTTAGCGGCTAAGGCCGCATTGATCTCAACCTCACAGGACTTGTTCATCTTAGGGTCGCAGGCGTAGATTTGCTTACCCTGCGCGCACGCGGCATCAGAGGAGTCAGAGATGCGGCTAAAGGCCATAGCACCTAAAGCCATCGAACCTGCGGACAGATTAGCTAAGATCTGCTCATGCTGGGCCTTGTCTTGGCAACGCTCGGGGCGAAAACACAGTGCATTCTCTGGGCTTTGCGCGATGAACGCCGCGCGTACGTCCTCGCCTACTTCAAAGGAATTAGGACCAATCGCCGGGCCCAAATAAGCGGAAATATGACGACGCTTAGCGCCAATACTCTCCATCGCGGCGACCGCATTTTCAACAATGCCGCGTGCCAGTCCGCGCCAGCCGCAGTGTACCGCGCCAATCACGCGCTCTTCTTCGTCGCACAATAATAAAGGCAGACAATCGGCCGTCATCACCGCAAGACCCACGCCCCGTTCACGCGTGACTAAAGCATCGCAATCAAAGGTATCCTGGCTGCGGTTTTGGGCCGTGACAATCTCCACCTTATTGGAGTGGGTCTGGTTCATAAAGCACAGCTGGCCTAGGCCAAAATCCGCGCGCATCTGGAGGCGGTTTTGGCTGACCTGCACTGGATCATCGCCCACATGCAGGGCCACGTTGAAGCTATCGTACGGTGCCTTGCTCACACCGCCTAGGCGCGTTGACACAAAGGCTGTGACTTCACCCTCTTCAAAGCAATCGACCACCATATAGCGGCCTTTAATCAGGCTGCGCACTAATGCCGCACGCATCGCCTCGACGCTATTAGCACTGACTTCACTCATGAAACACCCCAAGCTGCCCCCACCTCAAGCAAGCTCACCCTTGGTCGACCTTACTCTAAGGAAGCGTTTTACAAAACCTTGTCTTAGGCGTAACTGACCTTTACGCCCAGGGCCTTTAAGCCACGTCCTTTCACCTTAAGGACGTCAAACCCCAAAATAGCTCCAGCCTCTTGCATCTAGTATGGCCCCCTAATAGATACCGGGCAAATTTCCGCGCTTAAATCTGAGCGCTATGACACATCTTACCGAAATTTCGTCAAGTCAAACCGGCAAGATTTGGTGCCAAAACCATCACATTTTGGCCCAAAAACCATCAAATGATAGCAGTAATGACCCCAATCTGACAGCAATGCCCCCTAAGCGCCATAGTGTCGTGAACGGCGCCAACGAGCTGAACGAACCAGCACTTAACGAGCTAAGCAGCTCAGCACCTAACGCTCGAAGCTTCGAACGGACTCAACTAATAGAGGCCGTGCTCTTGGTAGTCAGCGCGCAACAGCTCAATGAGCTGACTCATCTCTTCTGGAATTGGGGCATCAAAGCTCATCTGCTCGTGCGTGACCGGATGCTCAAACTCGATGTGGCTGGCGTGCAAGGCCTGGTGACGATAGTTATTTAAAGCCGTATCAAGCTCAGCACTAGCCCCGGCAATATGCTTGATGCGACGGCCGCCGTACTGGGTATCGCCCAGGAGTGGATGGTGGATATAGGACATATGGACGCGAATTTGGTGGGTGCGTCCGGTCTCCAGGCGTAGCTTTAAGCGGGTGTGAGCTCTAAAGCGCTCCATGACGCGATAGTGCGTGACGGCCTCACGGCCTAAGCCCTCAGGCATTACCGCCATCTTGGTACGGATGTGCATGTCGCGCCCAATCGGGGCGTCCACCGTACCACCGGCGGTGAGCTCACCTTCGACAATGGCCTCATACTCGCGCACGACCTCGTGCTTGGAGATCGCAGCGATCAGGGCATGCTGGGCCGCCTGCGATAAGGCAATGACCATAAGTCCCGAGGTGTCCTTATCTAAGCGGTGCACGATACCCGCGCGTGCCAAGGTCGCAGTCTGCGGGAAATGGTAGAGCATGGCGTTCATCACGGTGCCATTCTTAACGCCCGCGCCTGGGTGCACCACGAAATTAATCGGCTTATTTATAACCAGGACATCAGCGTCCTGATAGACGATATCAAGCGGCAGATCCTCAGGCACCGCCTCTAAGGACTCAGGCTCGGGTAAATTGACCGTCACCATGCTGCCCGCATTGACCTTGAAGCTCGGCTTGGTTTGCACCGCACCATCAACCAGGATGCGGCCCTCATCGATCATGCTCTTTAAGGCACTGCGGGAGTGATTTTCCACCAAGGCCCCGAGCACGGCGTCAAGACGCTTGCCATGAAACTCATCAGACACTTGCAGTTCAATCACTTCACTCATTACCCATCACCCCAAGAAGAAGAAAAATGCAGTAGCTTAGGTGGCGCTAACCAGAAAAAAAAAGCAGTGGGCTCCCGCCCAATAAAGCGCATATCTTAGCAAAAATCGCGGCCTAACGCCCCCGCCGCCATCCCGCTAAACTCAAGGTACAAGCCCAGCTGATTTCCCTGCCCCACCAGCTAAGTGCCGTCCCAGTCCCAGCTGACTTTTGCGCCCAGTCCCCGCTGCTTAGAGCTCACTAGCACGCCTCCGCAGAGCCCTAGGGCCTACGCTCAGATCACAGGGCATACGCCCGCTCAGTTCACGAGGCATGCACACGCCCAGGGTCACGGGGCTGCGCACGGGGTGTACGCGCGGGGCGTGCGAACACGCAAAGCCACGGGGCGCGCGTGCCAGCGTGCGCTCTTAACACGCACTAAACCAAAGCTGACGCAAAATTTGAAAAATCCTTGAAAAATACGCAAACTTCGCTATAATTTGCGCGCCCCTCTGATCGGGTTATTTGGCTTCCCACCCAAGTAATTCGATGCAAGTAAAGTCATGAGGGTTGCCTCCCCTGATTTTGCTTGTTGTGCGTGTTCAGCGGGAGCTGAACTTAATATAAAGGGTTTCTTAATGAGAACTTATGTAGCCAAGCCATCTACCATCAAGCGTGATTGGTTTGTAATCGATGCCACCGACCTGACCTTAGGTCGCGTTGCAACTGAAATTGCTCGTCGTTTACGCGGCAAGCACAAGCCAGAGTACACTCCATTCATGGACACTGGTGACTACATCATCGTCATCAATGCCTCCAAGATTAAGGTAACTGGCAACAAGGCTCACGATAAGATTTACTACCACCACACTGGCTTCCCAGGTGGCATCAAGGCTGAGTCCTTTGAGAAGTTAATCGCTCGTAAGCCAGAGCAGGTCTTAGAGATCGCCGTCCGTGGCATGCTGCCAAAGGGCCCATTAGGCCGCGCTATGTTCCGCAAGCTGAAGGTATATGCTGGTGAGTCGCACAACCACGCTGCTCAACAGCCTCAAGAACTCAAGTTATAAGGAGCAATAGCAAATGGCAGCAAATCAGTACTACGGCACCGGCCGTCGCAAGAACTCCACTGCTCGCGTTTTCATCAAGAGCGGCACGGGTCAGATGTCCATCAATGGTCGTACCCTTGAGCAATACTTCGGTCGTCCAACCGCCCGCATGGTCGTTGCTCAACCATTAGAGCTCCTTGACTTAGTTGGCAAGTTCGATATCTTCGTCACCGTTACTGGCGGCGGTATCTCGGGCCAAGCTGGTGCTATCCGCCACGGCTTAACCCGCGCTTTAATGCAGTACGACGAGAGCTTACGTCCAGCTTTACGTAAGGCCGGCTACGTCACTCGTGACGCCCGCTCGGTTGAGCGTAAGAAGGTCGGCTTACACAAGGCTCGTAAGCGTCCACAGTACTCGAAGCGTTAAGCTTACAGTACTACGGCAGCACCATGCCGCCCCAAGGACCTTTGGCTTGGTCCTTGGGGGCAAAAAACCCTTGTTGGTATCCCCAGCAGGGGTTTTTTATTGCTGCAAAGTTAAGTGCGCTATAATTTAGCAATTGGCGCCAGGGCAAGCCTAGAGCCAATCTAGGATCGGACAAATCGAGGTCGTGATGAAAAGCATCTATTCGTACCTTTTCACTGCGTTTTACAATTGGCTGCGTGACAGCGGAGCCAATCCACGCATTATGGTTGATGCCACCAAACCGGGCGTCGTAGTACCCCGCGAGTACGTGAGCAACGATATGATCTTGATCTCGATCTATTATCTCTACGTCAGCGACTTCGAGATTTTGCCCGACAAGATCACCTTCTACACCAAGTTCAAGGGCAAGAAGGAATACGTCGCGATTCCTTACAACGCCATGACCGAGCTGGTGTGCTCCGACAGCGGCATCAGCATTCCGCTCTCGATGTGGATGTCCTCTATTGATATGGCCTGCCGCCAATACGGCGAGGACGACTCGGCCTTTGCCGAGGATGAAGAAGAGGGCGCCAAGAGCGCCATCACCTTCTCGATCACCTCAGACTCCGAAAACTCAAGCCCAAGCGACGCCAAAGAGCGCAAGGGTCAACCTAAGGTCGACCCGAACTTCACCATGCTAGACTAAACAAAAAAGCCCGCACATGGCGGGCCAATAGCCCGCACATGGCGGACCAATAGCCCGCACAGCGGGCCAGATGCCCGGCACTGCCGGGCCAGACGCCCGCACTAAGCGGGCTTTTTTGTGCTTACTGCACTGGACGGTTCACGTCCAAGGTCACCCACATTGGGGCCATCTCAATTAAGCCGTCCTGACCTAATTGCAGGTCGCCTGAGATGCCGTGTAAAACATCGTTGCGATCGCGCGCTAAGGTCTCGAGGTTAAAGGAGAGGTTGATGCTATCGTAGGCGGCAGCAAAGATGCGCTGGACTTGGCTGTCGGCCTTAGGCAAGGTCGCCATTAAGTCCTGCTTTAAGGCGCTGTCGGTTAAGAGCCATGGCATATCACCAAGCTGGGCGCCCGCCAGGGCAATCTCACCTGAGCTGTGGTTTAAGCCCATATAGGAGCGGTCGGTGAGATAAAGCGGGGTATTATCTGGCAGGCTTGGGCGAATGCGGATGACATCCGAGGCGGTGGCATTGATATAGATGGCATCGGCATTGTTAAGCGGGCAAGTGGTCAGCGCGCTTGCGACCAGATTGATGTCGTTGTAGCGGCAGCTAATTGGGCTGCGGGTGTTGACCGTAAGCCACGAATCGTTAAAGCCCGCAATGGCACGCTCACCACGCGTGCTCTCAGGAGCAATTAAGACCGGGTTAGTGTGGCCGTCGTGGTAGATCTTGGAGGCCGCCAAGGCGCCCTCATAGTCAGGGCCTAAGTTGTAGTAATACAGGCCCTCACGGCTTGAGGCCGGGTTATTAAAGACGATCGCTGGGAGCTCAATCTTGGTAGCAATTAAGGCATCGACCTCCGGCTTTAAGATTGGGCCGATAATGAAGTTGGTGCCATTTTGCACTAAGGCCGAGGTGATCTCCTCCATCGTCATCCGATTGGTATCGTAGAAGGTAACCTTAAGCTTGCTATTGCGATCTTGCAGAGCGGCCAAAACGCCTAAACGGGCTGGTTCACCGACGGCAGCGGCAAAGCGTCCGGTCAATGGCAATAAGACCGCCAGCTTATCGCCTTCCTTTAAGCCCACGACTTGACCTGCGACCGCATCAAGGCCACTGGCGTCTCCTTGCACCTGGGCCTCAGAGCCTGCGGCAATCTGAGCAGCAGCAAAGGACAGCGGATGCTCCTCGTACTTTTCCTGCCAATTGGCGATAAGCTGCTGCTTGAGCTTGAGGCTCTTAGAGGAGTCGATCAAGGCAAAGTCGATAAAGCCCTGCATGCGCGCATCGGTATTGGAGGTCATTAAAACTGTCAGCTCCGATGGCGGCAATTGCTTTAAGGTGGCGACCACTTGCAAGGCCACGGTCTGCTGCGCCTGCTCATTGACGTATTGCATCAGCGCCAGCTTGTGCTCGCAGGAGCGCACCAAGTAATCAGAGCGCTTACTCTCGTGGTACAAATTGAGCTCGACGTTCGAGAGTACCTGATAGTAGAAGCTAGCCGCTGGGACTGGCAAGGTCGCGACCTGGACTTTATTTAAGGTAAAGAGGGCATCAGTGGTCTGACCTTGGTGCATATAGAGCAGGCCTTCAATGATGCGTGCCTGATCTAAGAGCACCGGATCTTCGTTGGCAGCCGCCCGCAGTGCGCGCAAGAGCTCGCTTGCCCCCGCGTAATCACGCGCCACAATGGTGGAGCGGGTGAGCAGCACCAAGGCGGCAAAGCGATCGGCGTCGCTTGCTTCATTGACCAACTGCTGGTATTGGTCGGTGGTCATAGTGAGCGCGCTAAAGGCTTGAGCGGTACCGACCTGAGCACTAGTTGTCGGCTGCTCGGTAGTGGAAGTACAAGCTCCCACGCTCAAGGCTAAAGCCAAGGCAAGGGCGCTGAGCTTAAGACGATGGGTAATAGAATGGACCACGACACACGACCTTTTCAATAACAATTGCCGCCCCCACGGGCGCAAACCAAACTGGACTCATGATAGCACAAAGCCCGATTAGCACCCCAAAAAGCGCACAGCCCCAAACCAAAAGGTCTGGGGCTGTGCGCTTTTCACCAAGGAACTCAGCGCTGGCACGGCACGCCGCTCGTAGCGCCTTAGCTGAACCTTAAGCTTGCTCGTGGGCAGTGGCGGCAGCTTGCTCATTGGCAGCAGCTGACGCCTGCATCGCAGCAGCGGCTTGCTTAGTGGTCGAGCCGCCTGCGCTGACGTGCTTGCACGCCACGATATGGCCTAACATCGGCACCAAGGTCTGAGTCTCTGATTTGTACTTGCAGTCAGCGACAAAGCAGCGGCTATTAAAGCGGCAGCCCTTTGGTGGGTCGATTGGGCTTGGCAGATCGCCTTGCAGTAAGATGCGCTCCTTACGCTTAGTCGGGTCAATAATCGGGATCGCCGAAATGAGTGACTGGGTGTAAGGGTGCAATGGGCGATCGTAGATCGCTTCCTTTGGGGCGACCTCGACCATCGAGCCTAAGTACATCACACCGATACGATCGGAGATGTGCTTAACCGCCGCTAAGCCGTGGGCGATAAAGAGGTAGGTCAGACCGAACTCGCTCTTTAAATCGTCGAGCAAGTTTAAGATCTGAGCTTGAATCGAAACGTCCAAGGCCGAGACCGCCTCGTCGCATACGATAAGGCGCGGCGAGACCGCTAAGGCACGGGCAATACCGATACGCTGACGCTGACCGCCCGAGAACTCGTGCGGATAGCGGTTCTTGTACTGCTTGGCTAAACCCACGCACTCCAAGAGATACTCAACGCGCTTGGAGATTTCCGCGCCATGGTGGGTCTTATTGACTACCATCGGCTCGGAGATAATCTCGGCCACGGTCATACGTGGATTAAGCGAGGAGTACGGATCTTGGAAGATCATCTGGATATCGCGCGCGTACTTGCGGCGCTCATTGCGCGAGATACCACCCAGATCAACCCCGTTATAAAGGATCTGGCCCGCCGTCGGCTTGTACAGACCTGCGATCATCTTACCTAAGGTGGTCTTACCGCAGCCTGACTCACCGACCAGGCCAAAGCACTCACCCTTGTAGATATCCAGGGTTAAATTATCAACCGCCTTTAAGTAGCTGGTCTTGCTGTTTAAAAAGCCGCTCTTAATTGCAAAGTGCTTGCTCAAGCCCTTGAGAGATAAGAGCACTTCCTTGTTATCACTGTTAGTGGTCATACATCCCTCATCGCGCTAAGAAGCAGCTTTTGGCTCAAAGTGCACGCAGCGCACCTTGCGTCCGGCACTGCCTAAGGACACCAGCTCTGGTAAGTGCGCCGAGCAGGCCGCACAGGCCTGAGAGCAACGCTCGGCAAAGGCACAGCCATTGGCCGGTACTTCCTCTGGTGGTGGCACCATACCTGGAATCATAAAGAGGCGCTCGGAGTTTTCATCTAAGCGTGGAATCGACTTGAGCAGGCCCAAGGTGTAAGGGTGCTTCGGATCGGTCAAGATCTCTTGGGTCGAGCCTTCCTCGACGATACGGCCGCAGTACATCACCGCAACGCGATCGGCAGCTTCGGCGACCACACCTAAATCGTGGGTAATGAGCAAGACCGAGATATTGAACTTATCGCGCATGCGATAGATGAGGTCGAGGATCTGCGCCTGAATGGTCACGTCCAAGGCCGTGGTCGGCTCATCGGCGATGAGGAGCTTCGGCTCACAGGCCATCGCCATCGCGATCATGATGCGCTGACGCATACCGCCCGACATCTGGTGCGGATAGTCGTGGATACGCTTTTGCGGGTTAGGAATACCGACCGTGTCCAAGAGATCGATCAGCTTCTCGCGCGCTTCCTTTTTATTGAGCTTAGTGTGGAGCAAGATGCTCTCTAAGATCTGATCGCCCACAGTAAAGATTGGGTTAAGCGAGGTCATCGGCTCTTGGAAGATCATGGAGATCGAATTACCACGAATCTTCTGGAGCTTGTGCTCGCTTAACTCCAATAAGTTTTGGCCATCGAAGATAATCTTCGAGCCCTCGACCACGCGGCCATTGGAGTTTAACAGGCCCATGATCGAAAGCGAGGTCACCGACTTACCTGAGCCCGACTCGCCCACCAAGGCTAAGATTTCGCCTTCTGCGATATTAAAGCTGACATCACGAATGGCACGGACCTTACCGCGCCGCGTGGTGAACTCAGTGGATAAGTGTTCTACTTCCAGTAACATCACATCCTCCTAACGACGGCGCGAGCGTGGGTCTAACGCATCACGCAAACCGTCGCCAAAGAGATTGAAGGCAAGCACGGTGAGAGTAATGGCCATACCAGGGAAAATTAAGGTGTAAGGGGCCGAGAAGATAAAGCTGCGCGAGCGCGCTAACATATCGCCCCACTCGGCAAATGGTGGCTGCACACCTAAGCCTAAGAAGCCTAAGGCCGCCGTATCGAGCACCGCCGTAGAGATACCTAAGGTGGCACGGACCACAATTGGCGAGGTGATATTAGGCAGGATGTGGCGGAAGATGATGCGCAGATTGCTATCACCGGTGACGATCGCGGCCTGGATATAGTCGTTGGCCTTAACCGACATCACACAGGAGCGGGCAATACGGGCGTACTCTGGGATCGACACTAAGCCAATCGCGAGCACGGCCTTATCAAGACCACGGCCCATCGCGGCCATAAAGGCAATGGCCAAGAGAATCGACGGCACGGACAAAATGACGTCCATAAAGCGCATGATGAGGTTATCAAGGCGCCCGCCGTAGAAACCGCCCATCGCACCTAAGATAGTGCCGACGGTCAGCGAAATGGTAACTGCTGCTAAGCCCACCGAGAGGGAAATCTTAGTGCCATCGAGCACGCGCGAGAAGATATCACGGCCTAATTGGTCGGTACCAAACCAGTGCTCAGCACAAGGCGCGATAAAGGCCTTGTCCATATTGGCCAGGTTCGGATCATAAGGCAGGATATTGATCCCCAGGGCCTGGGTTACGCTCAGCACAACTGCAATCGTGACCAAGAGCGCGATGATGATCATACCGAGCAAGGCGGCACGATTGGAGCACAGCGAGGCCCACATATCGGCAAAGCGCGAGGATTTAACCGGGGCCGCTGACTTAGGAGAAGAAAGTTCTGACATTATGCTTGGCCCTCAGCGCCATACTTAACACGGGGATCGAGCGCTGCATAGAGCAGATCGACAATTAAATTCATAAAGACGAAGATGAAGGCCACAATGAGCACGACCGCCTGAATGACCGGGAAGTCCGAGCGCATAATGCTCTCCACCGAGTAGGCACCAATGCCCGGCCACGAGAACACGGTCTCGGTTAACACCGCGCCTGAGAGCAAGCTGCCAAATTGCAGGCCAATCACGGTGATAATTGGTAATAAGGCATTGCGGAAGGCATGCTTGCCGATGACCTTAAAGGAGCTCAAGCCCTTAGCCTTAGCGGTACGGATATAGTCTTGGTGCAAGACATCGAGCATACTCGAGCGGGTCATACGAGTGATGATGGCCATCGAGTAGCAGGCCAAGGTCATCGCAGGCAGGATGGCGTGTTGCAGGGCGTTAAAGAAGGCTTCCCAATCACCAATGATCAAGGTGTCATAGAGGTAAAAGCCCGTGCCGTAGTAAGGGCGCATCAAGGTATCGATACGGCCGCCTGATGGCACCCAGTGCAAGATACCCGAGAACAGGATAATCAGCAGCATACCAAGCCAGAACACTGGCATCGACACGCCAATTAAAGCGGTGGTCATGGTGAGATTATCGATAATGGAGTTCTTTTTGACCGCCGAGATGACGCCGAAGATCACGCCCACAATCGAGGCGATGATAATGGCCAGGACCGCAAGTTCAATGGTGGCCGGTAAGCGGGCCAAGATTTCGGTGGTCACTGGGGTATTGGTAAAGAAGGAGACACCAAAATCACCATGGAACATGGCGACCATATAGTCGATAAACTGGGTGACGAGGGGGCGATTAAAGCCCATACTCTCACGCCAAGCGGCAATCGCTTCGGAGGTGGCGTGTTGGCCCAGCACGATCAAGGCAGGATCAGGAGAGAAGACTCTCATGATCAAGAAGACCAGAATAGAGACGCACAGCAATACTGGAATCAGCATCAACAGGCGTTTTATCAGATATAACAGCACGAGCTTGTCCTCAAAGTCTCAAGTACAGGCCGACCAAAGCACCCTGCACTCGGGCTGTAGTCAAGTTAAGAGCTACGGTTGAACTTCATTACCGTACCGTGCCTAAAGCCACCACGACATGAGAGACAAAGAACTTTAGGGCGTGGTAAGTTGCGGCACAAGGACAGCCTCATACCGTCACGCAACACTAAGGTACGGCGCGTCATAATGCTTTACCGCGCGCAAGCTCACACTCTCAAGCTCGCCGCATAAAGCGCTGACGCACGTCATGAGCAAGGCCAGCCCCCGCTCACAACCTCGGACACACCTTTCACCTGCGTCCCAATTTTTTGCGCAGCGGTCAGGGCCGCCACTAGCAAAATCGCTCAATTATAGCAAGAAACATTTTAATCTTGCGCATCTTTAGCACAGCAAATCGCCCAGTCGCTCCGTCATGGAGCACCAAAAGGTGCTCCCTACTGGAGCGACTGGGCGGTGCACCCATGCCCCAATCGGCCGTACCCCGCGCCCCAACCGCGCGGGCCCGGCCCCATCAACGCACCTGAGCTCAAGCCTATACCATCTCAAGCGCCCGCACCACAGCCGTGACCTCATCCACGTACCTCGTCTGACGAGACCTACTCAAGTACAGCTTACCCCTGCGCCGCCACGCGTGCAGTGCCGAGCCCAGCTTAGTGACCTATCAGATCCCTACCGCCGCATCTGAACTCCAGCCAGCACAGCATCAAGCGCCAGTACCGCAGCTGTGACCTTATCCACGTACCCCGTCTTTTGTGACGTACTCAATTACAGCTTGCCCGCCCACCACCCCCTCCGCCGCCACGAGCGCCAGCGCGGTGACTGACCGCAAGCCCAGTGATGAGCCCGCGCCCCCAAAGTCTCTAAGGGGAAAGTTGCCGCGCGCGGCGTAAGCTCAGTGACTTACCGCAAGTCCTGCGATTAGCTCCAGTTCCACAGGTCTCGAAGGGAAAAGGCGCCGAGCGCGGCGCCAGCGCAGTGACTTACCGCAAGCCCTGTGAACAGCCCCAGCCCCCAAGGTCTCGAAGCGCCGTGTGAGGCGCCAGCGCGGTGACTTGCCGCAAGCTCTGTGGTCTGCCCCCGCCCCAAAGGTCTCGAAGGGAAAGGAGCTGAGCGCGGCGTAAGCACGGTGACTTGCCGCAAGCCCAGTGAACAGCCCCAGCCCCTAAGGTCTCGAAGGAGAAAGGTGAGGCGCCAGTGCGGTGACTTGGCGCAAGCGCTGTGGTCAGCGCCAGCGCAGTGACTTGCCGCAAGCGCAGTGGTCCATCCCAGCCCCCAAGGTCTCTAAGGGAAAAGGTGCTGCTCGAGGCTCAGGCCTTGTGACTAACCGCAAGTGCTGTGGTCAGCTCCAGCCCCCAAGGTCTCGAAGGGAAAGTTGCCGCGCGCGGCGTAAGCTCAGTGACTTACCGCAAGTTCTGTGGTCAGCGCCAGCCCCCAAGGTCTCTAAGGGAAAAGGTGCTGCTCGAGGCTCAGGCCTTGTGACTAACCGCAAGTGCTGTGGTCA
>CALXOW010000051.1 GCA_944390115.1 uncultured Anaerobiospirillum sp.
CATAGCTCAGCTCATTACTCGAAATTTTGGAGTATTATCTTACATCATTATTTCCGAGGATGAGTTTACATCGTCATTTTACCCCCCCCCCCCTAAGTCATGCCAGTGACGCTGACATTATAAGTTCTTAACAATTTTAAAACCGTATTTGTCTTTATTCTACATTGAGCACAATCATCACTATGATTAATAACATCTACATTGCTAACCGCAAGCGCCAGATTAAAACCTTGCAAGAGGAATTTGGTGATATTCCTGTATTTGACGTTACTTATGCAGGAAGAGATCCTCTGTTCTCAACCTTAAGCCCAATGTATCCTCACGGCGACCTACCTGTACCGTATACCCAACGAACCCTTAAAGCCAATTGCCTAGAAGCAATCTGGCAAGGGCTCAAAGTCTTCGAAAATGAAGGTGCTCGTCTTGACTATGACTTCTTAAGAAAGTTTGGTGATCACGGTATCAAGAGACCTGCCACAGCAAGCCGTGGCAAAATTTTAGGTCACCAGCAAGGACTATACTCAGATCGACCACTATTGTCGGTAATTGATGCTCGTTCCTTTATTTATGCGCCAGTTTATCGATGGCAACTTGAACAACATTGCAGTAAGGCCATTAACGCACTGCGCTGCGCGTTAGATAAAAGTGATATCGTGTTACTTGAAGCTGGCAATGACCGTGACATTAGAGATATCTTCACGCCTATGCCGCACTCCCAGCTTCTTCGTCTCTACCTACTCGACCAATATCCAGAATGCGGAGAAAACCATCCTTGGAAGCCATATACCAAGGCTGAGCATGAGGCAGACGTAGAGCGTCGCAAACTCGAGAAGAAGGCCCGCATTGCTCACCAGCGCGATCTGCGCAAAGGATCTTTTATCCAGTAGCCTAAGCGTGCTTGCTCTCAGTATTGTGCCGTATAGTTCATAGCAGGCTCAGGGCTCCCGCATCTTAATTTCTTGGGGGGTTGTGTAAAATGAGCTCACTCAGAAGATATGTTGCGTACAAGCGCCAAACATGGCAATCTATACCAGTTTCAGCCTATTTATGCTTGTTGGTAGGAGATTGCCGTGCTTTTAGACGCATTAATGCAGGTTCACCAACTACGCCCCTTATATCCAACTTAAGGCCCAGCACTGAGGCATCACCCCGGAAGCTCATGCTTACGTCGCCCCATTGGGCGATGATGAATATTACGGCCACCACTGTCTCAAAGCACAAGGCACTAGGATCCGCTCGCGGTGAACCGGTTCTTGGCCGCAAGCTAACACCAAACACCATCTGTAACCTCATTCCAGCGGTATCGCAGCGCTATGACGCTTACTGCAAGCGTGCCACGATAGCGTCTAAGCTCTGGGCCATCAGGGCTTTGTCCTTGACCGCTTGCAGGCTCAGCGCCCCAAAGTCCTCCTTAAGCAAGCGCAGGCCGCTATTAGCGCTGCTTTGATTGAACTCTGGATCAGAGTACTCGACCACGTAGAGCGGCTTACCGGAGTTGGCCGCCGCCTTAGCCGCGTGCATGCTGCCACCGTGGTAGCGGGCTTGAGCCACGATCACCGCCTGAGCGCACCCCGCTTGCAGCCGGTCACGCTGGATAAAAGTATAATTTTCTACACCTGCGCCCAGCTCATACTCGGAGATGAGCAGACCGCCTTGCGCCACGATCTCATGGGCTAACTTAAGGTTCTGGGGTGGAAAAACGAGATCTAAGCCATGAGCCAGCACTGCTGTGGTCTTGCCGCAGACGTTGAGCGCCCCTTGGTGAGCGGCCGTATCACAACCCAAGGCTAAGCCTGAAACAATGTTCACGCCCCGGTGGGCAAATTGCTCGGCTAAGTAAGTGCAGGCCTTAAGGGCTTGGGGATCGGCCTCACGCGAGCCGATAAGAGCGATGCTGGTGCCATTGAGCAGCTCAAGGTCACCCCGGTAGTACAACACATTAGGGCTTTCGTCCTTGGTGCCATCTTCGCTGGTGGTTGATTTGAGGACCTTGGGGTAGTCTTGGTCATAATAGCCCACAAAGCCAATCCCGGCCTTTTGAGTGCGCTTAAGCAGCGCACGCGCGGCTTGTAAGACCTGACTCAATGCCTCTGGGGTGACGTTCTGGAGCAGGCGCCCATAGCTTTTGCCACAGAGCTCGGCGAGCTCATCATCGCTCATAAAGCCCTCAATCTTATCGCCCAAGGCCCGAACGCGTTTCTTGCCTACGCGCGGCAAGGTCTGCAAAGCCACCATCTGAGTCACAGTCAAAGCCATCTTTTTTCTCCTACCAGCCCAATAACCGCATCTTAACCGATTTGGCCCACCCTCAGCCGAAAAAGCCGCACCAAAGCTAAGATGATTGTGGTAATGCACACGAGCGGCGCTCTCAAAGCAATGCACTAAGGAGACCGACGTGTTGCATTGCAAGTCTAAAGCTAATGGCTATCGCACTCCCAATATTAAGTGTAGCCCGAAGCTATCTTGCAGAGTGCATTCCTGGCCATTTCTTTGCAATTTGGGCGCAAGATCGTAAAATGGGGAATAGCGTTCTAGTTAGAGCGTAAGGCTGAGAGCGCATTTATCCTGGCACTCCCCCATGTCTACTCCAAAAGTTTGTGTGCAAGCCGTAAAGATTGAGGTTTTCGAGGCAATAGAGCGGCTTCTGGCTAATCCAGGCAGAGCTACAGTCTCAAAAGCGTTGCTAACTTAGCAAAAGACCGTTATAACAACCATCATTAACAGCAATGTTTCAAACATGCAATTTGTTAGATTATTATTATAAAACCTATCGCCCATAACGATATCGTTTTCTAAATTAATTCAAGGAAATAATATGTCTGACTTAAAACCAGAACTTAAAAATTTGCCAATAGGGGTTTCAGACTGGGAAGCTATCCGCAAAGCAGATTATTTCTTTGTTGACAAGACAGCTCAGCTACGTAATTTAGTTTCTAAGCCTAAGATTTTTTTATCACGCCCTCGTCGTATGGGCAAATCAATGCTTTGCTCTATGCTCAAGAACCTCTTTACCAATGGGGTACGTGATTTCGAAGGCACTGCCGTTCACGACCTGTGGACTGAGGATCAAGGCAGCGATGCTGTTATCAATCTTTCTTTTTATCGTGTTAAAGGAGATAATTTAGCTTCATTTGAAAATAGTTTAATTAGCAAAATAGTTACAGCATATAAACTTGCCGGATATCCGGAAGTTGAAGCATTTGCCCAAGACGCTAACAATCTAGATAACTTTCTTGATAAACTCAATCAAATTTCACGGAAGGATTATCTGGTATTTTTAATTGATGAGTGGGATCACCCATTATCTTCAAACCTTGGAGATGAAGAAAAATATAATATTGCTCTAACTGTATTACAAACATTTTACTCTTGGCTCAGAGAACTGGATCATCTGCGCTTTGTCTTAGTTACTGGCATTATGCGCTACAAGTCAACCTCCCTCTTCACCGGTCAAGACATTCGTGATATCAGCATGGATCCTGATTATGCATCCTTGGTGGGCTACACCCACGAAGAGTTGATCACCAACTATGCACCTTATATCAAAGAAGCGGCCCGACGTCTTGGCATCAGTGAAGATGAGCTTATCGCTCAACTTGAGGCGTACTATGATGGCTTTTGTTTTGATGAGGAGGCTAAAGTAAAACTGTATAGTCCTTGGGATATTAATTTATTCTTTGATGCAGTTGCCCCCAATTCATCTCCAACTAAGATGCCCAAATTCCAACCATATTGGATGGATAGTTCTAATGCAGCTGAAGCATTAAAATACTATTTACAAAGTCGCCCAACTGATTTCAAAGAATTATGTGAGCTCAAATATAAAAACACTGAGCTCACAGCAAAAGCTATAACATCACCCGTTGATTTTGCTCAAATTTCTGTTTTACCTTTACTGGCCGAATCAGGGTATCTCACTATTAAAGGAATTAAGCAAGGCGGCTCTAATCCAACTTTTTACTGTGGACTACCTAATCGTGAAGTATTAGACGAGTTCGATTGGGTGTTAATGGATCATATTAACACCAGAATATCAAAGAGTAATAAAAAACTACTATCCACTGTTAAGCAGGGTCTGGGCAAAGCCTTGCTACAAGGTGATATTAAGTCCGTATGTTACCTGCTAAATGAGATATTTAGCGGCATTCTTTATGATACTTTCAAGTTTCCTCATGAAGCTTTATACCGCACCTTAATTGCAGGTTGGTTCCGTGATGTCGCCACTGAAGTGCGCGAAGAAACTCCGAACTACAAAGGGCGCTCCGACATCGAACTTACGATCGGCGATAAGTTCTACGTCTTTGAGCTTAAGCTCATCCATAACATCACCCCGAACGATAACAAGCGCTCGTTCAAGGACAAGTACGGCTTGCTGAAGGCAGCTTCGCAACAAATTATCTCCAAAGGCTACGCGGTTAACCCTCACACGGAAGGTAAACCGGTCATCGGAGTAGCACTTGTTATCTCGAACATGCGCCGTTGCATCGCTGCATGGCACCAATTTGATGCCAACGGAGGTTCTTGTGGACTCGTCAGCACCGTGAACTTATTCACCAAATACCTCGAGGAGCAGAACAGGCAGCAAAATCAAGATGACGATAATTTGGACTGATCTTAGGTTTTCTTTGTGACGGCAAAGAACGCTTCCTACAAAATTGCCTGTGGTAAGAAAGGAAAATGGGCAAGCTCACCTGCTGAGCTGCCCCCTTGCTTCATGAATTCGGATTTGATTGAGACTTGGTAGCGGCCCCAAATTACTGGGACACTCTGGCTTTAATCGGCGTGAGCCTTAGTTGGGGCGCCGCCGTACACAGCTGAGTGCGGCAAACGCTCTAAGGCCTCGGTGATGGCGTTGACCTCCTTTACGGTCAGCTTGACCTGGACGGCTCCGGCGTTTTCCTTGATGCGCTCAAGATTGCGGTTACCAGAGATTGGGACAATCCATGGAGCTTGCGCCATCACCCAAGCTAAAGACAGCTGCGCCATTGTGACCTCGTGCTCCTGAGCTATCTTGCTTAACAGTGCAAAGAGCGCTTGGTTTTGGGCATAGCTTTCTTGCTGAAACTGCGGCATATTGGCACGGTAGTCGTACTTAGGGTCAAAGTGCGAGTTCTGATCATAGCTGCCTGAGAGGATACCGTTGGCCAGCGGTGAGAACGCCACTAAACCGATATTGAGCTCTGCAAGCAGTGGGAACAGTGCCTCGTGCTGGCGGGCCAGCATCGAATAGCGATTTTGCACCGCACTAATTGGGCAGACCGCGTGCGCCCGTCTGATATAGTCCGCTGGCGCCTCGGAGACGCCCCAAGCTCTGATCTTGCCTTCCTTAATGAGCTCAGCCATCACCTCAGCTACGGCCTCAGGCTCGACCCTAGGATCAGGACGATGCTGGTAGTAAAGGTCAAGATAGTCGGTATGCAGGCGCTGCAGGGAGCCCTCTAAAGCCGACTTAATCTTTTTGGGATCGGCATTGGCTACCAAGGGATGCGGCAGTTTAGGACTGGTCAGGTCAAACTCGATACCGAATTTCGAGGCCAAGACGATGTCGTGGCGGTGCGGCTTGAGCACTGAGGCGGGATTGCTCTGCCCGTGACTAAAACTCGGGCATGACTATGCAGCAGGTATTAGGGTGCGAGCTGACAAATGAGACCTCGGCGCAGCCCCGCCCTAAAGTAATGCGCTCTTGCTCTGGTGGGGCCGCCCGCGCTTTGACGCGGACGCTACGAGCTCTCTCTGAGAGCACTCTAGCTTTTACGCGGGTTTGCTCTTAAATAATCTAAAAACTTATGCACTCACCTTGCCTCAACGAAGCAGCACGCTTAGGATCGAGCACGGTCAGTTTTAGGCTTATGGGCGTGCTTTCCTAGTCAACTGACACACCCACCTTGCACTCAAGCTTCAATTTTGCGGGAGCCAGGCGATATCTTGCCTAGGTGCTGCGCAAGTAGCACCGGCAGCGTAGCTGACAATGCGCTGCTCAGAGTTCGTAAGATGCTTCCCGGCTTCTTACGACAAAGCCCATCTCAAGTGAGTTCCTGAGATGGGCTTTTTTGTTAGGGCCGCACCCGCTGGTGCGGCTTGATCTGCGGCCTGAGCCGCTATAGCGGGCCAACCCTGGGTCAGCCCTCGAGGCGCTGCTTGCGCAACGCCTTAGTTAGACGATGATCTTATGAGGCTTTAGCCTTTATTAGGCACCAGCCTTGGTGTTAAGCACCAGCCTTCTTTAAGGCAGCGTCAACGATCTCGGTGGCTTCCTTCTCGATCTGCTTGATGTGATCCTCACCCTTGAAGGATTCCATGTAGATCTTGTAGATGTTCTCGGTGCCCGATGGACGTGCAGCGAACCAGCCGTTCTCGGTGACGACCTTTAAGCCACCAATCTCGGCGCCATTGCCTGCGGCGGTGGTGAGCTTTTGCAGGATCTTTTCACCAGCTAAGGTCTCAGCCTCGACTGCAGCTGGGTCTAACTTCTTTAAGACAGCCTTTTGCTTGGTGTTGGCTGGAGCGTCAACACGGTTGTAAACAGGGTTGCCGTACTTCTCGGTTAAGGCCTGGTAGTGCTCGGATGGATCCTTGCTGGTAACAGCTAAGATTTCAGCCGAGAGCAGAGCGGCAATGATGCCGTCCTTATCGGTGGTCCAAACCTCGCCGTTCTTGCGTAAGAACGAAGCACCGGCCGACTCCTCGCAACCCAAGGCTAAGGACTTGTCAAATAAGCCTGGTACGAACCACTTGAAGCCAACTGGAACCTCGTAAGCCTTGCGGCCTAAGCCCTCGGCGACGCGATTCATCATCGAGGAGGAAACTACAGTCTTACCGACCATGGCGTTTTGTGGCCAATCTGGACGGTGAGTGTAGATGTAGTTGATGGCAGCCGACAGATAGTGGTTAGGGTTCATTAAGCCCGAGTGGCAAACGATACCGTGACGGTCGTAGTCTGGGTCATTGCCCCAAGCGATATCGAAGTCGTCCTTTAAGGCGATAAGACCAGCCATAGCGTACTTGCTCGAGCAGTCCATGCGGATCTTGCCGTCCTTATCGAGGCACATAAAGGAGAAGGTTGGGTCAACCTTGTAGTTGACGACCTTGATGTTGAGCTTGTACTTGTCGGCAATGCGATCCCAGTAGAACAGGCCCGAACCACCTAATGGGTCAACACCTAACTTAAGGCCAGCCTGAGAGATAGCCTCAAAGTCGATCACCGAACCTAAGTCATCGACATAGTCGCCTAACATGTCAACTTCTTGCACATTAGGCAGCTTTAAGGCCTGTGGGAACTCAACGCGCTTAACGCCCTGTAAGCCGTTCTTTAACAGCTCATTGGCGCGGTTTTGCACCCAAGAAGTAATCTCAGTGCCCGCAGGACCACCATCGGTTGGGTTGTACTTGAAGCCACCATCGGTTGGTGGGTTGTGCGATGGGGTGATAACGATACCATCGCCTAACTCAGCGCCGCTCTTGCCGCGATTGTAATTTAAGATCGAGTGGGAAATGGTTGGGGTTGGGGTGTAGCCTTGATCCTTCTCAATGCGAACCTCAACGCCATTGGCACCTAAGACCTCAACAGCGGTAGCAAAGGCAGCACGCGACAGAGCGTGGGTGTCCATACCGATGAACAGAGGGCCACGGATGTTTTCCTTGACGCGGTACTCAGCAATGGCCTGCGAGATCGCCAGAATATGAGATTCAGTGAAGGAACCGTTTAACGAAGTACCACGGTGACCGGAGGTACCAAAGGAAACGAGCTCGTCTGGGTTTTCGAGGTTTGGACGGTTGCAGTAGTAAGCGGTCATCAAACGTGGGATGTCCACTAAATCGGAGTCCAAAGCCTTGGTGCCAGCACGCTCATGAATTGCCATAGCTAAAATCCTTTCAATTAAACCCAAGTCTCATTTACAGCTGCGTGCACGCGCCCGCCTGTACGGCACAAACTAGCCTTGCAGGCACCAGCATGCCTACTAAAGCTCGAGCAACTAACCTGAGGCGCTAGGCCACAGCTGTCTAAATTGGCTCTATTGTAAAAGTTTTGCACGGGCAATAACGTGCCTAGGTCACACCAGTTCACAGTTTTGTGCTTTAGTGCGCACTTTCACCCCCTAAAATGCTACCGCACGCACCGCCTGAAGCCCTCAAAAAGGACAGCTTCGCCCAGAGTAGCGACCAAAACCCTCAGCCCCAATCCTAAACCAAGTCCCCACACGAACCTCAGCCCGCGCCCCAGCACTCCCTCTTTAGAGCGAAAAAACAAAAAGGGTGAGGCCCTACGGGCCTCACCCTTTTTGTTTTTTGTGGCAAAACGCTTAAGCGCTCACTTACCACTGAGGGGCTTTAGGCCCCTGCGCGACTAATTAGTCACGGCCGTTGACCGACTTCTTTAACTCAGCGCCAGCGGTGAACGATGGGGTCTTGGAAGCAGGGATCTGGATGACCTCACCAGTCTTTGGATTGCGGCCCTCACGGGACTTACGATCGGTAACCTTGAAAGTACCAAAGCCTACTAATTGAACGCGATCGCCATTGGCTAAAGCCTCGGTGATGGTCTCTAAGATGGCATCGAGAGCCTTACGGGACTGGCTAATTGGTAACTCAGAACGCTTGGCGATTTGCTCGATAAGTGCAGACTTGTTCATGCTGGAATCCTTTATTTGCTAGGACTAAGTTCTGTTGGGTCCCTACAGCTTCGGTCCAACTGTGACCTGAGGCTGGTTTTAGCCCTTGCTAAAACCGGTAACCCGCCAATGGAACTGAATTTCACCACATCACTTTGCAAATAGCAACACTCTAATTTCAAAAAAACCGATAAATAGCCGCTTTTTGGATCAAAGCTGTGCCGAAGCGCACAGTTTTCAGTTGACTAGCAAACAAGATAAACAGGCGAAAACCATCCGCAAGTTGCGCCAATTGCGCTAGGCGAAAAAATTTTTTTACTCGTTGGCCTTGCTTTTGGGCGCGCTTTTTCTTATGGAACGGCCCCGCTATGCGCTTTTTGCCCCGAGTTGGCGCAACTACCATCACGCCCCCAAAGCACCTCGCGCAGCACCACCACGATGTACGATTTAGCTTCCTTCCCCGAACCCTCATCCCCTAACCAACACCGCCAAGACCCCATGGCTTAGAGCACAGCGGATCTAACTGAGCCATACGCGCAGACCTGCGATCAACCTCTATTCCGCTGCTCTCCCCTATACACCTTGTCCTCCTCAGCCCACTCATTTGGCCCAGCCGCGTGCGCTGAGCTTGTTAACAGCAACGTCCGGGTGGACTTATCTCAATCCGGCCGTCACCAAACTCACTTTGAACTCTGTATGGCCTAATTCAGCACTGCCGCCACTATCTAACACCTGCCCACTAATCAGGCGACCATTCACGCCGCAGTGCGGACGCAGTGGGTTCAGAGCGCAGACGCAGTGGGTTCAGAGCATGGACGCAACCTGAGCACCGCCAGGACGCGGCTTGCGCGGGACGTACACATTAACGGGCGGACTTTGGGCGCAAAATGCCATGAACGTGATAAAATGGCGCCACTTTTTGCGAATCTCATCACAAAACATGGGACGCGGGCACCGCTTAGCGCCTCATGGTTTAGGTTGCTTTTCTTTAATTTTCTTTCTTTGCTTGAAGACAGGCCCTAGGTGGTGGATTCTCGTTCTTTTCGTATGCGCTGCAAGGAGCTGGTTGAATGGCTATGGATTTATCCCGTCCTATCAAGAGAGCTTTAATCTCGGTATCGGACAAGAGTGGGGTGCTTGAGTTTGCTCAGGCCTTACAAGAGCGCGGAGTTGAGATCTTATCGACCGGTGGTACCGCCAAGCTGTTACAAGACAATGGCGTCAAGGTAATCGAAGTCTCTGATTACACCAAGTTCCCAGAGATGATGTCCGGCCGCCTCAAGACCCTGCACCCATTAATCCATGGTGGTATCTTGGGCCGTCGTGGCACCGATGAGGCCGTTATGGCCGAGCACGGCATCAAGCCAATCGATCTGGTCTGCGTCAACCTCTATCCATTCGTTAAGACCGTCAGCGATCCTAACTGCACCTTAGAGCATGCGATCGAGAATATCGATATCGGTGGCCCAACCATGGTTCGTGCTGCCGCTAAGAACCACCGCGATGTCGCCATTGTGGTCAATGCTAAGGACTACCAGCGTGTCATCGCTGAGATGGACGCTCACGAGGGCAGCTTAACCTATAAGACCCGCTTTGACTTAGCAATTGCCGCTTACGAGCACACGGCCGCTTATGACGCCGCCATTGCCAACTACTTTGGCACGATGGCTCCTGATTACGGTATCGTGGACGAGAGCGAAGAAACCACTGAGGTTCCAACCGCAGGTGAGCTCAAGCTCAACAAGCGTGCCTTCCCACGCACCCTGAACTTAAACTTCGTCAAGCTCCAGGGCATGCGCTACGGCGAGAACCCACACCAAAAGGCCGCCTTCTACGCCGATCCAAGCCTCACCAATTCCTCGATTGCTACCGCCAAGCAATTCCAAGGCAAGGAACTGTCCTATAACAATATCGCTGACACCGATGCTGCGATCGAGTGCGTCCGTGAGTTCTTAGAAGAGCCATGCTGCGTAATCGTCAAGCACGCCAACCCATGCGGTGTCGCCTTAGCTGACAACCTGACCGATGCCTATATCAAGGCTTTTGAGTCCGATAGCGAGTCGGCCTTTGGTGGCATTATTGCCTTTAACCGTGAGTTAGACGGCAAGACCGCTGAAGCCATCGTCAGCCGCCAGTTCTGCGAAGTAATCGTTGCCCCTAAGGTCTCGGAGGAGGCTAAGGCTGCAGTTGCTGCAAAGAAGAATATCCGCCTGTTAGAGGTTGGTGATTTGAGCGTGCGTGAGCCACGCTATGACTTCAAGCGCGTCAACGGCGGTCTCTTAGTGCAAGAGGCAGACTTAGTCAACGTCAGCTTAGACGAGCTTAAGGTCGTCACTCAGCGTGCCCCAAGCAAGGAAGAGTTAGACGAGCTCTTATTTGCATGGCGTGTCTGCAAGTACACCAAGTCCAACGCGATCGTTTACACCAACAACAAGCGCACCTTAGGTATCGGCTGCGGTCAGACCTCGCGTGTCTTCTCGGCGCGCATCGCCTGCTTACGCGCTGAGGACGCTAAGCTCTCCTTAGAGGGTGCCGCTTTAGCCTCCGACGCCTTTTTCCCATTCCGCGATGGTGTTGATGCCGCCGCTGCCGCTGGCATTAAGTGCATCATCCAGCCAGGTGGTTCGATCCGCGACGAGGAAGTAATCAAGGCCGCTGACGAGCATGGCATCGCTATGGTCTTCACCGGTGTCCGTCACTTCCGCCACTAGTCCATAACCCCCAGCTAGTGTGCCCCACAAGAGGGACGCACGAAATTGCGTCCTCTAACTTGTGCGTAAGCGCACGCCCTGAGCGCTCCGTCCAACGTGAGCGCTCAGGTCAGTGCTATGCTAACCAGTACGGCTGTTGTGACGAGCAGTGGCCGCTATGAGGCTGCTGGGTGAGGGCATTAACAGCCTGGTGCCAGAAACGCACTCCGAATTAAGACGGGCAAGTCAACCTGCCCATAAGACCATGTGGGGTCAACCACATGAGCACCACGTGGGATCAACCCCAGGTCAAAAGCAATAAAAAGGTCTTAGGCCTAAACAATGACGGGGCTGGCCGCTGGGTGCTGTATGAGAGTTGTTTTAGGTTAGGCCTTGGCTTTGAGCCAGCAAAAAGTAGAAGGATTTTCGATGAGAATTTTAGTTATCGGCAATGGTGGTCGTGAACACGCCTTAGCCTGGCGCGCCGCTCAGTCCCCCCTTGCTGAGATGGTCTATGTCGCCCCAGGCAATCCTGGCACCAAGGCCGAGCAAAAGATTGAGAACGTCAACATCGCCGTGGATGACATCCAGGGCTTAGTTGACTTTGCCACCAAGGGTGGCATCGACCTCACCATCGTAGGCCCAGAGGCCCCGCTGGTGGCAGGTATTGTCGATGCCTTTAAGGCCGCGAACTTACGCGTCTTTGGCCCAAGCAAGGCCGCCGCGCAGTTAGAGGGCTCCAAGTCCTTTACCAAGGACTTCTTAAAGCGTCACAACATCCCAACCGCCGCTTATGAGGTCTTCTCCGAGGTTGAGCCTGCCATCGCCTATATCAAAGAGCAAGGCGCTCCGATCGTTATTAAGGCCGACGGTTTAGCCGCTGGTAAGGGCGTAGTCGTTGCCATGACCGAAGACGAGGCCATTGCCGCCGTCAAGTCGATGCTCGAGGACAATGCCTTTGGTGATGCCGGTGCCCGCGTCGTAATTGAAGAGTTCATGCAAGGTGAGGAAGCTTCCTTCATCGTCATGTCCGACACCATCAACGTCGTACCAATGGCCACCTCGCAAGACCACAAGCGTGTGGGCGATGGCGACACCGGTCCAAACACCGGTGGTATGGGTGCCTACTCCCCAGCTCCAATTGTGACCCATGACGTGTACCAAAAGGTCATGGAGCGCATTATTGAGCCAACCATTCGTGGCATGGCCCAAGACGGCATTCCTTACTGCGGCTTCCTCTACGCTGGCCTCATGATCGATGATAAGGGTGACCCACGTGTCGTTGAGTTCAACTGCCGCTTTGGTGACCCTGAGACCCAGCCAATCATGCTGCGCATGACCTCGGACTTAGTCGAGCTGTGCTACAAGGGCTGCAAGCAAGGTGGCTTAGAGGGCAAGGTTTGCTCCTACGACCCACGTCCAGCCGTCGGCGTCGTACTGGCCGCCCAGGGCTATCCACAAAGCCCACGCAAGGGTGATGTCATCTACGGCTTAGACGAGCCAACTCCATCCTACGGTAAGGTCTTTGAGGCCGGTACCAAGGAAGTTGATGGCAAGATCGTCACCAATGGCGGCCGCGTCCTGTGCGTCACCGCCATGGGCAGCGATATCGCCGAAGCTACCGCTCATGCTTATGGCATGATCCACCACATCAACTTCGACGGCATGTTCTACCGCCACGACATCGCCCATCGCGCCTTAGAGCGCCTCAATAAGGCCCACGAGCAAAAATAACTAAGGCCCAACAGACACAGGCCTTCAGGGCAAAGCCCGACCGGGCGGCGTTAAATGCCGCGCCCTACCAAGAGCGCGGCAGGTTGCAGAACTAAGCAGTTAGCTCCACCCCAAAACGGGGTTAGCCCACCAAGCCATGCTCCGGCCACCCTTACGCAAGCTCAGCTGCAACGCTGAGCTTAAATCACAGCCCGCTTAAGCGGGCTTTTTTGCGCCCGCTCCTAGCAACTCCACATGCTGAGCTATGAGCCCAATATAGCCACAGCATCAAGCTCGTAACTCTAAGACACGCGTCTTAGCGCAGAATTTGTCCCCAATCAGGTGCACGGCTATTAAGTTAGCCCCTAACGCGTAAGCCCAGTTCCCAAACCATTAGCCTGCGTAATAGAAACAGCGCCCGCCCCGAGATGCGCGCTATGCTCGCCTGACGGCACCGCCCTACCAGCTAAGCATTGCAACGCACAGCACTGAGCGTGCTGAGCAGCGCTGCAATCATGCATTGCGCCAACTGCACCAGCACGGCATTGCCGATTTGCTTCATGCAATCTGACCATGAGCCAAGAAAGCAGTAATTGTCAGGAAAGGTCTGAAGGCGCGCCGCTTCACGCACTGTGAAATAGCGATACTTACCGCCACCTAAGTCCAGCATATTCTCACCACCTGGAACGCCATGGGCTCCGGCATTGATGGTTTTAGCCGGAAAGTCGAGCATACTACCGGTATGCCCAGGATAGCAGCGCGCGCCCGGCTGATAGACATGCCCAGAAAAGAGCAAGCAATCGCACTCATCAGGCTCCGGTAAATCCGCCAGCGCATCGCGTACTGTGCGCCACGGTTGCAGTGCAAGCTCCCGTGCTAACGGCGCGAGCATCGTGCGACCTGGGTGCTTTGGGGGCGGTAAGCCATGACGCTGCCAATAGGTGCCACCTGGAGCTTGATCCCAGAGCAGAGCTTCTTGGCAATGCGTCGGCTCAGGGAAGGTAAAACTAAGGCCCAAGTCACGACGCAGGCCCACAATGAACACGCGCTCACGGCACTGCGGCACGCCATAGTCAGCGGCGTTCACCAAATGCCACGAGACCTGATAGGTCAGACCTGACGCATAGCCGGTAGCTCTTAACTGCGCCAAGCGCTGACGATGCTCAAGCCAGCTCTCACCGGCCTTAAGAGTGACCTCAGGGTAAGTCAGGCGCAGCAAGATATAGTCAAAGTACGCGGCAAAGCTTGAGCGCAGCAGTCCTTTGACATTTTCAAGCACGAAGCCCAGCGGACTGGTCTGAGCGATCACGCGCACTGCCGCTGGAAACATATCGCGCTCGTCTTGATGAGCACGGCCCTTACCACCCACCGAGAAAGGCTGACAAGGCGGACCACCGGTCACCAAGTCGATCGGCCCCAGCCCCGAAAAATCTATCGTGCGCACGTCTTGAGTCAAGATCTGGGAACAGCCCAGCAGCCCGGCATTAAGCTGCAAGGTGCGACCAGCCCCAGGGTTAATCTCAACTAAGGCCCGGTGCTCCAGGCCCGCTAAGGCGCCGCCCAGCGCCAAACCGCCCGCTCCGGCAAAGAGCTCCAACGCAGCAAAACTCACAGTCCAATCCGCGGCTTAGAGCTCATTCCACGGAACCGTAACAAGAGGTGCCGGATGCGCAAGACGATAGCGCACCAGAGCAGCCAACTCGCGGTCTTCAAGCTCATCAGATCTCAGCGCGTTATTGAGCAATGGCGGAGTGGCCGCAAAGTCAGACCTTCCCTGTACGCCGCCATTAGTTACGGATATTTGAGGGTCAGCTTGGGCTGCCCAGTCACGCGCGGATTGTCCTTCATGGATCATGGTTTCGTTTGCCATTTGGTTTGTCTCCTAGGATGAAGAGAGCTCTTTGTAAACCAAAAGACAAACGTTGTCAAAAGATCGCAGTCGACAAGGCCCAAGTCGAAGGCAAGTATGCTCACAGAGCATTCCACCTTAACTTCAATGAACCCCATTTTTTCCTTGTTTATTAGGGGCAATGGTATAATTTACCTAGTCAGTCATAGATGGCCTAAGCGCCCTTTTTTGACCAGACCAAAGTAGCACGAACCTTAAAAACGAGGTGAAGCATGAGCCTGATTGATTTTGTTGCCACCGCAACCAGCAATTACATCGAACAGATGCCTAAGGCTCAACGTAAGAGCTATGGACAGTTCTTTACCAGCTGTGAAACAGCCCAGTTCATGGCTCGTCTCTTTGACCTCGATTCTATACCAAGCACAGTATCTATCTTAGATCCAGGTGCTGGCTCAGGCATGCTTGCGACTGCGTTAATTGAGCGCCTCGCGCAAATGCCGAAGGTGACAGCAATCGACTTGGTGTGCTATGAAAACGATCCACAGGTGCTGCCATTGTTGCACGCCAACCTAGCTTGGGTTAAGGAACACTGTTCGACTCAACTCAACTACCAAATTATCGCAGACAACTACCTTCTGTCACAGGCAGCCACCTACAACGATGAGCTGGGCCTAGAAGCCGATGCGCCCAAGTTTGACTTAGTAATCGGCAACCCACCTTATTGCAAGATTTCTAAGGATGCGCCTGAAGCACGAGCCTTGCCTGACGTTTGCTACGGCGCCCCAAACCTCTATTTTCTCTTTGCGGCCATGAGCCTCTTTAATCTCAAGACCGCAGGTGAACTCGTGTACATCATTCCTCGCTCGTGGACCTCTGGAGCTTACTTCGAGCGTTTTCGCGCCAAGTTCTTAACCCAAGGCGCGTTAGAGCACATTCACTTATTCCTAAGTCGCGACAAGGTTTTTACCCAAGAAAGCGTGCTGCAAGAAACGGTAATCATCAAGGTCAAGAAGACCACAGAGCCTCCAAAGTACATCACGGTCAGTACCAGTCAGAGTAATAGCGACTTCTCGGAGCTCACGTCCTTTCAGGCGCCCTACCACACGGTAGTGCATGGCCCCGCCAACTATGTTTATTTGGTCACTAATGACACGGATGTACAAACACTCGAGCAGCTCAGTCACCTCAAGGACACACTGACCACGTTGGGCCTTAAGATGCGTACCGGCTTAACCGTGGATTACCGCAACCAAGCGGCGCTACGCGACCACGCTGAACTCCACGCCGTGCCATTGTTTTACGCCCACCACCTCAAAAAAGGCCAAGTGCAATTCCAGCTGGGCAAGGAGCCCGAGTACTTGGTCACCACACAAAAAGGCTTGCTGCAAAAGAACTCCAACTACCTTTTTGTGAAGCGCTTTACCGCGAAGGAAGAGCCACGCCGCTTACAGTGTGCGATCTATCTGGCGCGCAACTTTCCGCAGTTCACACACATCAGCACCGACAACAAGCTCAACTTTATCTGCGGCCAAGACGAGCTCTCTGAGGACGTGGTCTATGGCCTCTACGTGCTTTTTAATTCCACGCTCTATGACCGCTACTACCGCTTGCTCAACGGCTCGACCCAAGTTAACGCAACTGAAATCAATGCCATGCCCGTGCCCCCGCTTAAGACCATTGCAGCCATGGGAGAGGCATTAATGCAGGGGCACGATCTGTACGAAGCTGCTTGCGACCAAATCCTGCAGAGATTTCTCTGAGCACCAGCGCCGCCGCTAGCCACACAGCATCCCCGCCAAAGAATTGTTGCACCTTACTGGCTTGAGCCCGACCAACCAATGTTGCATCTTACTGGTCTGAGCCAGACCAACCAATGTTGCATCTCGTTGGCTTAAGCCAACCGACCTCCAAACAAAAGGAGCAACGCGTCTCCTAGTAGCAGGATCAACGCTATTTAGAGCACGTTGCATCAGCTAAAGGGCTAAATAAGCGCAATCTTGCGGGCGCAAGGCTTTACCGCAAGGGCAAGATGCGTTAGGCTAGCGCCGCGCCACTGGGCTTGCACTTATGCTTGCGCTTTTTGCACATGCTGACTTCGGGCCTGTGACTTATTTCGCTTAGCTTTTCAGGATTACGCCCCGACTTCATGGACACCTCAGCTCTGATCGACCAAATCTTGGTCTTTGCCTTTACCTTCACCGCTAACCTCTTTGCCTCGGTCTCAGGTGGTGGTGCGGGGTTTGTTCAGTTCCCGCTCTTAATCTTAATGGGACTGCCTTTTGCCACCGCCCTAGGCACCCATAAGGTTGCGGTGGTGTTCTTAGGCATCGGAGCCTTAGCCAAGAAGAAGTCCAACAACTACGCCATCGACAAGGCGGTCGCTCTGGCTATGCTCTTTATTGGCTGTCCTGCGGTAGTGGCAGGCACCCTCATTGTCATCAATGTCCCAACCCATGCTGCCGAGCTCACGGTAGGCTTTGTCACCATTGCCATGGGCGTTTATACCCTGTTTAAGCGCGGCTTTGGTGCGCAGGGCTTAGAGCACCGCTCTAAGCTGCGCTTCACCGTAGGCTGCCTGCTCATTGTTTTAGTGGGCATGTTCTCAGGCTCTTTGAGCTCTGGCGCAGGCCTGTTTGCCACTATGACCTTGACCTTAGTCTTTGGCCTGGAGCTCAAGCGCGCTATCTTACACACCATGATCTTCGTGGCCACGATCTGGAACGCAGTAGGTGCATTCACGGTGGGCGCGGTCACAGCGATCTACTGGGCCTGGATTCCGGTCATGATTGTCGCCTCCTTCACCGGCGCCTACGTCGGCACCAGCCTTTTAATGAAGCTGCCAGTGGGCAAGGTACGCGTCATCTTCTCCTTGGTCGCCATCCTAAGCGGCTGCCTGCTTATCTACACCGCCGAGCACTAACCAACAGCCCCGCCCCAAAATCACCGCGCCGCACCAGAGACATCCACCCTCTAGGTGCGGACGCTGTATCGCATCTTAAACTACCACGCCGTCAACGATTTAGCCATTCTTTTGCGCGCGCCATAACCTTGCAAACTTGCATTTTAGCGCAACATTCTTTAAAATATATTAAAGCTTTTGAAAAAGGGTAATAGATAGATAGATAGATAGATAGATAGATAGATAGATAGAGCAATCATTGTGCCAATAGTCCATCTATTAACCACTGATTTTCCTTGATTTTAAGCCACTCCATTGACAACTGTTTTTGATTAATCTGATCTAAGTTCTTGCTGCCATTGACTAAGGTGTCAGACGCGGACACACCACATCGCCCCGCGCGATGTTCCGCCGTCGATTTCACCTTAATTGCCGCGAGCACGGGACCTCTAGGTAACTGCCTGCGACAAAACAATTTGGGGAATGAAAAATGGCAGTTTACGTAAATACTAACGTCTCGTCTTTAAATGGCCAGCGTTACCTCAACAATGTTCAAAACAATCTGAACACCACCTACCAACGCCTGTCCTCGGGCCTTCGCATCAACTCGGCTAAGGATGACTCCGCCGGTCTGCAAATCGCCGATCGCTTAACCTCCCAGATCAACGGCTTAAATCAAGGCAACCGCAACGCCAATGACGGTATCGCCTTAGCCCAGACCATCGAAGGTGGCCTCGACGAAATCTCGAACATGCTCCAGCGTATCCGTACCTTAGCTGTTCAATCCGCTAACGGTACCTTAGGTACCAACGACCGCAAGTCGATCCAAAATGAGGCTAACTCCTTAACCGCTGAAATCACCCGTATCGCTAAAGACACTACATTTGGTGGCAAGACCATTTTAGCTGGCTATGACACAAATAGCGGCTCGATTTATGGTCAAGCCGCTACCCTCGCGGCCTTAGGTGGTAAGAAGATTACTGGTGCTATGTTGACCTTACACGTCGGCGCTAATACCGGCGATACCATCGACATGAAAGTTTACAACTTCGTGTTCAGCAAGTTAGCATCGGCAGCCGGTTTAGCTGCTACTGCCTACAATAAATCCACCGGCTTCTTCTTAAGTAAGCAGGCAGATGCCAATGAAGCGATTGCTTCCATCGACGCAATTATATCTGTTGTTGACTCACAGCGCGCTGACTTAGGTGCGATCCAGAATCGTTTAGAGTCCTCGATCCGCAATCAGTCGAACGTATCGGCTAACTCCGCTGACGCCCGCTCGCGTATCCGTGACGCAGACTTCGCCGAGGAGTCGGCCAACCTGTCGCAGCAGAGCATCATCCAGCAGGCTGCTACCTCGATGCTGATGCAGGCTAACACCCGTCCTCAGCTGGCTCTCTCGATGTTAGGTTAATCGCTCCATAGAGCTACTAGCTGAAGAGATTAAGGGCTCAGCTTAGCCCTTAAGCCAAAGCCTGACTGGCCTCGTGCTGGTTGGGCTTTGGTCAATTAAGCTCCTATTCCAAAACGCGCGGCAAGCGCGCTATTTCCCCAAGATTTGCTGAGCTGAGGCCGCGCCTGCTCAGCCACAGATTATGTCGGGCAAAAAACATATACTGCCGCAAGGTCGACAGACCTTGCACGCCTGACATGCCTAAGCTCCAGCTGTCACGGATGGTTGGAGCTTATTTTTGCCTAACATTTGACCAAGCTCCTCTTTATGGCCTTGGTCTTCACTCCTCGTCAAGAGATGAAACTTCTTGCGTCCATCAACAGGAGCGGTAATGGCAATTAGGGTATCGATGTTGGGCTCAGCTTGACGTACTCTTAAGCCAAGCTCAATGGCCAATACCAAGCGCAACCTGGATCATACCCCAAGAATGCAGAGCAGCCATACGTTTACCCAGGGCTCCCGCATCTTAATTTCTTGGGGGGTTGTGTAAAATGAGCTCACTCAGAAGATATGTTGCGTACAAGCG
>CALXOW010000052.1 GCA_944390115.1 uncultured Anaerobiospirillum sp.
ATCCCCTTTTGTAGGGTTTTCTAAAACTAACTACAGAAGGGGACGGTAATTCACCAAAAGTAGCTGCTCAGTCACGGATCGGAGGTATCAGCTCGGGCATCTTTACCGCGACCGAATCGGCGGCAATCGCTGTAGCCTACACCTTGTTCTTAGCGTGCGTCGTGTACAAGACGGTCAAGCTCAAGGATCTGCCTAAGATTTTCTGCGATGCCTGCGAAACCACCGCCGTTATTATGTTCTTAATCGCAGGTTCAGCCGTACTATCCTTTGTCCTATCGTTCACCGGTCTGCCTGAAGTCATCGCTGAGGCTCTGCTCAGTATTTCCGACAACAAGTACGTTATCCTGCTTATTATCAACTTGGTCTTGCTGGTGGTCGGCACCTTTATGGACATCACCCCAGCCGTTCTGATCTTTGCCCCAATCTTCTTACCAGTAGTTGAATCCTTCGGCATGCACCCGATTCACTTTGGCATCATGATGGTCTTTAACCTGGGTATTGGCAATATTACCCCGCCGGTCGGCTCAGCCTTGTTTGCCGGTTGCTCGGTAGCCAATATCGACATTGAAGATATGATGAAGCCTGTTATCCCGTACTACATCGCTCTCTTCATTGCCTTGATGGTGGTAGCCTACGTGCCATGGCTCTCCATGGTCATCCCAGAGATGGTAGGTGCTGTCTAGCTTAGTGAGCACGATCTAGTCATTACCTTGTTTCAATAGAAACTTTTCTTCCATTTGATGTTATGGAGCGTAAGGCTCGAACCTGCGCTCCTTATTTCGTTCAACTCCTGGAGTTGTACTATGAATATCAATCTTCAAGAGCTCGGGCTCCAAGCTGATGGCGTCAGCGACGATGCTCCTTTAATCCAAAGCGCGATCGATCAAGTGTCACAAGCAGGCGGTGGCCGCGTTACCCTGCCTTCGGGCATGATTTGCCTCACTTCTTCCTTAATTCTCAAATCTAACGTCGACTTACACCTAGAGCGCGGCGCCAAGCTGATCGCCCACGGATCTTTTGATCACTACGTGCGTCCTAATCAGGGACTAACTGATGAAGGCGTCAAGCGCGTGGGTACCCCTGTCACCCTCAAGCCATCATATGCCTATATCTACGCCAAAGATGCTGAAAACATTGCTATTACCGGTGAGGGCACCATCGACGGCAATTGCTACGCCTTTGTTAAGCGCGTCAGCCCCTACTACGTCACCTCGGAGGTTTATCCGCGCCCAACTATGATTTACCTCGAGCACTGCACTCAGGTCACGGTCAAAGATATTACCTTGCAGAACTCGCCTTTCTGGACTTTGCACCCAGCAGGTTGTGAAGACGTGCTGATTTCTCAGATTCGCGTGCTCAATCCGCTTGATGTTGCCAACTCAGATGGTATCGATCCCGATCATTCGCGTCACGTGCGCATTATCGGGTGCCATGTGCGCTGCGCCGATGACTGCATCTGCCTGAAGAGCTCATCAGGCAATATGGAGTACCCAGATACCCAAGATATTTTGATTGCCGATTGCACCCTAATCTCCACCTCGGCTGCCCTCAAGATCGGTACCGAAGGCACCAGTAACTTTAAGGATGTCATTGTCCACGATTGCTTAATTTCCGACTCAAATCGCGGTATTTCTATTCAAATTCGTGATGGCGGCAATGTCGAGAATGTCCTGTTCCATGATATTAAGATCCGTACCCGGCGCTTTGCCGATACTTGGTGGGGTACGGCCGAACCTATCACGATCACCTCCTATAATCGCGACGAGCACACCAAGTCCGGAACTATCAGGAATGTGGAATTTCGCAATATTACTTGCTGCGGCGAAAACGGTATCTTAGTTGACGGCACCTCCGCAGGCAAAATCCAAAACCTTACCTTTGATAATGTTAGTGTGACCTTAGAGAGCACCAGCAAATGGCCCAAGGGCCTTTATGACCTACGTCCCGGCATTGGCCGAGGTATCGACGCGCTGCCCTCAGCACCATTACGTATTAGCGGAGTCAGAGGGCTTACTTTGTCTAAAATCCGCACTCAAGTGCCTACAGATATACCTGAGTTCACTGCGGACAGTGTGCTCACTGATGTAACATTTAGCTCACAGGACTAGCTTACTATGACCACCCCACCCACAGATAGCGCGCAACCATTGCATCTACTGCCGCCTGATTACCCTATTGCCTATGGCTTACCTGACGCGACCACCGTGCTCAGTGAGTTCAACCGCGTTCTAGCCTTTGTCCGAAGTGCCTTGCACTTTGAGTTCTGGGACGAACAGGGCCACCTAACTCCTTATAAATACCACGGCCAAAACCTGACCTTGAAGTCAGGTGCTTTGCGCCCGGATTCATACGAAGCAGGCGTGCTCTACGCCGCCTTGTTAGAGCTGACCCACTCTCATCCCGAACTTACGTTCAGCACCGAGTTACGCACCTGGATTCAAGAGCATTTACGTGCTATCGAATGGTGGGCCCTAAAATTTACCGAACACCCTTCTACCGTTAAACTGGGCAAGGGCTTAACTCACCCTCGTAATCTCGATGATTGCGGCACTATGACTTGGGCTATCGTGCGCGGGAGGCATCATCACTTAGCCTTGCCAGATGGTACTGACACTCTAATCGAGCGCGCCTTGCACTTCATTGCGCATGAGGAGCATCGCTTAAGCGACGGTACCTTATGCCGCATGCGTCCTTATTGCCACACCTTGTGGCTGGATGACTTAACTCAAGCACTGCCTCTCCTCTGTGAGTACCATCAATACCCATGGAAGACGGTAGAAGGGCAATATCTCACAGAAGCACTCACGCAATTTGAAGCCTACTTTACGCGCATGTATGACGAAAAACTCGGGCTTATGCGCCACGGCTATGTGGTTGACGCCCCAAGCCATCCGACCTTTGCGTGGGGGCGGGCTAATGGCTGGGTGCTCTTAAGCTTAAGCGAACTGATTGCAGCTCTGCCACCCGACACTCCCGAGCACACCCGTGCTTTAGGCTACTTAGAACAATTGGCTGCGTCACTCGTGCGTGTCCAAGGCTACAATGGTTTTTGGCATCAGCTCTTAGATCAGCCCAACACCTACGAGGAAAGCTCGTGCACCGCTATTTTCAGTGCGGTATTGATGAAGGCTTGTGCTCAAGGGTGGTTAGATGCGCGCTCCTATCTTCCTGCTGCTTTAGCAGGATTTAATGCGTTGCGCTCTAAAATCACCGCGCAAGGCATGATTGAGGGGACTTGCGTCGGTACTGGGCTAGGTTTTGATCCGGTCTTTTATGCTTATCGCCCGCAAAGCCCGTACGCGTGGCATGCTTACGGCCCTTATGTGCTGGCAGTAAGTGCCTACTTAAGTGTGCTAAAAAGCCACCATCTCTACCTCAATGATTGCGCTGTGCACTGCTATCAGCACCCGCAGCATCCTCAAACTGCTGCGTTTGAGGAAGAGCGATAGAATCAGGCAAGAACCTGAGAGCTCTGGCGCTGGGCAAGAAGAGTGCGCCCCGCTAATATTAGGTTCAGCTTTATGACTTGCGTCAAAAGATAGCTGCACGGTATTTAGCGCCGCGCGGGAGCGGTGCTAAAGTCAAATCATTGCAGCTGTGCCTGCGTACTTGGAGGATTGTTATGATGAGTCAGACCAAAGTGCTTAAGCCTACTTTATTGGCCTCAGCCTTAGCTTTTGCCTTGATTGGCTGTACCAGCACCACCCAGCCTAATGCTTCAGCCGTTACCCACCAATTGGCTCCACTCGATACGGTAAGCCCTGAGCTGGCAGCTATGGTCAATGCCCCGGCTACGGGTTGGGACGTCCACCCTAAGAGCGCTGAGGAATGGGATGCCTTTGTCCAAAGCTTTATCCCAAGCAGCGAGCAATTCACCGACGCTATGGTCGAGCGCTATAACCTCACGGTCACCGAAGAGATCATCGCTGACGTCCCTTGCTTTAGAATCACCCCACCAAATCAAGCTGAGGACAAAAAGGATAAAGTCTTAGTCTTCTTCCACGGCGGTGGCTATGTCTTAAACCCAGGCAAGTCCGGCTTAACTGAAGCAGTACAACTGGCCGGTATCGGTGGCTACACCATTATCGGGATCGATTACCGCATGGCTCCGAAGTACCCATTCCCAGCTGCTATTGACGATGGCTTTGCCGTGTACCAAGAGCTTATCAAGACCGTACCAGCCGAGAAGATTGGTGTCTTTGGCACCTCGACCGGCGGCGCAATGAGCCTGATTTTACCGCTGCAATGCCAAGACCACGGGGTACCACTTCCAGGCGCAGTTATGGCCGGTACGCCATGGAGTGATATCGGCAAAGTCGGTGATACCTACTTTAGCAATGAGGGCGACGATAACGTCTTAGTCAGCTACGAAGGCTGGCTGAAGGAAGCTGCTTTAGTCTATGCCAACGGCCACGACCTCAAAGCCCCATACCTCTCGCCAGTTTACGGTGATTACTCCAACTTCCCACCATTGATGCTCGTTTCGGGCACCCGTGACCTGTTCTTAAGCAATACCGTGCGCGTCCAGGAAAAGATGCTCAAGGCTGAGCGTCCAGTCGAGCTGGTGGTTTATGAGGGCATCTCGCACGCTCAGTACTACTTCAATCCAGACGCTCCTGAGACCAAGCAGCACTATATCAACGTCACCAACTTCTTCGAGCGCTACCTGAAGTAGTTGCGAATCAAGAAGTAGCTGACTGGACCAGCGCCCGCACCCAAGCCCGACCGCGCTCTCTGTACGGCCGGACTTGGGCTTTATTTTTCTGGGAGCTGGATTACCCCCTGTCTCAAAACAGCAGGCGCCAGCTAAGGCGTGTACTGGTTAATAGGCAACAGCCCCCTATTCACGCTGGCGTACGCGCCTCCGGCTGTGTTGCGTACCGCTTGCTTGCTGGAACCTATCACAGCAGTTTTACTGCTAACTCGAGGCGGGTGCGGCGGCGCTCGCGGGCAAAGCGCAGCGTGAGCAGCAGACCAAGAATGCTCAGATAGATTAGCAGTGCTCCGTACAAGGTCAGCATCTGGTCGGCACTCAGGCCGCGCCCGACGAGATCACGCTGAAAATGGTAGAGCCAGGTCAGCGGGAAGCAGTGTGAAAAGAGCCACGCTTCGTGTGAGAGTACGCCCGTGGCCATAGTGGCACCGCCCAAGATAAAGCCCGGTGGAATCAAGAAAATCATCAGCTCCACACCTTGTCCTGGGTTGGTGGCTTTGAAAGCGTAAATAAAGCCCATCCAGCCGATACTCAGGGCATACAAAAAGAGCGCAGGCACGTAGAGCAGGATATTACCGGCAAAGCGCAACTGACCAAAGGTGGTCAAAAGCGCAATCATCACACAAATAGCGGCTGTGTAGAAGAGCGCATAAGGGATAGCGCGCGCTAACAGCGCCAGCGGCGACTGCATCATCACCTCACGCTCCCAAGCTCCAGTCAGGCGCAACCGACCTGGTACCATCAGCACGGTCAGGCCCAAATAGAGCGAGGAGAAAAACAAGAGGAAGGCCGACAACGTGCCGTTGGTGGCAGTAAAGGTCGGATTGTAGAGTCGGCGAATCTCAGCACGAATGCCCGCTGAAGTAGCGGCCGCCTCGGGGGCGCCAAAGACAGCTGCCACAGAGTTTTTATTCTCTATTACTTCGGCATTTTGGGCCTCATTGAGATAATCGGCGAAGTACTTGATACCCGTGCTCTGCGAGCGTTTAAGTGCCTCTTCAAAGCCGTCAGGGATATAGAGAACGCCCAGAACGCGATCGTGGCGCAAGATAAAATCGCGCTCGAGCGGATAGCGGAACACTTCCTGAACATGAATATAAGATGAGGCGTCAAGAGCACGAATGAAATGCACCGAAGCCTTGGAGCCATCGAGATCGATGACGCTAATCTTGCCCTCAAAAACAGTGGAGTGCGAGAAGATTACCGAGAAGATCACGGTCACAATTAGGGCCACGGCCGCCGCCATCTTGTGGTAAGGAATGAACTTACCCGAACGCATCGCCTGTACTTCCGAGACGATGCTATTTAGGATCTCACTCATGGGCGATCTCCATACTCAGACCTGGGATAAGCTCAGCGTTATCCAAGTAGATGCGCATCTCAAAGACGGTAAGATCGGCCTGGCCCTGTTCACGGGTCATGCGCAGATCGGCATAAGATGGCGCGGCGTTAAGATAGCGCACTTTACCAGTGTATTGCTGACCCGTGGTCACAGCCTGAACCTTAACTGTGTCCCCAGCGTGATAAGAGGTGGCATAAAGCTCAGGCAAATAGACGTCAAAGTAGCGCTCAGGCTTTTCGATAACGAGCGCCGGGACGTCCGCCCCGACCAGCTCACCTTCCTCAAAGTAGATACTGCGCACCGTACCAGCACATGGGGCGGTGATAACCGTGCGCTTGAGATTAAGCTCGGCTTGCTCGCGCGTGGCGGTCAGAGCGGTTAAGGTCTCCTGCATCGAGGCGAACGTGTTTTTCATATTGGCCACTTCCAGCGCGGCGGTTTTCAGGCTAAGCGGGGTCATGTCTGCGGCCGAGCCGGTGCTTCTCAACTGTTCAACCTCCCCGTCACTTAAGCCTTCACTCAGGGTCTGGAGCTGTTTTAACGCGGCGATTCTGGTGGCAAGCGCTGACTCGTAGTCATTGTGGACTCGGTCATAATCGGCTTTGGAGACGGCGTGATCCTTTAGCAGTTGCTCATAGCGCTTGAAATCGGCGGTAGCGCGAGCCAGAGTTTCTTCAGCGCTCTTTAAGGCAGCGGCCGCACTCTCGAGACTGCGTCGGGTTGACTCGGTGGTGAACGTCAGGTTCTGCGCTGCGATCTCCATGCTGGTACGGTAGGCCTCAAGTTCAGCACGCGCTTGAGCTTCCTGACTTTGTGCCACCTTCAGGGCAATGCGGTAATCGCGGTCATTAAGACGCATTAGGACCTGACCTGCTTTAACCTCATCCGATTCCAGCACGAATTTTTCTTCGAGAGTGCCCGAGACATGACGGGCGGAAACCGTGACTTCGTCGGCCGTCAGAACTCCTGCCTGACGGGCTAAAGCCTCAGTTACGGCATCATTGCGGCGTCCCAGCATGATAAGGATGATAGCGGCGCACAGGAGGGCGACAAAGAGCATGACGGTGCGAAATACCAAGTGGGCTTTCAGTTCTGCGAAACTCATAATTTAAACGTTTAAATTCAAAAACACAGGAAATGTCGGTTATTCTCGGCTGGGGGTATCGGGATGCTCTTTAGCTAAAGACGAAACAGTACCCTACTGCTTATTCCAAGCAAGGCGCTGGGCAAGCAGTGCGAGCGCGTGCTCTATCTGAAGCAGTGTGCCCGATACCAAATCCGAGAGCTCACGGAAGCTAAAGGGGTGATCCTGCGGGAGTTCCGTCATGCGCAGCAGGATCTTAGGAAAGCTTTTCCAGAATCTCCTGCAAGAACTGACGCTCCTCGTGATTGAGTGGCGTGAGCAGCGTGGTAACGGTTTTCAAGTGTTTTGCGACTAGATTGTCGACTAAGGCTTCACCGCGTGCCGACAGCCGGATATTAAAGGAATGGCGCGCAAGCGGATTGACACTGCGCACGATCAGCGGCTCTTCTTCAGCAAGCATGCGCTTGATCATCACCGAAGTGGAGGCGGCACTGACGCCCAGACGCGCGGCCAGATCGTTGACGGTCAGTTCGCCATTTTCGCGCAGGGACACGAGCAGCACGAAACGGCCGCGCGAGATGCCATAGGTATTCTGCATATCATCAAAGAGCGCGCTCTGCGCCGAGCGGGCAAAATGCATCAGCTGCAAGATCAAGCGCAAAGAGCTCAGCTCTCCATCCACGCCAGAGCGTGAGGCTAGGGCCAGCAAATCGGCTGAGCTTGGCAGCTGCTCTTGGTAAGAATCGAGATCGCGTACAGTCATTTTAAATTTAACCGGTTAATTAACCGGCTAAATTATAGCACCGGCGCCGCAAGAAAAAACTAGCGTGAACCATCATGCTACCAGATGGAGCGCAAGGCTGCCCTTCCTGACGCCAGAAGTTCAAGTTCAGCCGACGCCTTAGAGGCTGTATGGCGCCGAGAAGCACTCCCTGCGGGCTTGAGCGCTACATCACGACATTCTTTGAGCGCTAACCAAGCAAGCGCCAGCGCCCGTGCCTCAGCCCGCATTCCGCTCGCCCCATGCCCGACCAAGCTCTCGGCATGGCTGGTCTTAGGTTTTGTACACGTCTCAATACTTTTGTCGTTGCTTGACGTGGCGCACATCCGCACGATACCAAGATTGGATCAGGATGCGACCAGTACCAAATAACGACCTTCTGATTGAGACGTGCCTATGGGGTTTTACGCTCGCAACGCTGGTATTTCCTATTATTTAGGTCTACAATAATCGCACTTAGTATAAAAAAGCGCATTCCCACCCTGCTTCAGGGGGCACTCAGCCCTAGAAGTTTCAATCCACACTGAAGACGACAGACCTATCACCGCCTTAGCTCCACTTAGCATGGAGATTTTGTTTGTTTTATGAATGCCGTTAACTCCGTACATCCGGGCCGCATCTTAGCCGAGGACTTCGACGCTAATTTCACTATTGCTCAAGCGGCGGCCCTGATGGGCATATCGGAGCAAAGTCTGCGGGATATCACCCAATGCCGCGCTGATATCAACCTGTACGGTCGCGCGCCACCTATGACACTAAACAGCGAGCATATAGCTATCCTCTTGGTTAGCGACATTCAGCCCAATGGCATCACTCTGTGCTCTCAGCTTAAAGCTAACCTTGCGCTTCAATACCCAAAGATCCTCACGCTGGTTTAAAACCAGAGCACGAATGAGAGCCAAACCGGTGCTGCCGAAGCGAGTCCAGCTTGTACCGTTATGCTTTTGTCTATAGGAGATAATGAGGTCATTGGCCTTCTCCACGCTGTTGCTGGAGTTTCGTAAGCCGTGAGCTTTACGCAGACGATAGCAAGCGATCATACTTTCCTTGTTAGTCAAGTACGTGAGCACCCTATTGATGGCTTTAGGGTTCTTGCACTTAAGGATACCTGCGATCTTATACTGCTCCATTAGCACAGCTTTTTCATTGTCAGGCAGCTGCTCAAGCTCTTTATCGCTTGGGTAGTCTCTGCACTGGCAAAGTAAGATACGAGCACTCCCTAAGTCGCCATTCCACAGACAGGCCTTTATGCGTTGGCAGAATGCCTTTTTCTCTGCCGCTGTTCCACCTGCTCCGCAGCTCAGACCAGAACGTATCTTCTCGGCAAGGTGGTGCCAATCAAGTATGATCTTATACTTAACAAAGCTAAAGTCAGACTTAATAAGGATGCTTAGATCCTGTGCCCCATCCACCAAGAAGACCACATTACGCCCCTTAAAGAGGTGGTTCTCTAACATCGCAGCCTTGATCTTCTTGCCCAGCACCCCCAAGTCAGCAGCCGTCAAGTAGAGAGGATCATAGTTTGGGACTAAGATACAGGCACAGTGATTTGATAAGAATCGCTTGTCTTCTTCGTTTTCATCACTAGAGCTATCCTCAAGCTCATGCTTTGGCCAACTGAGACTTCTGCTCCTTCCAGAAGTTGAGTTGTCATCACCTGAGGCGGTTTTACGATACTGCTTTTGCTGCTTGGTTAGCACGCCATCGATTGTAACCACGACGTAGTTGGCAAGAGACTCTAGTGCATTTGAGGCCTGTCGTGAAAAGGTATCAGATGGTGCCACCCACCCTAGCTCTAGCCCGAGCTCCAGACGAAGAGCATTGGATAACACATCAGGATCTGAGATTTCGGATGGTGGCTTATCTCCTAAAATCTCAGGAAGACGGCTTGTGTCGACAATATTACCGTCATCGTCAAAGCCAAACTTGCGAAAGATCTCAGTTGCATGAGCAAGTTCTGCTTGATTGATAAAGGCACCATATCGAGCAACAATGTCATTAAGGGTCATGACAGACAGCGGCTGTGACTCTCTAGCTAATGCGCGATTGAACAGAGTAACAGCTGCTTGATAGCTAGTGGTTTGTGCGGCGAAGTCAAGCTCTAAACTGAGCTCTTTAGGGGTGCGCATAATTTCGTTTGAGTTTAGCTCAGCTACGATCTCACGCCTTACATAACCATGGTCTAAGCCTAATCGACTTGCGACTTTATGCTCATGGAACGGCTTAGCACGAACTCTTTTTTTTACCATCCGCATCCACCTTGACCTCTTCTGGAGGATTAGCCAAGGTATTACCAAGTTTGCACACAGAGTCAGTGAAGACTCCGGCGTAGATCTGGCGAGCATCCACCATGTTCTGCTCCAGCACATCAGAGGCAGCCATTAACTCATTTGCATTAGTCACGGCAGAGAACTGCTCAAGATTTGCTTTGGTAGCTACTTCTCCTGACTTGGCACTAAGAGGAATCACTGTACCGTCGGCAGTTTCGATGTAGGTCTCTACCACTGTTCTAGTCTTGAACTGAGCGCCTTTCATCTGAGCTGGACTAAGCTCACTGAGACTTGCCGTTTTCTGGTTTACCTGACGTGCCATTATGCCTCCATAGCATTGCTTGTTTTATGGGGTTAGTATAGCAGGACATTGGTTAACTGTGGCGCGCGACCGTACAGGTCGGCTGATATCACCAAAGAACTCAGCGTCTTGCTATCCCTAATGCTCAGCGGTAAGCCCGATGACACCACTCTCTTGCGCATCCAATGCCAATATGACTGCTGCTTTGTCGCAAGCCACCAGCAGTGGCGCCACGACTTACTTACCAGCCACCAAGCGGATGCCGCGCCCTTAGCGTTCCCGGCGCCGCGCTGCTATACCCCGCATCCGGGACGCATTCTTGGAGCTTATGTGAAGCAACGCTTTGGGCTCAAGCATTGTGCTGAGAGTTTAGGCTTAGCCCCTCAGACCGTTAAGGCTCTGATTAAAGGTAAAATTGATGTCACCAAGGAATTAGCTGTCCTGCTCAGTACCGTCTTTCCTTGGCACTCGGCCTCGTTTTGGCTCGAGCTGCAATTGGCCTACGATCTGCGCCAACTCAAGGGTGACTTTCACTGGAGCCAACAAGTACTAGCTTTGACTTCCGACGACAGCGCGCAAAATTTTGCCGTTCAGCATCAGCCCGCCGCGCCCGCCCGTGTTCTCACCTCATACTTTGCACCGCAGATGGCTTCAGCTGAGATTGCTTCCAAGCTCGCCTCCCGCATGGCCTTGCCGGTAGAGAGCGTGCAAGCGGTTCTGACTGAGCAAACCTCGATCACCAAAGAGTTCGCGGTTTTGCTCTCGCTGGCGCTACCAGGCAGCAATCCAGTCTGTTGGCTGATGATGCAAAACTCTTACGATTGCTGGCAAATTGAGCAGGGCGCACCTTGGTGCGCTCGGTTGTGTCAAGAGCACCCCAAGCTGAGGGTGTATGGTGCGATGCGCCGCCGTGGCCAAGTGCGAGCTTAACACTGAACATTGGAGCTAACTAATGAACCCTATCCATCCGGGCACGGTCTTGGCCGCGTGCTTAGACCAGAGCTTAGCGCGCGATGATGCGATTCGCACCGTCGCGCAACAGATTGACGTCCCGAGCAACGTTTTAGCGGACATCATTGCGGGCAAGGAGGCTATCACCAAGGACCTCGCCCTGCGCCTTAATCTCATCATCCCGCACAACCAGCCAGAGATGTGGCTGCAGCTGCAATTTGCCTATGACCTCTACCAGCTTGAGCATAACACTCAGTGGCGTGAGCAGCTCCGACACGACTACGACACACGTAGCGCGGCGCTCTCTCTCATTGATGCCGCCGCCAGCTGGGCCCGTGAAGAGCGCAAAGCGCACCAGCGGGCGCGCAAAGTAAGAATAAAGCGCGTACACCCAGCCCAAAAGCACAAGGCCTAGGCGCACACGAGGCCTAGGCGCAGCATAGCTTAGTCGTTGACGCTGACGGAGCTTTGCTGCTCATCTAAGGCGCTGCACACGCGAAAGATGGTGTCGTATTCACACTTGGTAGGATTGTTCTCGACCTTGGAGATAGTGGCTTGGCGCATATTAACGATTTGCGCTAACTGCATTTGGGTCAAATTAAGGGACTTACGGCGCTTACGCAGTAACTGCCCAAAGGCAGGGGCTCCAATTTGCTCAATTAAAGGTTGCATCTAAAACTCCCGGTCTGATACGGGGCGGTCCTCTTACGTCGCCCTGACTTCACCAAAATTGGGGATGCGCATTTTAGCGCAAAACGCTCACAGGGCTAAAGGCCACGGCTCAACTCAGGTACAGTGATCAGACCATATTGATTATCTTCGGTTACAAGCTCCCTCTCACGCGCGGCTGTGGGCACACTCTTACCAGGAGCCTACGCATAGGGCCTAATTAAGCGCGCTCTGGTACTCAGAGCACAGCTCAAACGCCACTAACCCGGTGCACGGTGGCGGCGCCGATATTGCTCGGGCGTCAAATGCACCTGCTCCTTGAAGACCGTGCACAAGTGACTTGGTGAGGAAAAGTTTAATAACGCCGCGATATTGCTGACGCTCTCATCAGAGTGCGCCAAAAGCTCCTTGACGACCTTGAGCTTTTCGCTGCGAATGTAGCTCACCACCGAGAAAGTGGTATCGCGCTTAAACAAGCGCTGGAGGTAGTTGCGATGGCAATTGACCGCTTGCGCCACCGAGGCCACCGTAATCTTGTCGTAGATGTGCTGGCGGATATAGAGCATCGCCTGCTGGACCTTGATATTGACCTCGGTCTTGTTGTGTTCCTTTAAATGATGCTGCACCAGCATCGTAAAGGCATGAGCAATGGCATAACGTATCTCAAAGGCCTTATCGGTGCTGTTGAGGCTCTCCACCATTAAAAAGAGCTGATCAGAGAGGCGGAAGGCATCTTCGTAGCTCACCCCACCCTCAATCGCCGCCCGCGAACAAATGACGTTGACCAAATTGGCATGATTCTTTAGCGAACGCAGCTCATCTAAGGCTAAGCGCCCCTCGCGCCCCGTGACCGGAATAGCAAAAGCATGTTGCAACAGCTGCTCATCGCCCAGGCGCACCGCCTCTTTAATCGCTTGCTCAATGCGATATGGATTGTGATGCAGGACCGGCGCGGCGCGCAAATCACCGCCAAAAGCAGCAAATAAACCGGCGAGCCACTCATCGGAGTTCTTATCGTCCTCATGTACGACGCCGCTCTCAGCGGGCGCACCAGCAGGTTTCTGGGCTGTCCCCTCTTGCGCGCCAATCAAATCATAAGAAATGGTGCTGGCATAGGTCTCTAAGAGCAAATTGAGGTACTTGAGATCTTTGAGCTCAAAGTGAGCTAAGGAACCGTCCTTTAAGACTTCAGGGCCCACCACCAAGACCTTGGAAGAGTCGATGCCGAGCAGGGCTACATCCTGGGTGTTTTCAATAGGCTTGAACTGCCCAACGCGTCCGGCCATCGTCGCCGCCCGCTCTGTAAGCCATGCATGGGCGTCCGCGCTGAGATGAGCAGGGAAAGAGCGCACAAGCTGACCTGATTTCGTGTCAATCAGCGCTATGGTACAGTGGGCCACCTCAAAGATGCGCTCCACTAACTCAAGACAGGAGCAAATCATGGCAGTCAACTCCCAATCACAGAACGGTGTGGGCGCTCCAGCGCATCTAAATTCCACGCAACGCCGTCCAAGCAACAGCGTGCACTTAGCACCTTGCGCGCGGTAAGAGCAAAAAGACATTGAGCTAAAGCAAGACGAGCTGGCCGGTAATTTCTCCGTACAGCGATTTTAAGCAGGCAGCACAGCAGCCCCCTCAGAGCACGAAACAGCATCTTACCGGTACGCAAGATGACATTACGCCCCAATAAGTCCCCGCGCCCAAAGGTTTGGACCGCACTCACAGCGTTTGGGCCCAGCCGCGCTGGAGCAGCGCCTAAGGCCCTTGTTTTAGCCCTGTACCCTTGAAGACGTAGCGCGGCCCCCTGTTTTGCGCACGCATCATGATTTGCCCTAGCACTTTGCCGCATGCTACAGCCTCATCTCTTCAGCCAAGAAATTAGCCCTAGGCCTGTTTCCTAGCATATCCACTCAATTGTCAGTCAGTTACGGAGCCCAAGCTCCTAGTATGTTGCAGCAACTTAAGCAGGGTAAGCGCTGAGCGACAGCACCTACCCGATCTAAATGAGCACAAGACGCAAGGTCTCATGCCCCTTTTAGCGTTGCGAGAAAATTGTAAAAAAAGTAACATTGCTTACATTTTCAAAATTGCCCACTTTTTAGCAAAAATCAAACTTGCAATGGCCACATGCCGATAAAAATCTGAGTTATCTCACACTTTGCGCGAGCACGCTTTTGGAGCTATGTGCTCCATGAACGTTTCGTGCCCCATACTGGTGAAACTTTATTTCATGTTCGCCCACAAACAACAAACCCCAGCGCACCGAAGTGGGCTGGGGCTGAGTTCAGGTTGAGAGCGGGCGTGCGCGCTCTAATCTTTATGTTGAGGTCAGAGCTTAGTCAGGGTGGCTTGGGGTCAAAGTCTCTTGTACGATATGGTAGTTAACGCCATCGTCATCACGCACAAAGGTCAGACGGTGATTGATACCCTCAGGGGCATCTTCTTCGTGGTGAGAGACAAACAGAATCGAGGTCTTGCCGCGCTCAATGATGTAGGTGATAAAGGAGCGCACGAGGGCACGACCATAGGCGTCTAAGCCTTGCAGCGGCTCATCTAAAATCAGAAGCGGTGGCTGCTTGACCAAGGCGCGCACAATTAAGAGCATGCGCTGCTGACCAAAGGACAAGGCCTTAAAGGACTTCATTTCGTCGTGCTCCAGGCCCACGAGCTTGAGCCAAGCTCGCGCCACCGCCAATTCATGGTCGCCCGGCTGCTGATACAGGCCAATGGAGTCATAGAAGCCTGAGAGTACGACATGCAGTACCGGCGAGCTGACGCGATAATCAAGGTGCAGCGCGCCCGAGACGCAACCGTAGCACTTCTTGATATCCCAAATCGACTCGCCATTACCGCGCTTGTAGCCAAAGACTGTGACGTCGTTGACGTAGACAAGCGGATTGTCACCGGTAATAAGCGAGAGCAAGGTCGACTTGCCCGCGCCGTTAGGGCCCACAATCTGCCAGTGATCCCCTGGATTGACGATAAAGGTTAAGTCCTTGAGCACTGGGCGGTCATAGGTGATATTGACCTTGTTTAAGGCCACAATCGGGGCATTAGGATCGGTAAGTTTAATGGCAAATTGAGCCGACGGCTCAGGCAGCGCGACCGGCGGCAGAGTACCGCAGTACAGCAAAGCCTTAGCCTCGGGATCCTGGAGCAAAGCATCGCGGGTATCAAGCTTAGCTAAGCTCAAGTCGGAGATTAAGCCCAGAGAGGTGAGCTCAGCTGGGATCTCATCAGGGCGATTGACGATGAGGACAATCGGCTCACGATAGAACTTATGGATATAGCCGATGATCTCCAAGAGCTGCTTGCGGCTTTCCACATCGAGCGCATCAAAGGGGCAGTCGAAGATGAGTAAATCAGGCTTAGCACCCAAGGCCCGCGCCAGCAGAATCTTACGGCCCTCGCCGCCCGACAAGGTACGAATCGGACGATTTAACAGCGGAGCCAGGTTTAAGGCCACTACCGCCTCATGCACGCTCTTAGGGTCAAGGCCCTCTAACAGGTCTTGCGCCAGCAAGCCCTGCTCTTCCTTAGCCGTAGTCGCATCGCTGTTGCGCATATTGTAATCAGCTTCAAACAACTCTTGTTGGCCCTCAAAGGACACCAGCTTCGCCCGATAGCCCAGCGCATTGGTCTCAGCTGCACCACTTTCTGCGCCCTCAAGCTTGACCTCACCTGAGGTTAAAGGCAATTCACCTGCGAGCGCACGCGCCAGCGCAGTCTTACCCGAGCCATTGTGGCCTAAGAGCACAATTAAGTCGTGGTCATTGAGTTGCAGGGCATCAATGGAAACCGTCAGTTCATCGGACAAACGGAACTTAGCATTACTAAAAGTGAGCATCGAAGCAATAGTCCTCATTCTGTGAAACCACGACCACTCAGGCGCGCGCTCAAACTACGGAGCGCTCGGCGGCGCTCAAACTACGGCACTCAGCGACGCCAAGCGGCAACGCTAGACGCCAAGCGGCTGCGCTACAGCGGCGGCGCAAGCCCTACAGCGCAAGCCCTGCGGCCTTAAGCCCAGGCCCGCATTATAGGCGCCCGCCCCTATTGGGACAGTGCTGCCCAACAAGCGTGCGCTCACTTTCAGCCTGATCCAAAATGAAGCAAAAAATAAAAAAGCCCAGTTGAACCGCAATCAACTAGGCTTTAGCGCCGCAATCAGGTGGTGTAACAGACTGCGACTAAAGGAGGTGTAAAACTGTTACTGCTGGCAGCACTTAGGTGGGACTAAGTACTTGTTCTTGTCCTCAGCCGTAATCTTGCGCAGGACGCGGCATGGGTTGCCGACAGCCACAACGCCATCTGGGATGTCCTTGTTAACTAAGGAGCCTGCACCAATTACGACATTGGAGCCGATGGTGACACCTGGCAGAATGCAGACGTTGGAGCCAATCCAAACACTGTCGCCGATCGTGACTGGATAGGCGTACTCGATACCACTATTGCGGGTCTCAGCATCGATTGGGTGACCTGCGGTGGTGATATTGACATTGGAGGCGATGAAGACGTTATTGCCAATGCGGACCTTGGCTGGGTCTAAGATGCACAGATTGTGGTTGGCAAAGAAGTTGTCACCAACCTCGATGTTGTAGCCGTAGTCACAGAAGAAAGGGGCCAGAATCGCGGTGTTCTTACCGTGCTTGCCTAAGAGCTGGTCCAGAATTTGGCCTAAGCGCTCACCCTGCGACGGCTTAGTTTGGTAGTTGTACTCAAAGCACAAATCCTTAGCCTTGGTACGCTCAGCGGCCAACTCGGGCTCATCGGCGGTGCCATCATAGAGGTAACCGGAATCACGTAACTCACGAACCTTGCTCATAACCCATTCCTGCTAAAAGTGCTGTAGGCCTGAGCCCACAGCGCTGAACTTTTTGAACTCTTGTCGCACAACAGTTTCCGCGCTCATATCTTGACTTACGCCTGAGCCGGGTTGAGCCCCTTAGCTAGTCACGCGCCCTCATCTGAGCCTGCGCCCGAGCGGTCTTGGAGTCACCGCTGGGCTCGGCGCTGTTGTTGGGCTCAGTTTAGCAAAAAGGTTAAACCTGTCCACAAATCAGCGGGGTTTTGGTCATTTTTCGGCATGGAAAGGTTAATCCAGTGTAATTACACCTAAAACACCCCTCCGATTTTTTGTGATCGCATCGACAAAAAAATCACTCAGTACGACGGTGGGGCACAGCTGCCCCGTTACAGCACGCGCCCCTATTTTCTTTGACAAGGCGCCCCAAGCTGAGTAGCTTAGAGCCAATCTTTTTGTTCACAGCGATATGAGGTTGTCATGTCAAAAGAAGTTATCAGCTCGGTCAATGCCCCTAAGGCGATTGGTCCTTACAGCTCCGCTATCAAGAGCGGCAATATGCTCTTTGTCTCGGGTCAAATCCCAGTTAACCCAGCCACCGGCGAAATCCCACAGGACATTGCAGCTCAGGCCCACCAGAGCTTACGTAACTTAAAGGCCTTAGTGGAAGAGGCCGGTTTTAGTCTGACCGATGTTGTTAAGACCACCGTGTTCTTAGCTGACATCAACGACTTTGCCGCTATCAATGAGGTCTATGCCACCTACTTTGAGCAGCCTTTCCCAACCCGCTCCTGCGTTGCGGTTAAGGACTTACCAAAGGCCGTCGGCATTGAGATCGAGTGCATCTGCATTAAAGGCTAAGAGCTAATAAGCTCTCGCCCCCTCATAAAGCCCAGCCCCAGTCATGGCGCTGGGCTTTTCCATTACAATAGGTAGAGGCTACCGCCTAACTCAACTAGCCCCATCACTACCAAAGATGAGGGCCCCTGCCGCGTCTTAACCCCAGACGTGGAGCCTGTTATTTGTTAAGGAAGCATCATGCTCGATTTTTCTAAAGTCATTGACCGTCGTGGTACCGATTCCTACAAGTGGGATGGCTCCGACCGCGAACTTGGCAACACTGAGTGCATCCAGATGGGATGCGCGGACATGGATTTTGAGACTGCCCCAGAGCTGGTTGATGCTTTGCGCGCGGTAGTCGAGCACAAGGTCTACGGTTACGCCACCTTAAGCCCAGAGTTTGCTTATGGCGTGGTCTCTTGGTATCGCACGCGCCACAATGTTGAGCTCAAGCCAGAGTGGGTTATGCACTCGCCCCGTATCGTGATCTCGGCTAGTGTCGTGGTCCGCACTTTATCGCAAGCTGGCGATAAGGTGATCTTACACACCCCGTACTACCCACCACTTGATTGTGCCACCCAGTCCCAAGGCCGCGTCGCGGTTGAGCCGCCATTAGTGCAGCGTGAGGATGGCCGCTTTGCCATTGACTTTGAGCAGCTTGAGACCTTAGTGGATGACTCCACCAAGCTTATGATCTTCGTCTCGCCGCACAATCCAACCACCCGTGTGTGGACCCGTGCCGAGTTAGAGCAGCTCGCCGCCTTCTGCGTCAAGCACAACCTCTATCTCTTCGTGGACGAAATTCACTGCGACTTCACCGCCCCAGGCCACGAGTTCATTTCGATGCTCGACATCAAGGGCCCAATTCAAGATCGCTTAATCGTGGTCAACAGCGCCGCCAAGAGCTTCAACATTATGGGCTGCGCTATCTCCTACCTCATTATCCCGAACGACGAGCTGCGCCACACCATCGAGCAAGCCTTTGTTCAGGCCGGTGAAGAGGACACCAATATCTTTGGCAACGCCCTGATGAAGGTCGCCTACCAAAAGTGCGGCTACTACGTCGACGAGGTCAATGAGGTGATCAACGCCAACGACGAGTTTATGCGTGAGCAGCTGCCAACCGTCTTCCCTAAGGCCAAGATCATCCCACGCGAGGGCTCCTACCTCATGTGGATCGACCTGCGCGACGAGTTCTCAAGCGAAAAGGAGATGCAGGACTTCCTCATCAATAAGGCCCACATCTTCTGGCTTGAGGGCTCGCACTTTGGTCCGCACTTTGATGGCTATGCCCGTGTCAACATCGGCTGCCCACGTGCTACCTTAGAGGAAATGATGCGCCGCTTACGCGCCGCCAAGCAGGCCTAAAGCAAGCCCCACCATAAGGGCGCACTACAAACAGTGGTCCCAGCAAAGTAAGTGGGACCGCTGCTTAGAGGATATACGGGGCCAAGCACGATACGCCACAGCTCTGAGCGCGGTGCCCAAAGTACTGAGAGCAGGTGTTCTGAGCGCGGTGGTCCGCAGCTTAGCACGGTGTTCCGTGGCTTAAAGTGCTTGCCCTGAGAACGGAGCTGAGTCTAGCCCCGAGGAGGAGTGGTCAACTACCCCGGTCTTACGACCGGGGCTTGAGCAATCGAGCCCAGGTTGACTAGCCTCAGTCCACCTATGGTGGA
>CALXOW010000053.1 GCA_944390115.1 uncultured Anaerobiospirillum sp.
GTCGTTAGCTCAGCTGGTAGAGCAGCGGACTCTTAATCCGTTGGTCGCGGGTTCGATCCCCTCACGACCCACCATTTTGGAAATACTTCACTTCTTTGGATGCTTAGCTCAGTTTGGTTAGAGCATCTGCCTTACAAGCAGAGGGTCATAGGTTCGAGTCCTATAGCATCCACCATTTCCAGAACGGGTCGTTAGCTCAGCTGGTAGAGCAGCGGACTCTTAATCCGTTGGTCGCGGGTTCGATCCCCTCACGACCCACCATTTTGGAAATACTTCACTTCTTTGGATGCTTAGCTCAGTTTGGTTAGAGCATCTGCCTTACAAGCAGAGGGTCATAGGTTCGAGTCCTATAGCATCCACCATCGGGAACTCAATGAGTTCTTTTTTAGCGCTTCATGTTGTATCTATGAAACATGGCCGCTCCTCTTTTTTCCTTTCCCGTTTCCTTCCTTACTTTCCTAATTTCGTTCGGCCCGTTTCTTGGGACGCTTAGGTGCGGGCTCTTGGTTAGTTCAAAGGTCTTGGGCCTAATAGCCAGACCTCTGAGTCAAGTAGGGGCGGGCCTTAGCCGGTGCGCACCTGCTTGGGGGCGCTGATGGGCCCAGCCTGCGGTCCTTGGATTGTGGCTTGTTGCCGCAGGCTTGGGAACAGGATTGAATGTTTGCTTAGAGCGCGATGGTGAGGGCGCGGCTCATGGTGCCGATGAGGTCGTAGCCGTCCCAGATGCGGTTGAACTCTAAGGCGCGGCCCCAGGCCACAATGCGGCACAGGCCCTGGGGCGGCGTGGCGGCTATGGCCTGCTGCCACTCCTCTGCCGTCGGCCCTAAGGAGCAAATGGTCTGCTCGTGGTCGCTGCAATGAGCGAGGACCTCGGTCAGGCTATCTACCGTGAGCTCATAGAACAGGCCGTTGCCTTGGTGGGCGTCACGCTCGAGCTCGTCCCAGCTTGAAAGCGCAAGGCGCAGATAGGAGGCGCCATCGCCTGAGGCTCTAAGCTTTCCTTGAGGCTTGATGCCGTGCTGGCATGGGGCCACTATTGCGCTGCTTGCTGCCAGGAAACGCTCGGAGATCTGGGCCGGGCTTAAGGCAAAAGGCCGGGTTTGCAGGGCCTGATCGACGCTTAACCAAAATTGCTCTTGGGCCTGGGTTACGGTGCTGGGGTCGCCATGCCAGAGGATGAGGCGCGGTGACGAGCAACCTTGCTGGCCAAAGGCAAAGGCGTCGGTGATAAAGCTTTGGGCGGTCGCATGGCGCCAGGCTTCATCGTTGCTGTGGTTAAGGTAGTGGCAGGCGTCAATTAAGGCCCAGGAGAATTTGTTGGCAAAGGTCAGCTCGCAGCTACCGGCGGGCATAGGCAGCGCCCTTAAGTGCTCGACTGTACTGTCGCCACCCCAAATGATGCGCACTGCGCAGTGGGCACAGAAGAAGCGATTGACCGCATCGTCATGGCCATAGCGCACGATCAGGATGCGGGATGCACACTCTTGATGTTGGGCTGTTAGCTCTTGGATGATGTTGAGGAGGATGTGCTGCTCGGGAGTGCTCTTTTGTCCTAAGCGCACCACATTGCTGTTGCCTGAGAGCAAGGACAAGAGGAGGCTGTAGGCAAAGAGCGTGGTGACGTTGTTCGGGGCAAAGTGAAAAGCTAGGCCCCGCCCTAATCTTACCGTGTGGTCTTGGTAGCTTTGAGCTAAGCGCGCTAAATTGCCTGCTCTCAGCCAAAAACCGAGGGCTAGGAGATCGGGGTAGCTGCGACAGCGCGGGTCGTGGCGCAGCGTTTCACTGAGCTGTTGCGCAAATGCCATGACCGTGGGGCTGAAGGCTGCTTGTGGCTTTGAGGTTAAGACTTGAGCTAGAGCTTGCGCGGGCTCTTGCTGCGGGGCGACCTCGAGGGAGAGCTGAGCGGCGATGGCACTTAGTGCGGTCGGCTCGGAGATTTGGTTAGTTATAGACATCGCTGCACCCTCTTACTTCGGCCTTAGGAATGCGGCCTTGCACCGAAAAATACTTGCCTTTGCGCCCACAAGGACAATCGTCTTCACCCAAGATTGTGCCCATGTCCTCGGTTAAGAGAGCCAAGCCTGGGTAGCTTAAGGGGAGGGCTGAGATCGTCTCAATGATGCCCGTTTGGTTGCAGCCTAAAGGCTGGTAGGTCATAGGATCGCGGATGATGAGGTCACTGAAGTTGGAGACATGCAGATGGCCTGCTTCACATTCCATATAAATCGAGCCGGTTTGCTCCACCATACCGTAGAAGTTGTGGACTTTAAGGTTGGGTCCTAATAGCTCTTTGAGCCTTGCTTTAAAGGTGTCATTGTCGACCGCGAGCTGTTGCATCTTTTTCCAGCCTCCGGCGTGGATTAAGACTGCATCTTGGAGCTTCAGATGGCGCTCTTTGAGCTCGGCTGCGAGTTTTTGCACTAAGTTCTGCCACACCATAAAGGTAAAGCCAAAGATGAGCAGGGGCTCTGCTTGGTGCTGTTCTAAGAAGTCGATGATGAGATCGAGCTTGGGCTCATAGTTTTCATCTAGGGCATAGGTGTGGCCGCGTCCAAAGGGCATCATGCCTAAGATACCGGCGCCACGCGCTGAGAACATCTTGGGATCGCGCAGCACCGCCTTGCTGTCGATGATGAGCATGGTGCGGCGCTTTTGCCCTAAAAAGTCGGTCATGATGTGGCCTAAGGCCTTGCTTTGCATCAGGGCGGTGGCCTGATCTAAGAAAATGCGCGAAACCGCCTGGCCTGAGGTGCCCGAGCTGGTCATGGTCTTGTAGATTTCTTCATCTTTGATGCTCTTTAAGGCAAAGCGCTTGAAGAGCTGGACATGCACTAAGGGCAGCTCCTGCACCCAGCGCTCGTAGTCAGTACCGCTGGCAAGCTTTGTTAGAAAGTCGCTTTGCATCTGAGCTAAGGCGGCGTACTCGGGGCAATGAGCCTCATGCCAAGCCTTGAGATTATTAAGATGCGGGCCTAATAGGGCCTGTTTTTGCTCTTTGGGCAAGGCGTAGGGCTTGTGCTCAAAGAAGGCAGTGAGCGAATGCTCGGGATGTTCCATGACTTCTCCTAATTGGCCTCAGCAAAAAACTTTTGTTGTAGCTCGTGGTACTGAATCTTGCCCACTTCGTTGCGCGGAATCTCGCTTAGGGCGGCACTCTTGATGACAAAGAGCTTGTGGTGCAGGTGTAAGGTCGTGGCCACGAGCTCCTTTAACCTGGTAACTTGCTCTTCTTGGTCTTGTTTACTTACGTCCTGGTCTGCGATCAGCAGAATGCATAGGTGCTCATCTTGCCCGGTGCAGATCGTGGTAAAGCCGTGCTGCTCTAAGATCTTTTCGCATTCATTGAGGCTGTAGCGCAGGCCCGTGAGCTTGATAAAGTGGCTGCGCCGTCCGGTGAGATAGAAGTAGTGATCCTCATCAAAGTAGGCTAAATCCCCGGTGACGAGGCGTCCCTGATTGACATCGCCCAAGGCTAAATCCGCTTTGGTCGTGGCATAGCCTAGGTTGACGTTAGGGCCGTAATAAACGAGGGCGCCACTGGTGTGCGCGGTGGTGATTTCCTGACCTTGCTCATCTTCAATGGTGAATTTGCCCCCTTCGATCGCAATGCCAATCGAACCAGGTTTGTTGGGGAGTTGGCTTGGCGGCACATAACTCATGCGCGCGGTAGCTTCAGTTTGGCCGTACATGACATAGAACTTCACGCCGTGCGGGGCAACGGCAGTGGCTATTTCTTGCACAAGCTCTGGGGCTAAGTGGCCTCCGGCCTGGGTTAAAGTCTTGAGCGAAGGTAGCTTCATCTTGGTAAAGCGCAGGCGCTTTAGCATCTGGTAGGTGTAGGGGACGCCTGCCAGCGAGGTGACCGCTTGCTCATTAAACAAGTCCCAAAACTGTGCTTGGGCCACACTCAAGTCGGTGAGCACGATGGTGGCGCCCACTAAGAGGTGCGAGTTCATGACCGAGAGGCCATAGCTGTAGTTAAGCGGCAGCGAGGTAATAGGGCGCTCTTTAGAGGTCAGCTCTAAGTAATGCGCGATCGCCTGCGCGTTGTTTTGCAGGTTCTGCGCACTTAAGCGCACTAACTTGGGGCTGCCGGTACTCCCTGAGGTGCTCAAAAGCAAAGCAAGATCGGGGTGGAGCTGGGTCTTGGCTGTGGTGCGGGCGCTGAGTTCGTAGCTGGGGGCCTGTTTTTCTGCGCTTTGAGCCTGACCTGCTTTAGGCTGAGCGCAGGGCGCGTAGATAAAGTCAGGCTGGTAGCGCTCAATGATGGTGGTTAAAAGTTCGGGGGCAAGGTTGGCCCCTAAGAGGAGCGGCACCTGGCCGTGGCGTAAGCATCCTAAGTAAGCTGCAACACTTTCGATGCTGTTGTGACATTGCAGCAGCACCAAGCTGCGGGTGGGGAGCTTTTGGGCAAAGTCGTCCGCGCGCTGAGCTAATTGCTGGTAGGTGACGCTGCGTCCGAACTCATCGACGAGCGCGCAGTTATCACCAAAATGTTCAAGCTGCCAAAACTGAGGCTCCATGGCTCCTGCTCCTTACGATTTCTTGTACGCGGTGCAATTAGACTATCACACAGATAGATATCGGCAAAACTCATCTTAATATAAAGGAGCTGGTACCAATTAACGAGCCTGGTTCGGGCGGCGGGCTTAGGCGCTGGTTGCCTAAAAATGAACAGCCCCGCAGAGCGGGGCTGAGAGGAAGTCATAAGCTCACTTGCTTGTGGCTGGCGCTGCACTAGGAGCGGCGCGGTGAGCTGGCGTGGGTGCTCTTAGGCTGAGCTGGCGTGGGCTTAGTAGCTTATTTGGCTGGTTGGTTGCCTTGCACAATCTTCATCGCCGAGCTGATAAGCGAGGTTATATCGCCCATATTGGCTGGGACAATCAAGGTGTTGTTGGTGCGGGCTAATTGCTGGAAGGCCTCAACGTACTTCTCGGCTACCTGCAGATTAACCGCTGTCATGCCGCCTTGGGCTTGCGAAGCATCGGCCACCTTGCGAATGGCTTCGGCGGTCGCGGTTGCAATGGCTAAGGTCGCGGCAGCTTGACCTTCGGCCTTGTTGATTTCTGCTTGCTTTTCACCTTCGGACTTGGCAATGGCCGCTTCCTTTTCACCGGTGGCTAAGTTGATCTGCTCTTGCTTGCGGCCTTCAGACTCGGCAATCAAGGCACGCTTTTCACGCTCAGCCGTGATTTGTTGCTGCATCGCCTGCAAGATGACCGCAGGTGGGGTGAGATCCTTGATCTCATAGCGTAAGACCTTGACGCCCCAGTTTAAGGCCGCCGCATCAATAGCAGAGACTACCTCGGAGTTGATGACATCACGCTCCTCAAAGGTCTTATCCAGCTCCATGCGGCCGATCACCGAACGTAAGGTGGTTTGCGCCAGCTGGGTAATGGCAATGATGTAGTTGGAGGTGCCGTAGCTAGCGCGCATAGGATCGGTTACCTGGAAGAAAAGCACGCCGTCAACGCTAAGCTGGGTGTTATCACGTGTGATGCAGACCTGGGCTGGGGTATCAAGCGGGATTTCCTTTAAGGAATGGCGGTAGGCTACGCGATCGACAAAAGGAATGATGAAATTGAGGCCTGGGTTTAATACCACGTGGAATTTGCCTAAGCGCTCAATGACCCAGGCTGATTGCTGGGGCACAACCTTGATGCTCTTGTAGGCAAAGATGATGGCCAAAAGCAAGAAGACCAGGGCAAGTATTAAGGTGCTGGAGATAAAGTCGGCAAGGTTGGTCATAATGTCACGCAGGCAAGGCCTGCCCTCCTTAGTTGTGGGTCTTATTTATCGTCTTGGTTTGGTCCCGGCTGAGCCGCAGTGGCATCGGCTGTGGCGTCTTGAGTCTTCGGAGTTTCTTGAGTGCTCTCAGACGTGATTTGGTCCCCTAAGACCAGCTTGGCGCCGTCGATCTTGGTAATAAAGTAGATGCCAGGGGTGAGCACGGCTTGAGGCTTGTAGGCGTCCCATTGAGCGCCGCGATAGCTAACCTGGGCGGTGCCGTCTTCTTTGATGTTATCGGCCTTGACCACGACGCGCTGGCCTATATCGAGCTGATTGCTGTGCTTGTCGCTCATCTGCTTGAAGCGCTTGCGTAGGAAGTAGCAGCCGATCGAGGCGACAAGAGTGGCGATGGCCGCGTACATAATCTGCTGCTGGAAGCTGTGCTCACAGTAGGCGCTAATGCCACCGGCAGTGGCGCCGATAGCGACCGCTAAGAGATAAAACGACATCAGGTTCATTTCGGCGATGACCACAATGAGCGCGAGGACGAACCAGGCAATGTAGTACAAAGTCACGGCAAAGACTCCTTCCTTAAGGGTTTATGAAATTTCGCTGCGCAGAATTTTGCCTTTGACTAAGGCATAAGTAAAACCGCATAGAGCCAAGATAAAGGCAAACAAGACGATAAGATTGCCCGGAAAGTATAGGTCAGCAGTTAACAGCAAAATTAGGGTAAAGATACTAAAGACCGACATCGCTCCTTTCATACTGTTGAGCTTGCGAATTTGCTGCTCGATCGCGCGGCGCTTGGTGGCGTTCAGAGGCGGGCGCATAGTCATAGCTTGAGTCGCTGCTTTAGCTGGGGACGTACTGGCTCTAGTGCTTTGATTAAAGATGCTGGTGCGGGCGCGGTTAGGAGTTTGGGGGCTGGCTGTACTTTGGTACGGTTGCGTGCCTGATGGGAACGCGCTGGCGCGGGCGCTCTTACGTTGCTGGGCGCTGTGATGGAGCGCGTCCATCGTTTTTTGATGCTGGCTTCTAATCTTGGCAAAGCTATCCTGCGGGCTTTCGTAGCTGGTACTTTTAAAGCCTGCACTTGGGGGGGCAGCAGATTGGGGCGTAGTTGCGAGGCGCTTTTGTAATGCCAGGCTGTGGAGCTCCTCGATGTAACTTACAAAGTCACCATCTTTGAGCTCGTAAGGTACGGTGCTACTAAAGCGAGGGTGATTGCGCGCCATAGACCACTCCTTTTTGGCTTCACATGCTTCCATCATAGCTGAAAACGAATGCAACGTCTGTGCTCTCTGTGAGATCTGAGGCTTGAGTCAAGGCGAGCTTCGGATGGCGGTTGCGGTGCTGTTGCGCGGTTGTGGGGGCGGTTGCGGTTATGGGAGGTGACTTTTGGGCTCAAGGGAGGGAGCGTGCACACTGGTGTCCAGTCTTTTGGACAGGTTGGGGCTGGAGCGAAAAAAATCCGTGGTTTGGACCACGGATTTGAGAGTAGTTGATGGATATGTGAGAGTGTATTGATTAGAGCTTGTGGGCTAAGTCAAATTCGCCTCGGTTGATCTTCTCTACCAGCTCAGCGTGCTCGGCTTCGTTAAAGAAGTAGAACTTGAGCACAATTAAGCGCACGATTTCACCGATGATTGGTACCGCCGAGACAAAGAGGAAGAGCGTGTCTAAGGTGTCCTGACTTTGGACACTGTCTGGGACATAGCCGCAGATAGCTAAGACCATACCGGTGATACCACCGGCCAGAGCAACTGAGAGCTTGCCGGTGAAGGTTTGCCCAGCAAAGGTAATGGCGGCACAGCGCTTGCCTGTGTGATAGTACGAATACTCCACGGTGTCGGCGATCATGGTCGAGACCAGAGGATTGGTCATCATAAAGATAGTAGTGATGATCGCAAGCCAAATGATAACCGCCGTGGTCGACTCGAAGCCTGTGAAGTAGAAGCCTAAGCGGGCCACGATACCTAAGACGCACAGCACGATGAAGATGTCGCGCTTTCTAAAGCGTGCGGTGAAAAATGGCGTGACCAGGCAGGCAAGAGAGCTGCAAGTGGTGATAGTGCCAACGGCGGCCAAAAGTCCGGCATTGCCTAAGTTGTAGGTAAAAAAGTAGATGTAGATATTGCCGGCAATATTGGTGAAGATGTTCATGAAGAAGATAGCCAAAATCATGAACAGCGGTTTGTTGCTGGCCACCACCTTGAAGGTTTGCAGTAGCGTAACTTTGGCGGCATCACCTTGAGGGCGCACTGCCTCCTTGGTGTTGAAGTAGCCATTGAGCATCAAAATAAGACCGGCCACCATCATCACCACTACCGCCGGGAGATAACCTTGGTCGTCGCGTCCTTCGGCAAAGAAAGCGCTTAAATATGGGAAGATAGCCATACTAAGACCAATGCCCACGTTGACGCCCAACATCGCACAGGTGGCGGCTTTGGCACGCTCTTGCGGATGGTCAGACAGTACCGTGGTCATCGACCAAAATGGTAAGTCTGAGATCGTGTAGAGTGTACCCCATAAAATATAGGTGACTCCGGCATAAAGGGTCTTGGTCGTGATGCTACCGTCAATGTTGATAAAGGCTAAGACGGTAATCGCGAAGATCACAAAAGGCATAAAGCCCAAGAAGGGCCGGTACTTGCCGCGCTTTAAGTTGAGGCTGTCAATAAGTCCTGCGAAAAACGGGTCATTGCAGGCGTCCCAGACACGCGCGATCAAGAAGATGATACTGGCCGAAACCGGCGAGATCTTCAGGATATCGGTGTAGAAAAAGAGGATAAAGGTGCCAACTAAGCCAAAGGAAAAGCACTGGCCCATCGCAAAGCCGAAGTACGAGGCTAAGGTGCGCAGGGGGATTTTGCTCGTTTCCATATTTAGGCTCCTTGCTGAGCGCGCAGAGCGCAGAAGAGCTCTACTTCGTTTTGATCGTATGGCGTGCCATCTTGGTGGAATAAATCATGGAACCAAGTCTGAGCATAGTCAGGTGAGTTTTGCATCACGATCGGCCAAGGTAGATGAGTTTGGGTGCGGCCATTGACTAAGCCCCAGTTGTAGCAACCAACGCGCTCGCGGGCAAAGATCGGCAAAATGTCGGCTACCGTGGACTGCGCATGGCGCGCGAGCCACTCGGTACATAGGATCGGACGCTGGTACTGCTTAAGCAGGGTCAGGCTTTCTTCAATCACATCCTTAGGGGCATAAGCGTGGAAGGAAATGATGTCCGAGTGCTCAAGACAGAGCTGATCAATTGGGCTGTCAAAGAGTTTGACCTCACGGTTGAGGAAGGTCTTCATATTACGCCATGCGCCGATCGTGATAGGTTGGCTTGGATCGCAGGCGCGTACCCAAGAAATGGCCTTTTCACACAGCTGATATGACTTTTCAAGTAAAGGACCATCAAAATGTCCTTCAATGCCGCCTTCTAAGAAGATACCGTCATTGGTCGGCTCGTTGTAAACATCCCAAATCAGGACGCGTGGATCATCCTTAAAGGTAGTCACGATATCCTTGATGTAGCGTTCGACCTGAGGCCAGAGATGCTCGAGGACTACAACATTGCGTCCAGGGCTGGCGGCACCTTGCGAATTGTGTACGCCCACACGTGGCTCCTTTTGGCGGCCAATCCAAGGGTGATCGCCAGAGAAGCCACAATCATCCATGAGGGTGAGCATGACGCTAATATTATTAGCGCTGGCGACTTGTAAGAAGGCATTGATACGGGCGATGAGGCCATCGCGATCGTAAAACCAGACGATGAAAGGAAGATTGATCCGCAAGGTGTTCATCTGGTACACCTGATGGGCCCAGCGTAACTCTCGTTCAATGGTAGGCAGATCAAAGGTTTCGGCCTGCCATAATTCATTCCAATTAACCGCAGTGGAGGGCAGGTAGTTCATGCCCACCAGCCAAGGACGCGCCTGATACCAAGCATTGATTTCATGTTCTGACCAACGTGCTTTCATAGAAACCTCACAATGCACAACAATCCTTTGCTAATAATATAGGCTATATGTTCTGAATTATCAGCAAATTTGCTAATAAATTTAGCAAATGTGAGATGGTTCACAAAAGATACAGGTCATAAACTCACTCTGAGTGAGGGTCTTTATTAGCTTTTACGCCACAAGCAATGGTGCCTCGTAGTGGGGCATAGGGCATAACTCGGGTTAAAATGATGTTTTATTAGCCTTTGAAGCGTTGTACTGAGGTTGGTTCTTAATATTGGGTTCCCAAAAGAGTCGAGGGGAGAGAGTTTGATTGCTCCCTCACAATTCATAGCGACTTTAAAACGGCCTTTGATTTAGAGGCCAAACCTGAGTCAACCGAGGTAACTGCCCCAGGTTCATTTAAGAACCAATATTTGTAAGGAATTATGACTAAGAAAGTAACCATGGCTCAGATCGCAGCTGAAGCCGGAGTCTCACAGCCTACAGTCTCACTGGTCTTAAATGGCTCAGCTGATAATGCGCGCATTAAGCCCCAGACCCAACAAAAGGTAATTGAAGTAGCCCAGCGTTTGGGCTATCACCGCTTAAATCAACCTTTGGTTGCTGGGGCTAGACGAATTGCCTTGGTGCTGGATGGCTCGATTATTACCAATGATCACTTCATTACTGCCTTAAATGAGGCTAATGAACGAGCCAATGAACTGGGACTGACTCTGTGTCAGCTGGATACAGCTAACAATGATCAAGGGCGAGACCTGGTCCGCAAGGAGATTAACTCAGGCTTTTATGCGGGCGTTATTATCGCCACTAATGTCACCTCTGAGCTTAGATACGATTTTGCCTGCTCCTTACCTCAGGTCTATCTCAACTGCATTCCGCGCAATAACTTTGATGTCTGTGCCATCCTGCCTGATGACTATGGGGCGAGCTATGACCTAGCGCACAGCTTAGTTAGTAAATATCACTGCCCTTTAATCGTGGCCGGTGATGAGTGGATGCGCGCGACTGCTGATCGCTGCCGCGCGATTCGTGATGCTTACCAAGAGCAGGACATTGCAGTTGCAGGTAGCAATATCATCTATACCTCCTGGACCTTTAAGACGGCCTTTACTAAGACGCTGGCACGTTTGAGCGATGAAACGCTGATGCGCCCTGACATCATTTTTTGTGGCTCGGATTTCCTGGCTACTGCCGTCTATCAAGCGGTGTATTACGCTGGGCTGAAAATTCCGCAGGACATCGCTGTGGTTGGCTTTGATGATCAGCCTTTAGCCTCAAATTTAGTCCCAGAGCTGACTACAGTGGAACTGCCTTATGCTCAGATGGGGGAAATGGCGGTTGATCTGCTGGAGCAAATGATGCAGCAGAAGGGCACTTTGCCTACTAAAATCAATCGACTCAAGGGCCGGGTCATGCTGCGCTCCTCTACTTAACAATTGGTGCTGCGCACCTCTGACAGTGCAGATGGTCAGGGCAGTTGGCAGATAGTAGTGTGACTTTTAGTCTAAAGTGTGAGGTCGGTGCTTGCAAAAAAGCGCAATTTTTCCTAAGGCGGTTTTGGCACAAGTCATCCTTGGTCTGATATAATCTCGCAAATTTTATTTAGGAGGCACTATGCTGCGCATCGTTGAAGAAGCTCTGACCTTTGATGATCTGTTATTAGTTCCAGCACACTCGACGGTGTTGCCTAACACCGCTGATTTGAGCACTTACCTTACCTCCAACATCAAGATCAACATCCCAATGATCTCTTCGGCTATGGATACCGTGACCGAGTCCAACCTCGCGATCGCCTTAGCTCAAGAAGGCGGCATTGGCTTTATTCACAAGAATATGCCGATCGATAAGCAAGCCGATGAGGTGTTACGAGTTAAGCGCTTTGAGAGCGGCATGGTAACTAAGCCGGTAGTCGTCGCTCCGGATGCTACTTTAGCTGATGTGCGTGCTTTAACCTCCAAGCATGGCTTTGCTGGCTTCCCTGTAGTCGATGCTAATGACAACCTCTTGGGTATTATCACCGGCCGTGATGTCCGTTTCTTAACTGACAATTCCTTAAAGGTTCATGAGATTATGACCCCTAAGGATCGTTTGGTCACGGTACGTGAGAACACCCCACGTGAGGAAGTCATTGCTTTAATGCAAAAGAACCGCATCGAGAAGGTGCTGGTAGTTGATGATGCCTTCCGCTTAAAGGGCATGATCACCGTCAAAGACTTCAATAAGGCCGCCAATAAGCCAAACGCCTGTAAGGATGCCTTAGGCCGCTTACGTGTCGGTGCCGCCATTGGCGCAGGTCCAGGTAATGAAGAGCGTGCTCGTGCCTTAGTTGAGGCCGGTGTGGACGTGCTGTTAGTTGACTCCTCGCACGGTCACTCCCAGGGCGTGTTAGATCGCCTCAAGTACTTACGTGAGACCTATCCTGAGCTGCCTATTATTGGTGGTAACGTGGCCACGGCTGAAGGTGCAATCGCTTTAGCTGAGGCTGGTGTAAATGCGGTTAAGGTCGGTATCGGCCCAGGCTCGATTTGCACCACCCGTATGGTCACCGGTTGCGGTGTTCCACAGATGACCGCGATTGCCAACGCCGTTGAGGCCTTACGTGGCTCTGATATCAAGGTGATCGCCGACGGTGGTATCCGTTATTCGGGTGATATCGCTAAGGCCTTAGCTGCTGGTGCTCACTGCGTCATGGTCGGCTCTATGTTTGCCGGTACCGAAGAGGCTCCAGGCGAGATCGAAATTTACCAAGGCCGCTCCTTCAAGTCCTATCGTGGCATGGGCTCGTTAGCTGCTATGTCTAAGGGCTCGGCTGACCGTTACTTCCAGTCGGACAATGCTGCCGACAAGCTGGTCCCAGAAGGTATTGAGGGCCGTGTTGCTTATAAGGGTGCGCTGCGTGGCATTATCCACCAGCAAATGGGTGGTCTGCGTTCGGCCATGGGCTTGACCGGTTGTGCCACCATTGAAGAGCTGCGCACCAAGGCTAAGTTTGTCCGCATCACTGGTGCTGGTATCCGTGAGTCTCACGTCCACGACGTTACCATCACCAAGGAAGCTCCAAACTACCAAAGCCACTAGTAGGCACCATTTGGGGTGCGAGTAGCTCCTGATGCCTCCTTAACTTGAGGAGTTGCTCTTAGCGCCCTGACCTTAGGTCGGGGCGCGCGCGTATTTAGCCCGTTCTTGTTTACTCCTTTCTTGTTTAGTCCTTTCCTGTGTCGCAAGGCACGTCATTAGGGTTGAGCCCATGGCTAATATCCATTCTGAGAAGATTCTGATCCTCGATTTTGGATCGCAAGTTACGCAGCTCATCGCGCGCCGGGTGCGTGAAATCGGTGTGTATTGCGAAATCTACCCATTCGATGCTGATGTCGCGCGCTTAAAGGAATTTGCCCCACAAGGCATTATCCTGTCCGGCGGCCCTGAGTCGACCACTGAGGCCGGTTCACCACGCGCCCCAGAGTGGGTATTTGAGGCGGGCGTCCCAGTCTTAGGTATTTGCTATGGCCTGCAGACTATGGCCGTGCAATTAGGCGGAGCCGTACAAGGCTCTGACCACCGTGAATATGGCTATGCCGCAGTCGACCTTAAGGCTCCATGCCCATTATTTGATGGTTTAACCGACCATGAAGGGGAGAGCCGCCTTGATGTTTGGATGAGTCATGGCGATAAGGTTACGGCTATTCCTGAGGGCTTTGTGACCGTAGGTTCGACCGACACTTGCCCTTATGCTGCGGTTTATGATGCAGCCCGTCAGTTCTACGGCGTTCAGTTCCACCCTGAGGTCACCCACACCAAGCAAGGTGGTGAGTTCTTACGCCGCTTTGTCATCGATGTGTGCAAGCTCCAAGGCTTATGGTCGCCATCGGCTATTATCGAGGATGCGGTCGCCCGTATCCGCGAGCAGGTTGGTTCGTCCAAGGTCTTATTAGGCTTATCCGGCGGCGTCGACTCGTCGGTAACGGCACTGTTATTACACCGTGCTATCGGTGAGCAATTAGTCTGTGTCTTTGTTGATAATGGCTTACTGCGCTTAAACGAAGGTCAGCAAGTTAAGGATATGTTCTCAGGCTTAGGTCTGAACATCGTTTATGCTGATGCTTCCGAGCGCTTCTTAAAGGCTTTAGAGGGGATTAGCGACCCTGAGGCTAAGCGTAAGGCCATTGGTCACACCTTTATCGATGTCTTTGCTGACGAGGCCCGCAAGCTTGATGGCGTGGACTTCTTAGCTCAAGGCACTATCTATCCTGATGTAGTAGAGTCGGCTCAGACTAAGACTGGTAAGTCGCATGTGATCAAGTCGCACCACAATGTGGGCGGTTTACCTGAGGATCTCAAGTTCAAATTAGTCGAGCCACTGCGCGAGCTCTTTAAGGACGAAGTTCGTAAGATCGGTGTCGAGCTGGGCTTACCAGTCAAGATGGTGCAGCGTCACCCATTCCCAGGTCCAGGCTTAGGCGTCCGTGTCTTAGGTGAGGTCAAGAAGGAGTACTTAGATCTGCTGCGTCAGGCTGATGCTATCTTCATGGAAGAGCTCAACAACAGCGGCTGGTACGACCAAGTAAGCCAGGCCTTCACCGTCTTCTTGCCAGTGCGCTCAGTAGGTGTTATGGGCGATGGCCGTCGCTATGACTACGTGGTTTGCTTACGTGCCGTTAAGACGATCGACTTCATGACTGCTAAGTGGGCCGAGTTACCTTATGAGCTGTTAGGTCGTATCTCCAACCGCATCATCAATGAGGTCAATGGCATTTCGCGCGTCTGCTACGACGTATCGGGTAAGCCACCTGCCACTATTGAGTGGGAATAAGTTCCACTCTAAGTGGTAATAAACGCCACTTCTAGTGGCAATAAGACCTTGCTGTAAGGTCGCGAGCCTGTCGTGCTTAAGGGGACGACAGGCTTTGTCGTTTTTGCAGTTTGTGGTTTAGAATTTGCCTAAAATAAGGCGATAATGAGAGAGTCGCCGAGGGGCGGGCGCTAAGAGCGCCTGAGTCGGGGCGACGTAGCAAGAGGACTGAGGCGATGGCTGAAGATAGAGCGTTACATCTGGTGCTGGACAAGCGTCAGTCTGATGAAGAAAAGGCGCTTGAAGACTGGGTCTTTTGCCGTAACCAAGTCGCCAGCTACGAAAAGCAAATCAAGCAGGTGGAAGATTTCCGCATGAGCTATATCGCGGAAATGCAAAATGAAGGTCGTATGGGCCTGACCGGCACCAAGATCTTGGCCTATCAAGCCTTTATTGAGAAGCTTGATAATATCGCCTTAAAGCAGCGCCAAGAGCTGCAACGCCTGCATATGCTCACTGAGCAAAAGCGCCAAATCTACTTAACACGCCAAAAAGAGCGCAAGATCATCGAAACCTTGCTGGAAAAGCACCGCATCAAGCGCATGAAGGAGGAGCAACGCCGCGAGCAGAAGCTGCTGGACGAGTATGTTGTTGCCACCTATTCGCGCCGTCAGCAGGCAGCAGCTCAAGCGGCTGCTCAGCAAGACTACGAGTACTAGCCGGACCAGAGTACGAGTACTAGCCAGACGAGAGTACTAACCGGACCAAAGTACGATGGTCGATCCCTTGAAGTAAGCGCGAGCTGCCACCATATTGGTAGAGTGGTAGCTAAGTGGCTCTTAGCTTGCGTACTACTCCTGAACTTATCTAAGATAGGGCTGTTTGAGGCCCATCAGGGGATGAGCTATACGATAAGGGACAGATCAACATGCGTTATTTGGTGCTCTCTGATATTCACGGCGGAGCAGATGAGCTCAGCACTGCGCTTAAGTACTTTGACTCGTACCATTGCGACTTCCTGGTGCTGTTAGGTGATTTGCTCAACCACGGCCCGCGCAATAAGGTGCCTGAGAGCTATGAGCCGCCTAAGGTAGCACAGCTTCTCAATGCCATGAGCACCAAGATCATCTCGGTACGTGGTAATTGCGATAGCGAAGTGGACAGCATGATGTTCAACTTCCCTTGCAATGGAGCCTATGGCTATATCTTGGTCCCAACTCCACAGGGCGTGCAGCGCATCTTTTTGACTCATGGTCATTTGCACAAGATCGATAGTGGTGATGGCTCGAGCGCGAATGAATTGCGCGATAAGCTGGGCCTTAAGCCGCACGATATTGTGCTCTCTGGTCACACCCATGTGGCAGGTATCTTCATGAAGCCTAATGGCCTCATCAACATCAACCCAGGCTCAACAACCTTGCCTAAGGGCGGCACTAAGGCTGGTTTTGCTTTGATCTTGGAAGATCGCATTGAGCTGAGGGACTTAGAGGACAACTTAGTAGCGCAGTATCGCTACGACTTCGACTAAACAACGCGGAACGTACTAAATAGCATTGGACGTGGGCTTGGGGTGTGCCTTATGGGACACCTTGGTTTGAGCAATTATTTTGTAAGGAGCGAATTATGGCTGAGCAAGAGGCCTTTGTAGTGCCCCAGGATCTTTGGGCCAATGAAGACTGTAGTGAAGAAGCTCTGCGTTGCTATGTCGCCCCTCCGCTCAACCAAGCCATGATCGCCGCAGTGCAAGAAGCCTTAGGTGGGCTGAGCTTGCCGCAAGCTTATGTGGCGCTGGCGCGCCAGCAAAATGGTGGTCTGTTACAGCGCCGTTACTTCGTCTTGCCTTACAGTCTAGATGAGCTCGAGGCTCAGTTAGCGCAAGGGCAGGAACCTGAACTGTCCTATGTGACCTTGACCAATATCTTCGGTATTGGTGCGACCACCCCTTGGTCCTTATGTGGTGAGTTTGGCACCGCCTTCATGATCTCTAAGTGGGGCTATCCGAATTTAGGTGCGGTCATTGCCGGTTGCTCTGACTTTGGCCACTCTATGGTTTGGCTTGATTATCAGGGATCAAGTGAGCCGAGCGTGGTGCTGGTACAAAAGGATTTTGATTTCCGTAAGCGTAAGTTGGCACCAAGCTTTGCCGACTTCATTGCACAGCTGAAGACCGAGTCTGAACTCAAGCAAGCTCAGCGCGACTTTGCTCAAGCGTGCGATGAGGTACGCTACAAGCTGATCGCTCAGCGTAAGGAAGCTGAGGCTAAGCGCGTTGCCGCCGAGCAAGGAAAGCTTGCGCAAGAGCAGCTCGCACAAGAAAAGGCGGCACAAGAGAAGGCTGATAAGGAGCGAGCGGAACAAGAACGCGCCGAGCAAGAGCGACGGGCGCAAGAAAAGGCTGAGCAGGAACGACGCGCTCAAGCGCGTGCTGAACAAGAAAAGCGTGCCCAAGAGCGCGCTGAGCGGGAACGAGCGGAGCAAGAACAGAGCACGCAAGAAAAGACGGCGCAACGCGCAGCAACGGAAATTCAAAGTGAACAAGTGCCCATGGCTCTGGTGCAAAAGCGCCTGAGCTCAGGGGGCATGGTGCACTCCAAGCATGACTTTGCGGTGAGAGCACGCAGCTTGGAACAATACCGTCAGAGCGTCTTAACGCGTTTAGGGAGCCGTCCGTTTGAGAGCTTAAGTGGCGATGAGCGGGCTCAACTTGATGCGGTAGATATGGTGCAGGGTACGGGCTTTAAGGACGGGCTGGTACATGCCTTGATGAACTCCAGCTCCTTTGCTGGAGCTGAGGGTATGCTGCACCTGTTAGTGGGCGAACTGGTGGCACATCGCTTCTCGCCTAATGCTCAAGAAACGCCAAGCCAGCGCCGTGCTTATGAGCATTTGGTGCGTCGCGATCTGATGGCTTTACTTTTGTGCCTTGAGCTTGAGAACCACGCAACGGCTCGTAGTGGTCGTTTCTGGTTGCACTTTGACGATGAAACCTGGCAGCGCTTATTAGGCTATCTGCCCCAGTGCTATCGCCCAAGTCAAAAACTCACGCTGCAAAGCGTCACGCCAGCTGATGTCTTAAGCTATAGCGGTAAGGCCGAAGGCTTTGGCTTGCTTGAGCCTTTAGATGTGGGCGAGCTGGTCGATTTCATCAATGAGTTGAGCGAGAACTATTATCATTGCGCCATTATGCAAAACCGTTCCAACTCACAGTGGCCTAACTTTGAGCTGGGACTGCCCCCTTCCTTCCGCAATGATGTGCTGACCAATATCAGTAATTTCATGGCCGCGAACTACCCTGATACGGGTGTTGCCTTGATTGCTCAACTGCTGGATCAACAATGCTATGGCTCTTGCCTCAACAACGTCTTGTTTGGCGGCTTAGCGCAGATGTTGCCGCAGTCTATGCTCTTTGATGTAGCACAAGCAGCTTTGATCTTGGAGCAAAACCGCTATGCCCTAAGCTTGATGCGCGATCAGGTTGAAGGTCAAAGTCTGTACTTAGCGCTCTACATCATGGGTATGGCCTACTATGGTATGTGTCGCAGCTCCTTAGAGCAGCAACGGCGCATCGTGCTCTTTAGCAAGAAGCAAGAGCAGGGACTGACCTCGATCTATGAAAATATGGCCTTGCCGCGTCCGGAGCTGGCCCGTATGGCGCGCGATACCAACAATGACATTCCACTCTTTGCGCGCAAGGCACTCGAGGCCTTAGGCACCTACCAGCAATTGCAGGTAGATTCAAATCAAGAGCGCTTAACCTTAGCGCGCCAAGCCCAAAGCTACTTGCAGCACATGCTGGAGTCAGTAGGCGGGCGCTAAGATTTCAAGGCAGCAAGTTGTCGTTAAGAGAGCTTGCTGCCTTAGTTGTTTTGGGGCGCTTGTTTTTTAGTTGGCCGCTGTTTCTTGGGCTTCGAGTTGCTCAATTTGCGTCTTGAGAGTGATGACGCGCTCTTCTAAGAGCTTTTGGCAGCCTTCAAGGTAAGAGCGGATCTCCTTTAACTTCTCTACTTCGTCCGGGGCAATGGTGTCGAGATACTGCGAGATGGCGGCAGTCTGGGCACAGGTATCAAGATTTAGGGGCAAGGCCGGGCTAAAGGCCCCACCAGGATTAGTTACGGCCGTTTCTTGCGCGTAGGTGGTGCCGACTAAGGCTAACTGACCTACTAAGGCCAAGCCCCAGATGATGTGATGAACACGGGACATAGAACACCTCACTTGGTTGAGAGCTCATCATAGTGCTCAGTATAGGGGGAAAGGGACAGCTGCGGCTGAGCTTTTTGAGGGTAGGGGGTAGTTTGGTTGAGCTCAGGACGAGTTTTGGGTGAGCGCGGGACGGAGCTTGAATTTTTGGGGATGTGTACGTGAAAATTAATCTGCAAGACGTGATGTGGGTCACTAAACCGCATAAAATGGCTTTTTCTGGCATATTTGGGGTGCTAAGATTAAGCTAGGAGATTAGGGATTTTGAAAAAAGTGTTGACCCGCTGTAAAAAATCTCTAAAATACGCATCCGTTGTCACGCAGTGATGCGCTGACAAAAACCAAAG
>CALXOW010000054.1 GCA_944390115.1 uncultured Anaerobiospirillum sp.
GGTGTAAAGCGTGGCTCTGCTCTTCGAGCAGTGACTGCACCATTAAGAGGCATCAAAGTTAATTTATAACAGCTCCCTTATGGACACACTTACCCCACCATCCGAACTAATTGAGGCGCTCGGCACCCAAAACATCACGTCTAAGCGCACGCGTAAGATCAACACCTTGCTGCGTCGAGCCGAAGAATTCGATCCTGATAGCTACGATTTGATCTTTGATCTAGCAGACGTTGTACTGCGCTTAGAGCCTGACTTTGCCGAAAATTGGATGGAGTATGCAGGCATCACGCTCGATTCAATAGTCATTTTCACTAATGCTGGCGATTGGGATGAAGTGCAAAGACTGCGCACGGACCTATTCGACCATTTCCTCTTTATTATGGTCGAGCAGCAAAAGCCGTTCATTGAGGCACTTCCTAGCTTACTGACTCTAACCAAAAACAACCCTAACATTCAGCGCATCAGAGTTGATCCAGCAATTCCAGCCTGGCTTGATATCCTCGATTTCTATCGTCAAACCAACAGAGCATCAGAAGAAGAGCAAGAGAACCTCGATATTATCGTGCCTTGGCTCGGAAACGCCATCGCAACTCTACTGGAAAGAAGAGATCAGATCCAAAAACGGAACGACAGATCGCGCAAGAGACCTTCGCGCCCGAAGCGCTTTCACAAGAACAAGAAGCGCTAACTTAGGCTGCAGTGCCGACGCTAGCCGCCTATGTAAAAGTCCAGTTGGATTATGTTAAGTGTTTTGCGCAGATACAAAAAAAATCAGCACGAAGGCTGACCTAAAGGGGTTTGTTTTGGCTCCTCCTACTGGACTTGAACCAGCGACATACGGATTAACAGTCCGCCGTTCTACCGACTGAACTAAGGAGGAACGCAAAAACAAGATTTTCTTTTTGTTTGTTTGGCTCCTCCTACTGGACTTGAACCAGCGACATACGGATTAACAGTCCGCCGTTCTACCGACTGAACTAAGGAGGAACACCATAAACAAAAAGTGCCGCCAAACGCTAGCGTTTGAAAGCGATGCACATTGTAATGGCGACCTTAGCCCCTGTCAACAATTTTTTACACATTTTTTCGAGAGCATAACCTCAACCTAACATTCCCTCACCAGACGCGCCCTACCTCAACTAGGCAACTACGCTCAAAGGAAGCGCCCGCACCTAGGCCTGCTCATGCTACGTCCGCTCAAGCACGTACGCTCAGGCGGCTACTTAACGGCAACGCCCAGCTTGAGACCGGGACTGGGCCTTGGGTTCAAGCTGGGCGTTGCTGTGGTATTGGGCCTTGCTTCAGGCGTTGCTACGGAAGCGCTCGGGGCCTTAAGAGTTTTTGGTGCTCTCGAGGCGGTGGCTGCTTGAGGTGATATTGAGCGAGCGGTGGCGCACCTGAACCATAAAGCCTCGGCTTTGGTAGAGGTCGGCTAAGGACTGCGCAATATAGACCGAGCGGTGGCAGCCGCCGGTGCAGCCCACCGAGATCGTGAGATAGCTGCGGTTGCTGGACTCAATGTCACGCAGCCAATACATCAGCATGTTGTCGATCTGCTTGATGTAAACCTCAACCTCAGGGTGGCGGTGGAAGAAGTCGATCACCGGCTGATCAAGGCCGGTGTAGGATCTCAGCTCCTTTTCCCAGAATGGATTAGGCAGGAAGCGCGCATCAAAGACGAAGTCGGCGTCCTTGGCAATGCCGTTTTTAAAGCCAAAGGACTCAAAGACCATCACCAAACGGCGCTCCGGGCGACCGATAATGGCTTGGGTCACCTCATTGGACAGGTCGTGCACCGATAAGTCTGAGGTATCGATTCTCAGGTCGGCTAAGCCCGCCATATTCTCAAGCTTGGTGCGCTCGAGCACAATGGCCTCACTCAAGGACAGATTCTTACGCGAGAGCGGATGCAGACGACGCGTCTCTGAGTAGCGCTTGATTAAGACTTGGTCGTCGGCATCGCAGAAGATCAGCGTGGAGTGAATCTTAGGATTGGCCTTAATGTCGTTGATTAAGGTCGCAAGAAAGCTATCGTTCTCAGGCAGATTGCGAATATCGATCGAGACTGCCAGCTTCGGATAACGCGAGGCCGCCATTGAGGTCAGCTCTAGGAGGAAGTTCACCGGCAAATTATCGATGCAGTAGTAGCCTAAGTCCTCAAGAGCTCGGAGCGCGACGGTCTTACCCGAGCCTGAGCGGCCAGAGATAATCACCAGCTGCACTAGGCCCGCGCTGGCGCTAGGGGCCACGCCCTCGGCAGAGATAGCCTCGGCGCTGCCACCTGCGGCTGCCTCTGCTGCGGCGGCACCTGCGGCTGCGTTACTCTCAAGCTGGACCTGAGCTTCATGAGCGTCAGCCGCCTGAACCTTGGTTAAATCTTGAGTTTGTTCGTAGGCCATAGCACCTCCCAACTCTCTTAGCAATCACTACGTCTATGTGCCACCAACCCGCCCATCTTAGCGCGCTTTACCCTGCAGCAAGCAAAATACAGATTAAATGCCTATTGCTTGGGCGTTGCCGGTTAATTCGGGCGCCCATTCTGGCACTTAATCTAATTGTCGTCCATAACACCGCCGATCGCTTCGGTGATAAATTGCACGATCGGGTTGGTGGAGCTGGTCTCTTTGGGCGTGGTGATTGGCGTGTAGTTGGCAAAGAGCAAGTTATCAAGCTTGAGCATCAGCATCATGAGCTTATTGGTGTCCTGCCACACCCGGCGAAAGGAATTGGCCAAATCAGGATTGTTGAGCTCGCGGCTCACTAGGCGCAGCATCTGAGCGCGCTCTTCGTACTTGTCCTTAGGCGAGAGGAAAAAGGCCAGCGCAAAATCCACGCCTTGGTAGTCGCTGTCCACCGAGTTAAAAGGAATCTCCGCTTGCAGTAACGCCAGCACCGCCACCGATTGCTTGAGCTCGGGGATCACACCGTGAGGGATGCAAATGCCCTTAGCACAGGCCGTCGAGCCCATCGCCTCGCGCTCATTTAATGCCGTAAGCAGCACATGCGCCTCCACTCCCGTGATGGCAGCGGCCAGGTCACTCATCTCCTCAAAGAGACGCTTGCGACTAAAGCAAATCAGCGGTGACAAAATGTAAGTGTTGGGCAAAATCTTAAACTGCGCCATAGCAAGATCCTCACAGAGCCCCCTAAGCTTAGCACGGACGCAAAAGCTTAGAGCTGGTGCCCCATGCTTGGAGCTGACGCTCCTTGCTTTGGACTGGGGCTCCATGCTTGGAGCTTGTCCTTAGGGCTTACATCCTTGCTTTGGACTAAGCCAATAATGCTAAACTGACAGGTTGCGCCTAACTGGAAGGCGTTTGCCTGGGTTTTGTTGCTAGGCTTAATTAATTTTGTAGGATGCAATTTTTATGAGCACTGCGCTTGAAGACCAATTCAATGCCGTCTTAAGGCCATATTTTTCCCAGGTTACCGGGGCCCAGATCAAGGATGAGCCTGCGTTGACCGCACTGTTGGAGCGCTTAGCGCACGATGAAGGGCTGGTGGCCTTACTGCGCGCCGCGCATTGCGACTTTAACGCCCTTATGACCGCCCTGGAGGCGCTGCCTCAAGAGGAAGATGAGGTTTCCAGCTTAGCTCAGGCCGTGCACTGCTACTTAGTGCGCTTCTTTGGCGCTTATTTGGCCCGCCCTCTTGCTAGTGCGCTGCTGCGCTCGTGGGATAGCACCGCCCTGCTCTCGCTCTATGCCCAAAGAAAGCAAATTTTCTCGGGCTACGAGGCCTTAGGCTTTAGCGATGATAGCGCCGCTGGCTTCATGCTCGAGGCGTTAACCCGTCTTTTAATCCAGCTGTTTGCCGCTAAGGTACACACCGCTTATTACCTGCCATGCACCCGCGCGCTTGACCTCAACCCGAACCTCGTGACGGTCTTAGACCTGTTCAATGGGGGCAGCATCAAGCAGGTGAAGTTCCTGGCCACCAATCCTAAGGCCGTAGTCGAAATTGCCCAAAATCCATTGATCGGCCAAGCCATTAAGGCTGCGGTAGCTTCCAAGGCGGTCGCCCGCCCAATCGAAGCGGCGGTGATTAAGGGCATTCTGGCTAATGTCTCCTATCGCAAGGTCTACTTCAACGCCCAAGGCCAGCAGTTTGTGGGTCGCGCTCCAGCGGGCGTATCGGTCCATGACTACTTCACCACCTTTACCCTCAACGATTTAGTCACCGCGCAAAAGGTGGACTTGGTTAAGGGCAACTTAAGTGAAGACAATCTCAAGCTCTTCGCTGCCAGCGATATGGGCAAGCTCTATCGCCATGGCACCACGCTGGCACTCACCTTAGGCGGTGAACTGCCATTAAACGGCAGCCCAGCCTATAGCGAGCTCGACACTATCTTCGGTGATTGCAAGTTGATCTTAGCCGCCCTCAAGATCTTCTCTTCCGCGCTCGAGTCGAGCAGCAAGAAGCTGCAATTACAACTGAGCTGGCAATTTGAGCCAACTTGGCCATGCCTGACCCAACTTATCATTAACGCCGTAGAGCAGCGCTAGGAGGCACTATGTATCAGCCAATTTTGAATCTCGCTACGCTCGATGCCAACCAACGCGCTGAATTAGTCCGTAACAGTGCCTTATTTGATGAAGAGTGGTATCGCGCTCAGTATCCGGACATCACCTACCACAACGATGGTAATCCAGATCCGGCCTACCACTACGCCAACTACGGCTTTAAGGATTGCCTGCCGAGCGTCCTCTTTGACGGCCCACGCTACTTACAAGAGCAAGGCTTAAGTAACGTTAACCCATTGCTGCACTGCTTAGCCCAAGGCAGCAACTCCCGCCCTTATCGCTTAAATGGCGCTTTAGAGCAGGTGCTGGCTAAGCAGGCCTTTGGTTTAGCGCTTACACGCTGTCAGCGTCTGCTTTTAGCCGAGCACAGCTTAAATCTGCAAGGCTTCAACGTCGACCTGACGGTACGTCCTAACACCTTAGGCTTACAGCTGTGCATCAAGGCAGCCTTAAACCCTACCACTCAGCCATCTGATCTGAGTACCTTGTTACAAGAGCGCGGGGTTAAGCCTGAGTTTATCGCCCAGCCAATTGCCACTATTGCCGTAAATGAGCTGAGCTCGATTAGCGCTGCTGGTCTTAACAGCAACGCCGCTGAGGTCTTAAAGTGGGACAGCCTGCCTAACAGCCTGCGCTTAACCAACAGTGGGGCTCCCCAGCATCAGCTCTTGATGCCAAGCCGCGACAAGCACCAGCCAAGCGAGGTCTTGAACTTTGTGGCTGAGTCCGAGGCTATGGCCCGCGCCACCGCCCAAGCCCAGCCGTTAACTGCTCAGACTGCCCGTGCGCTGCTCATCTATGGCCCAGCTGACCCAATCGTCAACGCCACCTTAGAGGCAATCAAGACTAAGGGCAGCATGTCGCTCCATCAGCTCGAGTTTTGGTGCGCCCACGGCCAAGTGTTGTGCGCCTTAAGCCACCAGAACCAAGCCATCACCGTCTTTGATGACCAAGGTAAGATGCTGCCATATGCCATGGCCTTAGAGCCTAATCGCTTCCACCCGGTCAACACCGCTCATGAGCCGATCAAGCGCTTTGCTGAGCTCGCCGCCGAGGCCTTAAAGGTCGCCGGTGATGCCGACTTTATGGCCGTCACCTACCAGATCGTGCCGCAGGCCGACGTCCACATCATTTCGCACCTGAGCACGCTGCCATGGGGCGGTCAGTTTGACTTTACCCAAGGCTTTGCCCTGCAGCTCTGCCAACGCGCTCAACTGACATTGTAGTAACGCTCGGCGCTGCCACGCGCCTCAAATAAAAGGGCGACCCTAAGGGTCGCCTTTTTGTGTTTTAGACCGGGACTAACTCAGTGGAGCTCTTCTTGGCCTTGCTGAGCTTGGTCGCCTGATTGACCTTAGTGGTTTGCGCCTTGGTCACAGTGGTGGCCACCTGCTTTAGGCTGACGTTCGGGACATCCGCTGCGTCATCTTGCGGCGTGACCACGACGTGGGCGCTGTGCAGATCGGCCTTATGCGCCGCACTGGTGGTGGCCTTGATGCCCTTGGTCGCACCTGATTTAGTGGTGGCGCTCTTGGTCTTAGTACGCTGGACCACGCTCAGCGCCCGCCCGGTCTTGCTGGTCTTGGTGCTCTGGGCACGCGTCTTTTTCTTTTTCTCAGGGGCCATGGTCAGGCGCGCGGTGGCGCCCTCAGGGGCCACGCCCTCTTGGAGCAAGATATTCTTAATCTTGCCTAAGGCATTGTTCTCAATCTGGCGCACGCGCTCAATCGAGACGCCGAGCTCATGGGACAGCTCCTGCAAGGTGGCCTTGTCCTCGTCGAGCCAACGCCGCTTTAAGATATGGCGCGAGCGCTCATCTAAGGAGGCTAAGGCCTCTTTGAGCTTGGTGACCTGCCAATTGGTGTAGTCTGAGTTCTCTAAGACCTGAGCAAAGTTCGAGTTCTCATCCTCAAGATAGGATGCAGGCGATGGCAGGGCGGCCGCAGTGCTGGAGTCATCATTGCTATCAGCATCAAAGCTCATATCTGAGCCCGCCATGCGCGTTTCCATCTCCGCTACTTCATGCGGGGTCACGCCTAAGACATTGGCGACCTCTTCGCGCTCGTCGTTGGTAAACCAGCCTAAGCGCAGCTTGAGCTCACGCAAGGTAAAGAAGAGCTTGCGCTGAGCCTTAGTGGTGGCGACCTTGACCATGCGCCAATTGCGCAGCACGTAATCTAAGATCTCCGCCTTAATCCAATGCACGGCAAAGGCCGCCAGGCGCACACCCACATCCGGATTGAAGTGGCGCACCGCCTTCATCAGGCCGATATTACCTTCTTGGATTAAATCAGGCAGCGGCAAACCGTAACCGGCGTAATTGCGCGCCACGCTGATCACCAGGCGCAAGTGCGAGGTCACGAGCTTACGGGCGGCATCTAAGTCGCCAAAATCGCGGAAGCGCAGCGCCAGCTTGTGCTCTTCTTCAGGCGTGAGCATCGGCTCGCGCTTGGCGGCCTGCATAAAGGCGCCCAGCGAGCTGCCCTTGCTGACGCGCACTAAGGCGCGCGAGGAGCTGCCCTGCGGCACGACCGGATAGGACGTGTCCTCATCCCCGGAGTCGACCTCATAGGAGTCAGCGATTTCATCGGCCTCAGTGCTCACCACCGGCAAATCGGAGCCGTCGTCGTCGAAGTCATCGGACAGAACTTCCACGTCGACCGGGTCCTCACGCGGCACCACCTGCGAGGCGATTTCATCGGGCGCCCCAAAATGCTGGGCAAAAGAATGCTCGAGGCCATAACGGATGCGCGCGGCATCGGCCTCATCGGCGCTGATTTCGGTCGCCTCGACCGCAACCGGCTCGACCGTCACCGACGCTGCGGCCTGCCCCTTACTAGGCTGAGTCTTACCAGACTTTTTAGGGCTTAAGGTTACGACCTCGGGGGTTACCACCTCAGAGGTAACGTCCTCAGGGGTCACGACCTCAGCTTCCACCTCCTCCACCGGGGCATGCGGCAGCGCAGCCTCACGCACGTGAGTCTGAAGCTGATGGGAGTGAATCCCGGCGGGGGTCGATGCGCGCACAACTGGGGACGTCTGTACCCCACTGAGTGCACCTAATTTTTTTGAGCTTTGCATGGCCTTGCATGATAGCACAGCGCTTGCGCCTGACCAGTTAGAGGGTCACTAAGTGATCGGTCAAACGCGCACCGGCTGGTTTATGAGTGATGATAATTACGCCCTTACGCAGCTTTTGAATGCGCTCGATGATGCGCTCTTCTTGCGCTGCATCCAGGCCCTCGCCCGGCTCATCGAGTACTAGGAAGTTATTGCCCGGCTTAACTAGAGCCCGCGCCAGGCACAAACGTCGCGCTTGCCCACCCGAGATGGTAAGACCGGTACTGCCCAGCCACTCCTCTAAGCCGTGCGGCAGCTGCGCGATGAGCTCGGTGAGCTCCACGATATCTAACGCCGCGCGCACCTCGGCCTCCGTAACGTCGGGCTTGGCCTGCCTAAAGGTATCTAAGATCGAGCCTGAGAATAAGGTGATGTCTTGCAGCGCTACCGCAAAGTGCGCGCGCACCTGGGCGCCCGAGAGCTCACGATAGTCGCGCCCATTTAAGGTAATGGTACCGGCATTAGGCAGCAAGAGCTTGGTCAGCAAAAGCACCAAGGTGCTCTTACCCCGCCCCGACGGCGCCTTAATCAGGTAGTTTTGGTCCGAGCGAAAACTCAGATTCAAGTCCTGATAGAGCGGCTGTTGCTCAGCATAATAGCTAAAGGCCACCTGGCTTAGGCGCACCTCTAAAGTCCCATCTATCAGCTTGTCATTGGCCTTAGGTTGGTCCTTAGCAAGGGTATCTTGGGCAAAGCTGCTGACCTGGGAAAGCTCGCCCCCTGAGGCAGCATAGGCTGCTTCGTCGGACTTGAGTACCGCCACCGAGTCGGAACTGAGCTCATGCGTGCCAATACGGAAGAGCTCGGCAACGCGCTGGGCGGCGTGCATGACGTACGGCAAGTTCAGGCACGCGGCACTTAACGGCTGCAACAGCTCATAGCTTGCCATCGCGACCACACCTAACATCATCATCTGCGGCGAGGACATGGCCCCAGCGCTCACCAGGGGCACACTCTCGAGCAAAATCAGGAGTAAGGTGAGCTCCGAGCAGGTTAAGAGCACCACTTGCGCTACCTGGTCGTAGAAGATGATGCGGCTGCGTGCCCAGGCTAAGAGCTGTGCTTGGCGCAAGAACTCAGCGGCGCGCTCATAGTGCTGGCCTAAGAGCATCAGGTCGAAAAAGCCTGCGATGAGCTCTGAGACTTGGTCATTGAGCTTAATCGCCACCGTGCTCTGTAAGGTTGAGTAACGACGGCCCTTATAGGTGGCAATCAGCGGTGCGACCACCGCAGCTAGCACCATTAAGAGCAAGGTCGTGACCATGAGGTGCACGCTAAAGCTCAAGAGCACCGCGCCTAAAATCAGGCCCATTAAGACGGCGCAGGCAAAAGGCACGAACTGGCGGATATAGAGCATCTCCAGGCGCTCCAAATCCGCTTGCAGGCGGCGCTGCAAGTCCGCACTTTTGAAATTAACCGCCTGCGTTACCTCCAGGGCCAGCGCCCGCTCAAAGAGGTAGACGCGCAAGTACGCTAGCAATCTAAAGGTCGCGTCATGGGTGTAATAGCGCTCACCGTAGCGCAATAAGGTGCGCGCCAAGGCCAAGAGGCGAATTAAGGCCGAAGGAATGAAGATATTGAGGGCGTAATCATAAAAGCCTGCTACCGCCATCGCACTTAAAAACCAAGTGGCGGTGCCCATCAGGGCCACCGAGGAGAGCGAGGCGATAAAGGACATGAAGACGCCAAAGAAAACGCCGTAGAGCTCCTTTTTCATAAGCCCCATAAAGCGCAGATAATCACGCATGGTCGACCTCCGCTGCGGCATTTTCCGCATTAGGTTGCGCCTCGGTCTGGGGCTCAGTCTGGGCCGTATCGCCCTCAGGCTGAGCCAGGTCGCCCTCAGGCTGGGCCTGTGGCTCCACCGTAATGACCTTACCAGCAAAGGCAATGAGCTCGGCGCGGTGCGCCACCATGACCACGCTCTTATCGTGGGTTAATGATGCCATGCCTTGTAAGAAGGCGTTTTCGCTCTCACGATCTAAGGAGGCGGTCGGCTCATCTAAGAGCACAATTGGGCATTTGCGCACCAAGGCGCGCGCCAGGGCAATCAGGCGCGTCTCACCACCGGAGATACCCCGGTTGTTTTCGCCGATGTGGTGGTCTAAACCATCGCTAAAGCGGGTTAACAATTCCCCCGCGCCCACCTGAACTAGGGCAGCACAGAGTTCCTCATCTGTGGCCTCAGGGGCGCCTAATTTGAGGTTATCGCGCAAGGTGCCATAAAAGAGGTTCGGCAGCTGCGGGATATACGCAATCTGGGTCATGAGCGTGCGCAAGTCCTCAGGGCTGCACTCATGGCCATTGACCACAACCTTACCTGAGGTGAGCTCGGTAAAACCGGCAATCGTCTGCAAAATCGTGCTCTTACCTGCGCCCGATGGGCCCACCAGCGCCGTCACGGTGCCAGGGGCAAAGCAGCCCGAAAAGTCGGTGATACCAGCGCGGCCGTTCGGGTACAAAGCCGTGATGTGAGATAGCTCCAGCGTAAAGGGAGCGTGCTGCCATGGGGCAGGCGCTGCTGGAGCGGCTGCCTGCTGGGTGCGTGGGAAGTGCTCCTTTTCGTGGAGGAGGTCGGTTAAGCCGGACATGGCACCTAAGGCGCGCATGCGCGCGTGGTAGGTCAGGCCCATTTGGCGCAGCGGCAGGAAAAATTCTGGGGCAAGCAATAAGACAAAGAGGGCGTAGCTGTAATCAAAGCCGCGCTCATACACGGCAAAGCCTAGGGTGATCGCACACAAGGCGATACCGCATGTGGCAAAGAACTCTAAGACCAAGGCCGAGAGGAAGGCAATGCGCAGCACCTGCATGGTCTCAACGCGCCAGCGCTTGGTCATACGCGCAATGGTCACGATCTCGGTACGCTCTAAGTTAAAGAGCTTGACCAGGGTGAGCTTGGATAAGGCCTCGTGAAAGCGCAGAGCTAAACGACTGATTTGGCGCCACTGGCGCTGATTTAAACGCTCAGCACCCTTGCCAATCATGATCATGAAGAAGGGAATGAGCGGGGCCATGCAAAACAGGATGAAAGCTGACCATGGGCTGACTAAGGCCACGGCGACTAAGCACACCACCGGGATAATCATGGCATAGCGTAAGGTGGTGAGGAAGGACGTGAAGTACGGCATGATGTCATCTAAGGCATCAACCAACAAGGTGTTAAGCGAGGACTTCACGGTTAAAGAAAGCGGACCTACTGAAATGAGCTTGGCCATCAGCTCCGAGCGAATCTTGCCTTCGACCACGTAGGAAATATGGGCGATCACGCGGGCGATCGCCAGGCGCGCCACAAGACGGCCCACAATCGGCCCCAAGGCATAAGGGGCAAGATAAAGCTGACTGCTGTCCTGACTTAAGACAAAGGGCGCAAAAGCCGCTGAGATCAGCCCGTAGAAAGCGCACAAAAAAATAGCATCGACCAATGTCAGCAACATCAGCAGATGCAAGGATAACTTAGCCCGCTTGCTCCAGCTCTTGAGCTGAACCTTAGCGGCTTGCAATTGCGCAGCGTTGTGAGTGGAAGTAGCGATTTGAGGTACCTCGCTCCAACTACCAAAAAAAGTTAGGCCAAGAAATGTAAAGGCCCCGCAGGCGGGGCCAAGATTACCGGGGACGGGCGCTAGGCCCGCCGAGGTTAAGTGGGAAGCTGGGTTAGCTCCAGCACTGGGTTAGCCTAGTGTCACTCTGGGTTAGAACCAGTCCCACAGATCAAATAAGTAGCAGACTGCTAAGCAGAAAGCGCAAACGCCCAGTAATCCCACAATCCAAACTAAATAAAGCATGATTGCTCCTTTCTCAACTGTCGTTTGAGCTTAGTGCTCAGAAATCTCGCCATCTTCGGCCGAGACCTTATTCCACATGCGGCGGTAAGCCCAAATGGTGTAGGCCAAAGCAATTGGCACGAAGATGATCACGGCATAGAGCATGACCTGCAAGGTGAAGTGCGAGGACGAAGCATCCCAAATGGTCAGCGACGACTCAGGATCAATGCTCGATGGCATGACAAATGGGAACATGGCGATCGCGGCCGTGATAATGACAAAGGCAATCGCAACGCTGTTGTAGATAATGCCCTTGACCGCATTGCCCTTTACACCTGCGATACCTGCCTTGATAAAGCAGAAAATCGAGATGATTGGGACTAACCATAAGATCCACAGCTTGCCGTAGTTAGCAAAGAGGCCATGTGGGACCACCTCAACACTCTTGCCGGTGATGGAGTGGAACGAGCCCTCTGGAGCTAAGGCCGTTAACTGGTAGCCATCAAAGCTGTAAGCCCAGATACCAGCGATACCATAGAGCACCACGGTGAGCAGAGCCAGCTTTAAGGTTAAGCCACGGACGCGGCAGGCGATATCATCGACGGTACGCAGCTGAATCCATAAGCAGCCCTGGGTTAAGAGCATGCTGACGCTGACTAAGCCGCATAAGAGCGAGAATGGGTCTAATAATGGCAGTAAGGCGGTTAAGAAGACGCCATCGTAGTGCCAACGGACATTCTCGTCAGCCCAGAATGGCAGGCCCTGTAACAGGTTACCAAAGGCGACGCCGAAAATGAGGATTGGTACTAAGGAACCGACGGTTAAGGCGATATCCCAACGCTTAAGCCAAGTCTCATCGCTATTGTGGTTGCGATAGTCAAAGGCCAATGGACGCAGCCAAATGGCAAATAAGACTAAGAGCATGCCCCAATACAGGCCCGAGAAGGACGCAGCATAGACCTCAGGCCAAGCCGCGAAGATTGCGCCGCCTGCGGTGATGAGCCAGACCTGGTTGCCGTCCCAGTGCGGGGCGATGGTGCTAATAATCGCGCCACGCTCCTTGGAGTTTTGACCCACCTTAAACAGGAGGGTGGAGACGGCCATATCCATACCATTGGTCAGGGCAAAGCCGATTAACAGCACGCCGACCAAAATCCACCAAATAACTTGGAGGGTATCATAATCAAAAATCATTTAAGACACCTCCATCCTTAAGCCTTGGCAGGCTCAGTAGCTTCAGTCTTAGCCTCAGCTGCCTCAGCAACTTCAGCCTTAGCGTCAGCCTCAGGCTCAGCAGCTGGCTCAGCCTTAACCTCAGCTAAAGTCTCAGCACTTGGCACTTCGACCGTCTTGGCATCAACCGTAGGCTCAGCTGGGGCCGCCTCAGCAGCGTCCGCAGCTGGAGCTTCAGCTGGAGCAGCATCTGCGGCAGGCTCAGTAGCTTCGGCCTTGGCCTCAGCAACCGCCTCGTCCTTAACAGCTTCAGCTGGAGCTGGCTCAGCGGCAGCCTTAGCGTCCGCAGCAGGTGCTTCAGCTGGAGCAGCCTCAGCGGCAGCTTCAGTAGCGGCAGCAGGAGCGACGGCATCGGCTGGCTTGTCCTCAACCTTGGCCTCTGGCTTTGGAGCTGGAGGCAGAGGTGGGTAGCCCTTGCCGTCTGGCTCAGGATCGGTCAGGGTTGGGCCCTTCTTGATGGCATTGATCATCATCTTGACTTCGATCAAGAGGAAGATAGTGTAAATGCCGACAAAGCAGATGAGCGACAGACCAACATCCCATGGCGACAACGTCGAAGTAGCAAGGAAGGTTGGCAGTACATCTTGAATGGCCCAAGGCTGACGACCAAACTCGGCTACGACCCAGCCTGCTTCGCAGGCAATAAATGGCAGCGGTAAGGAGAAAGCTAAGACCTTGAGTAACTTCTCACGGGTGTGCAGATCACGCTTGTACCATAAGAAGAAGGCGGCACCTAAGGCCAACAGGCCTAACAGACCGACAATGCCGATCATGATGCGGAAAGCATAGTAGTTGATAAAGACTGGAGGGACACTGTGACGTGCGGCCGTCTTAATCTCTTCTTCCGTTGGGTTTAATGGATCTTGAGCGTGCTCCACTAAGAGCAGACCATAGCCTAAGTCGTCCTGGTGCTGCTTGAAGGTGACCATGAGGTCCTCAGAGGTGTCACCGGCGCGCATTTGAGTTAAAGCGCGGTGGGCGAGCAAGCCACTTCTGATGCGAATCTCATTTTGTGCCACGATATCACGCAGACCTTGGACTTCTTGGTCTAAGGAGTGGGTGGCAATCAGACCTAATAAAGCTGGGACACGGATGGAGAAGTAATTTTCCATCTCGTCTTCATTAGGCAAGGCCATAATCGACCAGGAAGCAGGTGGCGTCTGAGTCTCGTACTCAGCTTCCATCGCGGCAAGCTTGGCCGGTTGATGCTCGGTGACTAATAAAGCCGACATATCACCGGTTAAGCCCGAACCGCCCATAGCGCACAGCGAGAAGACGATACCGATCGTCATCGAGCGCTTAGCAAACTGTAACGACTTGCGACGTAACATTAAGATAGCGCTGACGGCAATCACGAAGAAGCCTGCGGTGGTGTAACCTGCAATGACCGTGTGTAAGAACTTGGTCTGAGCAACCTCGGAGAAGACTAAGCCCCAGAAGTCGATCATTTCCATGCGCATGCGCTCTGGCGAGAACTGCGCAAACTCTGGGTACTGCATCCAGCCATTGGCGATTAAAATCCACATGGCCGAGAGGTTAGAACCTAAGGCAGTTAAGAAAGTGATCAGCAGGTGGGTCTTCTTACCAAAGCGCTTCCAGCCTGTGAACATTAAGCCAATGAAGGTGGACTCTAAGAAGAATGCCATCAAGCCTTCTAAGGCCAATGGAGCGCCGAAGATATCACCGACGTAGTGCGAATAGTTCGACCAGTTGGTACCAAACTCGAACTCAAGCGTGATACCGGTGGCAACACCAATCGCGAAGTTAATAGCGAACAGCTTACCCCAGAATTTGGCCATATCGCGATAGATCACGCGGCCGGTAGCAACGTAGCACAGCTCCATAATGAAGACGAGCCACGAGATACCAAGAGTAAGCGGCACGAATATAAAGTGGTACATGGACGTAGCTGCAAATTGCAGACGTGACAACTCCACCATCAGTTCGTTTACCATTTACGACCCCTATTGAGTACCCAAAACGAATACTATCCGCGACAGACCCTAATAAAGGAGCTAAGGAGACTCGAACCTGACTTTGATCCAAGCTTGGCCCTAAGAGCATAAGCGCCCAAGACAAAGTTTGCATCAGCACCAAGCACGCACTGACACCTAAGCAAACGCGCAGATATGTCCATCGTATCGTAAGGCACCAATCTTGTTAAGAAGAAGCGCCATTATATGCAAACAAGGTCACTATCTGCGCGCCCCAATTTCCCCCGAAAAAAGAAGCATCGCCCAAAGAGCCGGAAAAGTTGGGCAAAAGCTGCAAAAATCTCTCACTTGCCTGCTGCCCCACAAACGAGCGCCGTCCCAGCCTCCTTAGGCAACGATGCGGGCATTATCGGCGCGGCCTGCCTGCTTAATGACGAATAAACTCTCTTAGCTCATGGGGCTTGCCCCATGAGCCTTCATCACCAACTCACATCAAGCGCAGCCCTAAGCTGCGCTTTTTTGTTTTCTGCCCCGCACCGTCCTCACAGTGCGCGGCGATTAGGTTAGCGGTGCTTGTGCGCAAACTTGCTCTGCGGGAAAGCCCGGCACGCCCCTTTAATGCGGCGATGGCGGTTGTAAGCGTTATAGCCCACATACCACAAGATCGTTCCCACCAGGGCCGCGCCTATGGCCGGAATCCGGTATTCAGAGTTAGGCGGAGTCACGACAAACGGCGCGACCGCACAACCAATACCTATGAGCACGCCCAGCCAGCGCAGAATAAAAATCAGGGTCGATTTAGGAGCCGACAAATGGCGCCACGAACCGGTGCCGTCGGCTAAGAAATTCCAGGTCTCACCGTCATAGAAGAAGTTCACCAGCCAAAACGGCACCATGGTATAGACGCCTTCTTCATCAGGATCGATACTGGTCGAGCAGCGGAAGTTACGGCGCTGGCGCGGCGCTTGATTTTCGCAGGCACGTACCGCGCGCGCTTTAACGTAATCCTCAGCCTGTTGCACCCAGACATTGCGTGGATCGAGGTTCATCTCTAAGGTGAGGATTTGCTCGCCACTATCTAAGCCCATCAGCTCCGGATTGAACGGATAGGAGTTGGCCTCCGGGGTGTTAAACACATGCACAAAGCGCTGGAACTCGCGGGGGATATCCTTGCCCTGATAGGCCAGCGCCAAGACCGAGTAATTGCCGCAGGCTTGGCCTGAGACCGGGCGATAGCGCGTTTCACGCTCAACCACTGTGGTATTGTTGCGGCGGCGCTTATGCTCGACGGTGTAGGCCTCTTCGCAATTCCACACGCCGTCAAAGGAGCCGGTGTACTCGAACATCGGCAAGAAGGCCTTAATCACCGTGCCAAAGGTGATTTGATCGAAGAGATCTAACGGTAAGTTCGGCTCGTCGACCAGCTCTTCGATGATCATCTCGCCAAAGTCATCGCGCGATACGGTAAAAGGAATCACGCGCTCGGGCACCAAAATCGACTTATCGACGACCAGCGGATTGAGCGAGACCTGATGGCAGTACGGGCACTCAATCGAGGCTTTAAACGGCGTTAACTGAGTGATGTTTTGACCACAGCTCGGGCAGTGGAATTGCTGCAATTTGAGATTTTCGCGGCGGCGCATGACTAGACTCCTGTGGCTTCCAACATCGCATTACGTTGCTTGACTTGCAGCAGCATGGTTGCGGCCAGCTGCTGGGCCTGCTTGTGATCTTGGGCGGCGACCGCTTGCTTAAGCTTACTCAGATTAGCTCTAAGCTCTTGCTCTAAGGCCGCAACCGCAGCGGTGGAGACCAGTGGGCTGACCTCCAAGGCTTGCTCTAAGTCTTGCAGCTCGGTCAAGTTCATTTGGCTGTAGCAAGCGCTGACGCCGCTACGCAGTCCCTGCAAGAACTGACCTTGGGTGCGCTGGCGCTCAAGCGATTGCTCGGTGCTGACATTGGCCATTTTGGAGCTGAGCAGCACCACGAGAAAGAGGCCAAACAGCACCAGCTGTACAATGCCCGCCAGCATTGGAGAGTGGGCCAGCAAGAGCATAAAGACCAAGCCCACCACCAGCTCAACCACCCAATAGCACGCGCCAATCAGGTACAGGCTAAAGCGCAAGACGCTGAGGTTGGCCTTAACCGGCTCGCGTAAGGTCCACAAAAAGGCCCCATAAGATACGTTAATCGCAGCCCACGACAGCCACTGGGACGTGGTAGCCGTAAAGCCTAGAGCCAAGAAAAAGGCCAGATTAAAGATTACCGGGAATACCAGCTTGAGAATCAGTGCCATAGCTTAGCCCACCAAATCCGCCAAAATCTGCTTCTTTGCCGCATCGTAATCCGCCTGCGAGATTAAGCCCGCATCGAGCAAGCCCTTGAGCTTAGTGAGTTTGGCTTGGGGATCGGCCGTGCCTTGCGTAGCGCCTTGCGCCATGCCTTGTGCAGCGCCTTGGGCCGTGCCTTGCGTAGCGCCTTGGGCCGTGCCTTGTGCAGCGCCTTGGGCCGTGCCTTGCGTAGCGCCTTGCGCCATACCCCCGGCCATCGGCTGGGCCGCCTGGAACATGTTCTGGCTCATCTGGCCCATCAGGCCAAAGGCGGCCATGCCCATCCCCATCCCGACGCCTGCTCCGGCAGCGGCTTGGTTATTGGCCATGTCCTCCATAATGCCCATGGTCTTAATAAGCTGATAGTCCTTGCCCATAATCTGCATTTCACGGGTACGGCGATAGGCTGCCTCGAGTGCCTTACGGTTCGGATCATCGTCAGGGATATCTAAGGCGGCAATGCTGAAGATCTCAAGGGTCAAGCCAAACGAGGCAAAGACCGGCGCCAACTCGCGCTTGAGCTGAAAGGCGAGCTCATCTAAGCGCGTAATCACGCCCAAAATCTCTTGCTGGGACTGAGCGATATCACGGGCGATATGGGACTTGATGGTCTGGAGGAATTGGTTGTGGAAGAAGAGATCTAAGCTGCGCGTGCTGAACTCATCGATGAAGCCGACCAGCTTAGTGATAAACAAGGCGGCATCAGCCACGCGAATCTTATAGGCGCCCCGGCCAATCAGCGCCGTCTGAATCTGTTGCACTGGATCGCGCAATTGGATTGGACTGTCCGTACCCCAGAGCACTTCTTGGCTTAAAGCTGTGCGCACAAAATAGACTTGGCAGCGAAAAGTGGACTCACCGCCGCTGAGCACATTGCGCAGATCGCTTAAGAAAGGGTAATTCTCGGTCTTGAGCTCAAAACGGCCTGGTCCAAAGACCTGCATCAGCTGGCCATTTTGGTAGAACAGCGCCTTTTCGCCGGGATTGACGGTCAAGACCGAGTTGGTATTGAAGTCTTCAACCGGCGACTTCCAGACAATCATGTCCGGAGCGCCGCCGTTGACTAGAGAGTTAAGAAAGTGCTTATCGGCAGAAGCCGCACGTCGCGTGTCAAAGATGCTCATAGGCCAAACCATAAAGTCTAAAAAATGGTCTGGCTGTCATTATAGCACCCGATTAAGCGCGCTATCGCCTTAATTTAGGCCCCAGCATGCTTTAATCTTGCGCGATCGCACACTCTGGACCAAAACGCAGTGGCGCACCTAACTTAGCGCTGATCTTACAGTCGCAAAAAGCGCCTTGGACATAGCGGGCCGCGAGGCCATATTGGCTCTCCACCTCCAAATGCTTGAGGGTAAGCTGCTCAAGCTTAGCCTCAGGCAGACCACTTAAGACCACGCCGTACTTAACGTTACGCGCCTTGAGATTCTCGATCGTGATGTCCTTGATAAAAGGGGTAGTCGCGCTCGGAGTTGCCGCCTCAAGCGGAGCCACTAAGGTATCCATTACGGCATCGCCTACCCACGATTGACCGGCGTACGAGCAGGTGAGCAAAATCGCGGTCTCCACGTCTTGCATCGTGATATCACGCGCGTGCATTGGGCCGATGCGATTGCCGCGATCACGGGCTGACTTGATGCGAATACCGGTACCCGTTCCCATGAACTACCGACTGACTTACGTCAGCGGTTTCGCAGCGTCGCAACTGCTTTTAGTAATGCTCCGCAATCAGCTT
>CALXOW010000055.1 GCA_944390115.1 uncultured Anaerobiospirillum sp.
AGGTCGTTAAAAGCAAGGAACTCCTGTCACAAGTATTGTACGGCATTAGCGACGCTAATTAAGATGAGACAAACCTGAGCGCTTGTGCCTCAAGTCGTGATTGGGGTGAGCAAATTGGTGCAGAGTAGGTGAGGAAATAGGGATGCGCAGTTATTACGAGTTGCCTGCTGAGGATCAAACTGAGCTGAACTTGGGCCTGATCAAAGGTCAAAACCTCAACCAGGTATTGAGCCTTAATCTGCCATCGAGCTTCGTCTTCAAAATGGGCTCCCATAGCAATTGCGCTTTGGGGATCAACAAGGGCGATTTTGTGGTGGTGCGCCGTGACATCATCCCTGAGAGCGGCCAGTTGGTGCTGGTCAAAACTCAGGGCAAGTTTGTGCTGCGCACTTACGCCTTCCCTGGTTCCCATGAAGACCAGCCGCGTGACACCGAATTTAGTGCGGGGCGCAAATATGTCACTTATTTGCCCGATGGTACCCCGGAGTTTGAGCTGTTTGGAGTGGTGACCGCAATTTTCCGCAAGTTAGGACGCGCTGCTCCCAGCCCTGAGGCGCCGGTACCAGGGAGTCTCACCATCCCGCGTGGCAATTCATAAGTGTGCGCGTATAAACGTGATATTTATCGTGTTTTGTTGTTGCAAGGCCAATTTACGCCATTCCTAGTGATCAATTGGCACTTTTGTGCGGTAAAATGAACCTTTAAGCATTATGGCTTTAATGCCATATTTGGGAAAAAGCTAATTGAGATAAAGCCTGACGTAGATTTTGGATTATCTAGTGACGCCGGTGGCTGAGATGGTACGCATCTAAAAACGGCCGCGCGGTAGCTCGTTGTGCGCCCGCACTAAGCAGGGGAGGTTCCCGCATTAAGTTAGTGGTGCCAGGTTACAGCTGAGATGACAAAAATTGCGCTGGGGGGTGATTGTTTTTTGGCTTTGAACCCAATAAACGGCTTAGGAGTAACCCCTGCAGGCTTGCTCCTAAAAAAGATTGAGGCTAGCTCAACCCTGATGGGGTGGGGCTTGCCCCAGATTTGTGTTAAATCTGAGTAAAATTTTGGCTTCTAAGTCACATTTTGGGCATGAGTGGTGCTTGCCTGAGCAAGTAATCGCTTCTGGTGGAGCCCTCTGTGGGGTAGAAGCTGATTGTGTGTGTATTTGTTGCGTCAACACCAACCGTGTGTGCAAGCAAATGACTAACGTGGCAAACAAAACTATTGCGCTACTAACAAATGCTTACGCCCTCTTGATGCTTTCGCGCGAAAGGCTATTTCTTAAGGAAGGTTGCTGTGGTGGGCTTGCTTAAGAAAGAGCACTGCGTGACAAACACGCAGAACTAAGGAGGGGCTAGCTTAAGCTAGCCCGTAACGACACCGCCTACTGTGCTGACTAGCATGGGATGCTGACTTGCATTTGGTGCTGGAGCTCAGTGGTCGGTGTCATAAAGGAGATTCTATGTTTCAACACCTAAGCATCAAAGGCAAAATGCTGTCGGGCTTTGGCTTTGTCATCTTGGTTGTGCTCGTCGTGGCCTGCATGGCGGTTTACTCGATGGTCAAGGCTTGGCAGGTCGGCGATAGCGTGGCAAGTTTTTTCAAAAGCGATGTCCACGCCGTTTTCCAGGTGCACCAATCCTATAACCATGTCCACTCGTGGCTGCACGATCTGCAAGTTAACCCTAATCCTGAGCTGGTGCAGCAAGGCTTGCAGTACAACCGTGAGCTGGCGGCTATCATTGATCGCTTGCCGGCTGACCGTACCGGTTTAGTCACTGCGGCCAAGAATAACCTCAATCAGCTCGTCAACGTGATTGAGAATGGTCGGTTCAAGACCTTGCTCTTGAATGGGCAATACGAAGAGGCTGATAAAGTCTTCTTAAGTGAAGTCCTGACGCCAAGTTCAGCTTCCAATAAGGCCTTATCGGAGCTGATCTATGCCTTTGAGCGCATTATCACGAACATGATCGATGAGCTTGATATGACCACTGAGATTACGACTACAGTAGGTGTCGCCGTAGTCGGTATTATCTTGGGTCTTATCATCTCGTTTATGATGTATCACTACATCGTGAACAACACCCTGCAAATCAGAAAGTGCACCACCTTATTAGAGCAAGGTGACTTCCGTCTTAATCTGCGAGTCGACAAGGCGCACAAGGATGAGATTGGCCAGATCTTCCAAAACTTTGCGCTGACTGCCAAGACCTTAAACCGTGCTGTCGCCCGCACCATTGCCATTGCTCAATCCTTGGAAGAGAATTCAAACACCTTAAATACGGCCTCGGGTGCGGTTATTAGCGGTGCTAAGGATACCGAGCAGCGTTCGCTGACTGTAGCTGCCGCCTCCGATGAAATGGTTTCGACCACCTCTGATATCGCTAAGAACTGCCACGGCGCTCAGGAAACTTCTGAGATTGCTAAGGAAGAGACCAATGCTGGTGTTGAGAAGGTGCGTGCTACCGTCGCTCGCATTAAGGAACAGGCGGTCAACACTAAAGATGACGCAGCTAAGGTTATCAAGCTGGCTCAGCAAAGCCAGGCGATTGGCTCGATTGTCGGTACGATTGAGGACATTGCCGCTCAAACCAATCTGTTAGCCTTAAATGCTGCAATTGAGGCCGCCCGTGCTGGTGAAGCCGGTCGTGGCTTTGCCGTGGTCGCCGATGAGGTTCGTGCGCTGGCCTCGCGTACTGCCGCTTCGACTAAGGAAATTTCGGCGATGGTCGCCGAGGTTCAAGCTGATTCTGAGGCTGCCACCTCGTCGATGAATGCTTCGGTTGATCAAATGAATACGGTCGCTGACGAGGCTTCGGCCTTAGAGGAGACCCTGGCCAATATCCGCAATGCGGTTAATGCGGTCAACGATCAGATTATCCAGATTGCCGCCGCTGCTGAAGAGCAGATCAACGCTACCTCCGAGATCTCTAACAATATGCAGGGTATCAGTGAGATGGCGCAGCAGTCGGTCGACGTCGCAGGTAACGCCGGTCGTGTTGCCACTTACTGCAAGGACCTCATTGACGGTCTGTTAAAGGAGCTTGACTTCTTCAGCCTCGATGAGTCGCAGCTGCGCAAGGAAGATTTAACCTTCCAGCGTGTCGATACTGACCCAGCCGCAACTCACAATAATCAAGCATAAATGTTTTAAACCGACCCGCGCGTAACCAAATGCAGCGGGTCAGGTGCCGCACTAAGCCTAACCAGGGCGGGTGCGTCCCAGATTAGAATCTCCTAAAATGGCTTAACGCATGGCTCCAACGACCATGGGTTAAGCCATTTTTTTTTCAGGCTTAGCGACTAACTCCGCCATAATCAGGCCTGAGCCCGGACGGGCCAGAACCGGCCTTACCAGGCCTTGCCGAGACCTAGCTTGCCGCCGGGTTGGTGCTGGAGCACAATGGGAAAGTTTTTTGGTTAACGTCAAAGGAGGTTGTATGTCGATTGAACGGGTGAAGGCCTTTTGGGCCCAGTATGGCCGTGAGGGTGATGTTTTAGAGTTTCCGGTCTCTTCAGCTACGGTGGAGCTGGCAGCTCAGGCGCTGCACTGTGAACCGGCACTGATTGCCAAGACCTTAAGCTTTATGGGGCCAGAGGGGCCGCTGCTCATCGTGCTGGCCGGGGATAAGCGCCTTGATAACAAGAAATTCAAGGCCAACTTCCATTGCAAGGCTAAGATGCTCAAGGGCGAGGAAGTGGAGCAGTTAATTGGCCATGCTATCGGCGGCGTCTGCCCTTTTGCGGTCAATGATGGCGTGAGCGTGTATCTCGATGCCTCCCTTAAGCGCTTTGCGTTCGTTTATCCTGCTTGTGGCAGCGCCAACTCCGCGATCAAACTCACCCCTGATGAGCTGCTGTCCTACTCTCACGCTCAAGGCTTTATTGATATCACCCAAGACTAAATTGGTGGGGAGCTTTTTTCGCAAATTGGGTGGCTGAGCACTAATTATTGTGGTCGTACCAGGTAGCCTAATTTTGCGCCTGTGTACCTAATTGGGATGAGCCTGAGGCAGCGTCAGCCTTGATTATTGATGGGCGGGCGCTTGCCTTGATCACGGGAAGCTTGCTAATCTGACTTTTACTGCACAACGGTTGAGCCGTTGTGGGCGTGTCATCGTATTAAGCTTACGCGCTGCGGGGCGGCTTTTTGTTTTGGTGCAAGCTGCTAACTTTGCGTTAAATCTGGGCAGATTTCAGTTCAAAACTCAAGATAAATCACATCCTCGCGTGATTTTTGCTTTGGGAACAGTCAATTGAGTGGTCACCGGGATAATATAGATACACAATGGCGCGGCACTGAGAGTGTGAGCAAGCTTAGGTTTTTGTGGCCTTAGGGGTGCTATAACGCAAAAGGCTGCTCGGAGTGCAGGGCAGCTGCAATGCCACTAAGCTGAGTGGATCTTAGGGGCAAAGCCTAACTGATTGGTGCAAAGTGAGAGTTGGTGTGCTTACTCTTAACTTTGCGGTGGCAGGTGATATGACAGCTGGGGCCATAAGGAGAAGGTAATGTTTAAAGCAATGAGCATTAAGGGCAAATTGCTCTCAGGATTTGGTTTGGTGATCTTGCTTGCTTTGACTATTGGTGTCATTGCTATCTACTCGATGATGCAAGCACAAAAGGTCGGCAAAGACATTTACACCTTGGTCAACAGCGATGTGCAAAAGCTCTATCAGGTCCACCAAGCTTATAACACAGTGCACTCTTGGCTTCATAAGTTGCAAGTGGCACCGACCCCAGAATTGGTAGCCGAAGGTCTGCGTCAAACCGAGCAATTAGCTCAAGTCATCGCCATCCTGCCTAATGTCGGCGGTTTAGGCAGCGAAGTGACGGGCAATCTTAATAACTTGGTTGCCACGATCCAAGGTAACTTTGCTGCACAGCTGCGCGCCGGGCAATTTGAGCAAGCTGACAGAACCTTCTTAAAGGAAGTGCTACCGCACTCCTCGGCGGCCAATACCAACTTATCTAAGATGATTTACGCCCAGGAGGCGATCATCAACAAGATGGTCGTGGAGCTGGATATGACCGGCCAAATCTACACCACCATAATCTGTACTGTTGCCAGCGTAGTCTTAGGCCTGGTCATTTCCTTCTTGCTTTACTCCTACATCCTCTCGAGCACCTTACGCATCCGCGACTATGCGGTTAAGTTAGAGCATGGTGATTTCAACTTAGCCATTGACCCGAATAGCGTGCACCGTGATGAGATTGGCCAGATTATCTTAGCCTTCCGCTCCACCGCTAAAACCTTAAACCGCGCCGTGGCTCGCACCATCGCGATTTCGCAAGCCTTAAATAGCAATGCTGACTCGCTCAATAGCGCCTGTTCTGCGGTTATTACCGGCTCGAAGGATACTGAGTCGCGTGCCTTAACGATCGCTGCTGCCGCTGACGAAATGGTTTCGACCACCTCGAATATTGCCAACAATTGCCGCAGCGCTCAGATTACCTCGGAAGATGCCAAGAACGATACCAACTCCGGTTTAGAGAAGGTGCGGGCTACGGTAATGCGCATCAAGGAGCAAGCCGAGGCCACCCGTGAGGATGCCGCTAAGGTCTTCAAGTTGGCCGAGCAAAGCCAGAGCATCGGTTCGATTGTCGCCACGATTGAAGATATCGCCGCGCAAACCAACCTCTTAGCCTTAAATGCCGCAATTGAGGCAGCCCGTGCCGGTGAGGCCGGTCGTGGCTTTGCCGTGGTCGCCGATGAAGTGCGTGCGCTGGCCTCGCGTACCGCGCAGTCGACCAAGGAAATCTCGGGCATGGTTGCCAGTGTACGCGCTGATTCGGAGGCCGCCACTTCGTCGATCAATGCTTCGATCGAGCAGATGAACGCCGTTGCCGATGAGGCTTCGGACCTTGAGAATACCTTATCGACCTTACGTGAGTCGGTCTCCAACGTTAATACCCAGGTGATTCAGATTTCGACCTCGGCCACCCAGCAAATCGATGCCACCACCGAGATTTCCTCGAATATGCAGAACATCACTGAGGTGGCTCAGCAATCGGTGGATGTCGCGAGCAATGCCGATCGCGTTGCCAATTACTGCCGTGATCTGATCAACGGTCTGTTGCATGAGCTCGACTTCTTCAAGCTCGATGAGCGTAGCCTCAATAAAGAAGATCTGCACTTCAAGCGCATCGATAAAGATGGCCATGTGATCGATTAAGCTCAAAGCTTGACCAAGAAAATTTAGAGAAAAAGGGGCGCCGCAGGCGCCCTTTTTGTCATTCTGAGCCCAGCCCACCGCGCTTAAGACCAAGCACGCCGCCCTGGGCGTCCGTAGTTCTGGGGAGCAGGCCCACCGCTTTGAGCGCTCGCTACTTTGGGGACCAAGTGCGCCGTTATGGTGAATAATCACGCCACTTGAGGCTGGATGCTTGATTTTAGTTGCGGCATATCTATTGCTTAAGGGGCTCAAACAAGTTCTTAGTGGGGTACAAAGGACTGTTTAGAGCCAGTTCTCACACTGGTTGCCTGCTAAGACTTAATGGTCTATCTACAGTTCTTGGTCAATCTTATGGACGGTGCATGGGCGCATTGTGCAGGCGCTAAGGCTGAAAGCTCCATGGTTTGGCTAGATTAGCTTTAGGGGTCGAAGAGGTTTTGGGTATGGGCCTTTTTGCTAATATGCGCCTTAGAGGCAAATTGTACTCGGGATTTGGATTTGTTATTTTGCTCACGATCGTAGTCGCTGGTATGGCGATCTACTCGATGATGACTACCAATGCCATGGAACGTAAAGTCAATCGCATGATCCATGACGACATGTCCAGTACCTACCAGGTATTTAATAACTACAACAAGGTCAACCGCTGGCTCCAGCAGATCCAAGTGCGCCCAAGTCCTAAGCTGGTACGCGAGGGCTTACAAGAGGTGCAGACCTTACGTAGTTCGCTTAATCAAATCCACTTAAACATTGAGCCTCAATATGCCCGCGCCGCTAAGGATGAGCTGGAAAAGCTGTGCGCTTTGATCTTAGGCTCCTCATTTGAGCAGGCCTTGACCGATGGCGATTACAACAGCGCCCGTCACCAGTATCAGTCTACAGTCTTGCCGCAGAACTCTGACGCCTACCTGGCTTTGGGTACCCTTATTACCTCGTACACCAACCATGTAGCTGAAGAGGTCTCCAAGCTCGACAATACTAACCAGATGTACTTCACGATTACGGTTACGGTCGTAGGCATTATCGCCGCCTTAATCATTGCCGCATCGATCTACGTCTACATCTCGACCAACACCAATCGCATCATGCGTTACTCCAAGCTTTTGGAGCAAGGTGTCTTCAAGCTTGATATCGATCCGCGCAAGATCAGCAGTGATGAGATCGGTGATATCTACCGCTCCTTCATGGCTATAGCTACTACCTTAAACCGCATCTTGGCACGTACTATTGCGGTCTCCAAGCGCTTAGAAAAGGAGTCCCAAGAGTTAAACCAGGCATCGGTTGCGATTAACAATGGTGCTGCTTCGGCCGAAAATCGCGCCTTAACCGTAGCTGCAGCCGCAGATGAATTGGTCTCGACCACCTCGGATATCGCCAAGAACTGCTTGACCGCACAAGAGAGCTCGGAGAGCACGCGCCAAGAGACCTATCAAGGTATGGATAAGGTCCGCGCCACCGTAGCCCGCATCAAGGAGCAATCGGTTTACACCCGCGAGGATGCCGAGAAGGTTATTAAGTTAGCCGAGCAAAGTCAGGCCATTGGCTCGATTGTCGCCACCATCGATGACATCGCGGCACAAACCAACCTCTTAGCCTTAAATGCGGCAATTGAGGCAGCCCGTGCCGGTGAGGCCGGTCGTGGCTTTGCCGTGGTCGCCGATGAAGTTCGTGCGCTGGCGTCGCGCACCTCGCAGTCGACCAAGGAAATCTCGGCCATGGTGGCCACGGTCAAGGCAGATTCCGAGGCGGCCACTGAGTCGATGCACAATTCGGTCGCCCAGATGGAGGAGATGGCCGATCATGCCAGCGAGCTTGAGGACACCTTAAACTCGATCGTGCAATCGGTCAGCAATGTTAACGGCCAGATTGTGCAGATTGCCGATGCGGCTAATCAGCAAACTACCGCGACCGCCGAAATCTCCACCAATATGCAGGGTATCACCGAGATGGCTCAGCAATCGGTCGACGTTTCGGGCAATGCCGCCGACGTTTCGAGCTACTGCTACAGCTTGATTCAATCGCTGCTCAAGGAGCTGGAGTTCTTTACCTTAGACGAGAGTCTGTTGAACGCCAACGACTTGAACACCACTCGTACCAACTCTGGTGATAGCTTCGCTGCTAATATCGCCGATGATAAGTTAGCCGCTTCGATCAACCGCTCGGTTGAGGCGACCAACCAATCAAACGCGGAAATCCACCAGATTCCAAATAAGAGTCAACACGCCTAAACTCAGGCTTTAGTCTGCCGACTTTATTTGCTCAGACCTGCCCTCGCAAGGGGGCAGGTCTTATCATTTGAGCGCTCGGCAGGCGTAGGTCTTGGGACCAGCATTTGCTCTTGCCGGGCGGCGTGCTTGGGCCGTGCAATTGCCCGCTAAGGCGTAGTGCTTGCCAAGCTGAGGTAACGCTTGCCCGCTAGGGCAGAGGGTGGGGCTGAGTTGAGCTGAGGGCTTGACAAGGCGGCTATAATGGCGCGACAGCCTAAAAAGGCTATAGCAGCCTAAGGTACTTGTTTTTGTCCTGAGAGGGATCCAATTTGAAGTTAGCGATTTACGGTTACGATACGATTGTCGGCAAGATGGTGTTAGAGATGCTCGAGAGCAATGAGCAGCTGCAGCTTGATGAGTTCTATCCATTGAGCCCCATCCCGCTTGAGTACGATGCGGTGCCGCTCAAGGGCAAGAACCATCTCATTACCTTCGTCAACGAGTTTGATTTTGCTAAGGCCGATGTTGCCTTGTTCCTGACCACCAAGGATCTAAGCGAGACTTGGATCCCGGTGGCCACCGCCGCAGGCTGCATCGTGATCGATGACAGTCACCTTTATTCAGGCGCTAAGGGTGAAAACGGCCAAGCCACGGTGATCGCCAGCACGATCAACCCATTTAAGCTCCCTGACTTGTTAAACACCAAGGTCGCCGCGCTGCCGCATGCCACTTCGGTGGAAATTGCCGCGCCGTTAAATGAGCTCTGCCATGACTTTGAGGTGCGCAAGGTCGTCGTCACGGCCTTGATCGCTGCCTCGGAGCACGGTGAGCTTGGCACTCAGACCTTAGCCCGTGAGACTACGATGCTGTTAAACGGCCAAGGTGTGGACGTCGTAGACTTCCCAGCCCAGCTGGCCTTTAACGTCTTAACCCGCGTGGGCGCAGTCGATAGTGAGGGCGTCAGTGCTCACGAGCGTACCATTATGGAAGAGCTGCGCGCGCTCTTACCTGATTACAAGGGGCAGATTTCTCTCACCTGCATTCAGGTTCCAACCTTCTATGGCCATACCCTCTCGGTGCAGGTGGAGCTGACCACCGATGAGACGCTTGAGGACGTGCGTGATTCCTTAAGCAACAATTCAGATCTCATTTTTGAGGATGGCCTCAAGGAGCTCGTAACCGAGCTCGAGGAAGAAGAGAGCCCGGCCGAGCTGATCGTAAGCCCAGTGACCTGCGCCGACTTTGAGCGTGATGCCATTTTCTTATCGCGCCTGCGTAAGGTGGGCCCAGGCACCTACGACTTTACAGCCGTCATGGACAATACCCGCTATGGTGAGGCCAAGGGCGCCCTCGATCTCCTGCTCTTATTGCAAAAGCACTGGAGCAAGTAATAGCTCACTGGATAAGCCAATGAGGTAAGTGATAGGTCACTGAGGCAAGTGATAGGTCACTGAGGCAAGTGATAAGTCACTTAGACCAGTGACTTAGCCTCTGACCAGCTCTGCGCGGATATAGCCGCATTCCTGCCAAGCCAAGCCTCGTGCTTGGCTTTGTTTTATCTAGTTGAAACTTAGTGCCACTAGGGCAGATTGTTTGGAGCGCGCCCGGCTTGGGGCTAAAATAGTTAAGTTTTGCGTTTTTTGCGTTTTCCTGGGTTTTGAGGGTTTACTGAGGTACTCGCATTTCAGGTCATCACCTAGAGCGCACAAAGTAGCGCAAGGCGCGCGTAATTTGGGGCAAATTATGGGGGCTAAAAGGGGCGCTAGGGCTGATAAATAGGGCATTTGCACACTAATTGCATAGCTTGTCCGTGGTTTGCTTGTCAGTTATTTGGCAGGCCTCTTCCTGAAAAGAAGATTGGTGGTAATTTTATGAGCTTGTATAAGCATTTCTTGACCGTGGTGCTAGCCGCTACCTTGACCTCAGTGGCTATGACCAACCATGTTTATGCTGAAGAAGAGTTTTCAATCAGCATTACGGGCCCTGATGGTGAAACTAGAGCGCCGCGTGCTGCCCAGCCGGTGCGCCCGGCTCAACCGGTCAGAACTGCTCCAGCGGCCAACCGTGCGACCGCTCAGACTCAAGCTCCTGCTACGACCCCAGCGACCAACGCTCAGGGTACGCAGCCGCGCACCCCAGCTATTACGGCTCCAGCTACTCAAGCTCCAGGTGCTGCCTTAGCGGCAGGCCAAGGTGCAGCAGGTCAAGGTGCGACCGCACCTTCGGGGGCTGCTACTACCCACACGGTGCAGCCACGTGAGACTATTTGGTCGATTGCGCACCGCTACAGCGCCCCGTACAACGATGTTAACGAGTTCCAGGCGGTAGCCTCGATCTATCGTAACAATCGCACTGCCTTTGAGGACAGCGATGTTAACCGCATCCGTCGTGGTGCTAATTTAACTATTCCAAGTCATGATGCTATGGCCTTAGAGCAGACCCAAACCGGTTCTGATCTGTTAAGCCGTGGTATCACCGATTTACCACCTCTGCCAACTCGTCTTGCGGCGAACCAGTCTGGTCAAACTGGTGCCCAAGGTGCTAACGCTCAAGCCTCTGCTACTGCCACCGCTAATGCTTCGGCTCAGACTGGTACGGGTGCTGGTACCCCAGCTGCCACCAGCAATGCTCAGGCTTTAGCGCAAAATCAGACTACTCCTCCAGCTCCAGGCGAGGTGGCCCCAACCATCCCAACCTTTACGGCGCGTGAAACTATGCTGCGTGACGCCAACCCAGTTTGGGTCGCTCCGGATGGTTCCTATGAGGATTACACCAAGGATGTCTTAACTGATGCGCAGTTAGCCGAGCAAAACGCTACTAAGACCCAAGAGTACGTGCCTGAGATTACTCGCTCGAGCATGGACTTACAGGCGATTGAGCAGCTGTTAGATAAGACTGAGCGCAATATCCAAACCGCACAAAAGGATATCTACAAGCGCTTAGACGATAATATCCAGCGCTCGGCTCAGGTAGCTCGTGAAACGGCTACGGTCACCGCTCAAGAAGAAGTGGCTGATCTGATTAACCACTACGAGCAGGTAATCGCTGAGTTACAGCAATCCAATAACGATTTACGCGCTAACCTTTCGCGTATCAACAAGCAAGTTGAGCAAATTCGTGGCATTCAGCTTGAGACCGCTGATAGCATGGCCGAGCTCGATCGCCGCTTAGGTGCCGATCCATTAACTGGTGCTGCTACCAGCAGCTCGGGCAGCTCGTTCCAATCGGGCCCAATTATGTGGGTGCTGCTCATTATCGGCGCTATTGCCTTCTTGCTCTCGATTGGCTTGTTCATCTTCAAGTCGCGCATGCGTCGTGAGCGTGAGATGGCTTCGTCCTATGACGATGATAGCGGCGACTTTATGGATGAAGAGGATATTGAGATTTCCAACCTCTTAGCCAAGGCCAATTTAGCCGCTGAGCATGATCAAGCAGCCCAGAAGAGCACTGAGCCAAAGCAAGAGCCTGCCCAGCCACAACCGGCGCCACAACCAGCTCCAGCTCCGGCTCCAGCTCCAGCGATTGACGATAGCTTTGACTCCGGCTTTGATGGCAGCTTAGGTGACTTTGGCGCTGATGCTCCAGCTCCTGCTCCAGCCCCTGCTCCAGCTCCAGCCAGCAAGGCTCCAGCCTTCCACGACGATATTGAGATCCCAGGCTTTCCCAGTTCAAAGTCAGCCGCTTCGGTAGCTCCAGCTCCTAAGACCCCAGGTCCAACTGGTGCGAGCTTAGCTGCGGCCGCCGCTGGTGGTGCCTTAGCCGGTGCAGCCTTAGGTGCCTCGCCTGAGGCTGAGGCCCAGGCCGCTTGGGATAGCGCCGCCGGGGGCGCGGGTACTTCTTCCTTAGAGAAGAGTGCCGCTAACGCCGCAGGCGACAGCTGGGCTCAGGCTTTAGGCGAACAAGAAGCCAGTGCCTCCAATGTTGATTTAGGTGGCGACGGCGGCTTTGGTGATGCCGGTGGCGATTTTGGTAGCGCCGGTGGTGACTTCGGCGGTGATGCAGGCGGCTTTGGTGATGCCGGTGGTGACTTCGGCGGCGACGCAGGCGGATTTGGCAATGCCGGTTCCTTTGGCGCCGCAGATGACGGCTTTGGCGGCGGCGATTTAGGCGCAGCCGGTACCGACAACGGAGGCTTTGGCGCGGCCGATGACGGCTTTGGCGCTGACGCCGGTGGTGACTTCGGTGCTGCCTCCGGTGACGCCGGTTCCTTTGGCGCTAATGACGATGGCTTTGGCAGCGACGCAGGCGGCGATTTCGGCGCTGATACCAGCGGTGGCTTTGGCAACGATGCCGGTAGCGACTTCGGCGCTGACACCAGCGGTGGCTTTGGCAACGATGGCGGGGGCGACTTCGGTGCTGACACCAGCAGTGACTTCGGCACTGACACCAGCAACGCGGCCGACGCAGGCGGCTTTGGTGATGCTGCTGCGGACTCGGGCTCCGGTTTTGGCGGCGCGGACGATGGCTTCGGCGCTGACGCGGGCGGCTTTGGCGATGCTGCTGCTTCCGGTGACAGTGCCGGTTTCGGCGGCGCTGATGACGGCTTTGGCGCTGACGCAGGCGGCTTTGGTGACGCCAGCGGTGATCTGAACGCGGCCTCGGGTGATGCCGGTGGGTTTGGTGACTTAGGCGGCGACGCTGGTGGCTTCGGCGATGCCGGGGGTGACTTCGGTGGCGCTGCTGCTGATGGTGGCTTTGGCGACGCCGGTGGTTTTGGCGACGACGCAGCCGCAGGCGGTGACTTTGGCGGCGATGCCGGTGGCTTTGGCGACTTAGGCGGTGACGCAGGTGGCTTTGGCGATGACTCCGGCGGCTTCGGTGACGCAGGGGGTGACTTCGGTGGTGACGCCGGTGGCTTTGGCGACCTAGGTGGCGACACTGGCGGGGACTTTGGCAGCGGCGGCTTTGATGACATGGATCTAGCCGGTGACGATGCCAAACAGTTTGCGCAGTCGATGCAAAATGCCGGGAGCGGCAACTTCCCAAAAACTGAAGCACTAGCTCCAGAGGTCAACGAGACTAGTGCTAAGACCGATGACCAAACCCCAGCAGCCCCTGCAGCTGATTTAAGCGATGTATTAGCTCAGGAGGCTCCGGTTGAGGACAAGGCTCAGCACGAGTCACATGAGCAACCAGCTGATCTCAGCGCTGCGCTCCCAGCTGCGGTAGGCGCAGGCTTAGATGCGGCCGCTGCTGCTCTGGCTCAGGATAAGGCAAAGAAGGAAGAAGCTGCACCTCAGGAGCACGCGGAGCGTCAAGCTCCAGATATGAGCGCTCTTGATGCTGAGCAGCCTGCATCGGGTGAGGAGTTGCCTCTTGATCCTGCTTTGGAGCAAGCCTTAGCAGGTGAGAGCATCCCAACTGATGCCGAGCTCAAGCAAGAAGAGCCCGCTCTCAGCAACGTCTTTGACAACTTGGTTGATGGCAAGACGCCAGATGAGATCTTAGCGGAGACCCCTGAGGGCAAGAACTTAGACTCAGTCTACGATCGCTTCTTTACTGAAGACGGCGAAGTTGCACCTGAAGTGGTTGAGGCCGCCGAAGAGGTCAACTCCACCTTAGATCACAAGGCTCAGCCTCAGCTTGATGACGGCTTATACCTGCCGCCTGAGGGCCTAGCTGAAGCAACTGAGCACGCCGACGCTCCTCAATCCGATGAGGAAAAGAGTTTAGCTGCCGCTTTTGGTGCGGAGCCAGAGATGAGCGAGGCCGATAAGGCTATGGCCGCTGCCTTTGGTGCTGAGCCAGAGCCAAGCGACGCCGACAAGGCGATGGCCGCTGCCTTTGGCGCTGAGCCTGAAATGAGCGACGCCGACAAGGCGATGGCTGCTGCCTTTGGCGCTGAACCAGAGCCAAGCGACGCGGACAAGGCGATGGCTGCTGCTTTTGGCGCTGAGCCTGAAATGAGCGACGCCGACAAGGCGATGGCTGCTGCTTTTGGTGCTGAGCCAGAGATGAGCGACGCCGACAAGGCGATGGCCGCTGCTTTTGGTGCTGAGCCAGAGATGAGCGACGCGGACAAGGCGATGGCCGCTGCCTTCGGTGCTGAGCCAGAGATGAGCGACGCTGACAAGGCGATGGCCGCTGCCTTTGGTGCTGAGCCAGAGATGAGCGACGCTGACAAGGCCATGGCGGACGCCTTTGGTGCCGAGCCAAGCGACGCCGATAAGGCTATGGCCGCTGCCTTTGGTGCTGAGCCAAGCGACGCCGATAAGGCCATGGCTGATGCCTTTGGTGCTGAGCCAAGCGACGCGGATAAGGACATGGCGGACGCCTTTGGCGCCGAGCCAAGCGATGCGGATAAGGCGATGGCGGATGCCTTTGGCGCTGCACCAGGCGAGTTGGGCGCGGGCATTACCGATTTGAGTGGCGATCTCGATGCTCCTGAGCCTGAGACCACGCCAGATCTCGCTGACACCGAGTTTGCAGGCTTTAATGTCGACCATGGCGCTGATGATGAGTTGCCTTCGTTAGATGCAGGCCTCAAGAACTTGGGCGCTGCTGCTCAGCCAGAGGATGAGGAATCGTCCTTATCGCAGGCTTTAGCCCAGGCTTCGGCCCAGCGAGCTGATAAGTCAACTGAGTCGCCTGCTGAGCCTGATCATGCTGCGACCACCGAGCTTGAGTCGCTTCAGGATACCTTCAACGTGCCTGAGGACTCGGCCGAGGAGATCGCACGTGAAGCTGTGCCGCAGACCGCCGCCCAAGAGGCTAAGGATCTTGCTGACGTTTTAGGTACCTCGCTTGACCATGCTGACTTAAAGGACGAGCAACCTGCTCCAGTGCACCCTGACTCGGATGCGTTGATGAGCGCTGATGAGACCTTTGGCGAGCATGGGGCTGAGCTTGATGAGCAGACTCCGGACTTTGTCGATCTGTCCCATGAGGATAACATCATCCCAGGCGACAACTCGGTCCAGGGTCAGGACTTCAAGGCCTTTGACTTAGGGGGTAACGACGAGCCAGCCGCTGAGACCGCTTCAGACCACGGTGACATCTTTGGCACTGATGACGATGCCGCAGTCTCCGACGATGAGCTCTTTGGCCACTCTGACAGCGCTAAGGGCGATTGGGAGCAAGGCTTCAATCACTATGATGAGCCGGTTGATGACAGCGATGATCACGACTTCGTCAACTTCGCTAACAACCTGCATCGCCAAGAAGCCCTGGCTGCCGATGAGGCCGCTGACTTTCAGGGGATCCACGAGTACGATGCCGACCACGATTTAGAGATGGCATCTGCTCCAGATACGCTCGCCGTACCTGAAGATCAAGGTCAAAATTCGGGCTCGACCGCTGATAACTTTGATGCTGACGCCAGCAACGCCATGCTCGATAGCATCGAGCAGGCTGCGGAGCAGGCATCAGAGGCTAGTGCTGAGGAAGAGGCCAGCGTTCCTGACTTTGCTGACATTGCTGATACTGAGAGCTCAGATCTCAGTGCCGATAATCTGTTAGGCGATCTCAAGAGTGACGAGCTTGATCAAGAATTAGCTGACCAAGACTTAGATGGCGTCTCGAGTTACGACTCTACCAGCCCATACGACGACACGGCTGATGAAGAAAACAATCTCATCATGCCAAGCGCCGAGGAGTTAGCTCAAGGCGGGCCTGAGAGTGATTTAGGTGCGCTTGACTCCGAGCTGGAGGAAGCCCCCGCCGCTGAGGACTTAGCCGATGTAACCCCGGCTGATAACTTAACTGAAGCAGCACCAGCGGATGCGGCTGATCTTGAGTTGCCAACCCATGACATTTTGGACGCAGTCTCGGCGCACACCAACGATCTCGATGCTGATATCTCCGCTGATGAGGACTTAAAGGGTCTGTCCAGCTACGACAAGGATGAGAAGTACACCGAGCATAGTGCCGATACCGATCTGATCTTGCCGGGCGAGGAAGAGACTGCTGAGCCAGCTGATACTCCAAGCCTAGATGACTTAGACAGTGCTGACCTGGAGTCAGCCCTTGATAACCTCGACATTCCGGAGGACGGAGCTGAGTTTGAGCCTGACTTTGCCGAGGACGCTTCAGCTGATGCTGACTTAGAGCCAAGCGCAGAGAGCAGCGAGGCCAAAGAGAGCATTCAGGCCCCAGAGGGCAGCGAGGTGCCGGATGCTCAGGCTGCAGGGGTTGAGGTTGAGCCAGCCAGTGAGTTTGAGACCGAGCGTGCTCACGCTATTGAAGAGCCGTTCATCAACGTCGAAGACGCTGAGGTCGCTTCAGCACCTGAGGCGGCTGCTCCAATTGAGCCGGAGCAGTCCGACGAGGTGGAAGATGTCACCGACAGTGAGACCGAGCTTGAGCCGTCCATGTGGTCGGTCCCAAGCGATGAGGACTTCGATCTGCCGCATGTCTCGGGCGTCAGTGCCGCTGACTTAGAGCCAGCTGCGATCTCAGATGCTGAGGTAGTAGCGGAAGAGCCAGTGCCTGAGGCTGATGATGCCGATTTGAGCGCAGCGGGCTTTACCACGCACGATCTCGATGACTTAGATGCTCCAGCTAGTGAGCCTGAAGCTGCTGAGCCCGAGGCTCCAGCCGCTGATGCCCTGGCCGCTGACGAACCTGCCTTTGACGCAGACTTTGCCGAGCCGGAAGCTCCAGCTTTTGACGCTGAGCCTGAGGCCTTTGACGCCGAAGCACCGGCTGAGTCGCCTGCGGACTTGGGGGCAGATTTTGCCTCGGAGATCGATAAGGACTTAGACTCGGGTGGTGCTAACTGGCCGGAGCCGGACCTTGAAGTCGGCGATAGCGACGATGAGCTCTTCTCCAGCCGCATCGGCAGCGCCGATGCCTTGGCTGATATGCTCGATGATGTCCCAGCTGACATCCCTGATGAAGTAGTTCGTCAGTCCGGTTCGCATATCGCCGCTGATACTGAGCCGTTCAATCTTGAGGCGGACCACCACCTCGCGCCAGAGGCCGCACCAGCTGACGTGGCACCAGAGCCATCTGAGCCAGAGCCAGCTGTAGCCGAGGCTGAACCAGAGCCAGCTGGAGCTGTAGCTGAGCCAGCAGAGCCGGTAGCAGCGGAGCCTTCCATTGAGGAAGCCTTAGCGCACGCTCCATCGGCTGATAGCTCGGGTGCAGCGGCCGCCGCCATTGTCGGTGACATGGTTTCGGGCTCGGGGAGCGACGATGAGCTCTTAGGGGCTGATTTAGGTCTTGACCATGACAGCGCTGCCGCCCAAAGCGATGAGCTGATGGGCTCAATGATGGCTGAGCCTGAGGCCGATGCCGAGCTGGGCGCTGAGCCTGATTTCGGTGACTTTGGTGCTGATTTCGGCGCTGAGTCGGGGGCTGAGGCCGGTGACTTAGGTGCTGCGGACTTTGACCTTGATGCCTTAGGCAGCGGCGCTGCTCTCGAGGGCCTGCCAAATGAGCCTGAGACGGCAGTGGTCGACGGGGCTGAGGCCTTAGACGAGGGTGATTTAGGCGCAGCGGACTTTGACTTCGACGCCTTAGGTGATCTCGACCAGTCAGGCGATGGTGACTTAGGTTCCTTTGGGGACTTAGACGCCGATGGCTTTGATCTGGACGGTGACACCAGCGCCACGGAAGGTGACTTCAGTGACTTAGGGGCGATGAGTGATGACCCAAGCGCTTTGGACGGTCTGGATGGCTTAGATAGCCTCGATGCCGGGGCCTTAGAGGGCTTGGATGGCTTAGACTTAGATGAGCCTAAGGCCAAGCCAAAGGCTTAACGCTCGGCGCAATTAATAAGAAGGCTAAGGCTTAACCTCGCATGAGGAGCGGTCTTAGCCTTTTTATTTGCTGGGAGCTGTTATAAACTCAAACTCCCGTAATGTTATACGCGTGATATATCCCCATATTTTGCCAGCTCGCTTGGAATCAGTACTTGAA
>CALXOW010000056.1 GCA_944390115.1 uncultured Anaerobiospirillum sp.
CAACACTTATTTTTCTAAGCTCCTGCCTGCTTATCCCCACTCTTACGAGTGGGGTGTGCGCAGGCTCCTTTATCAAAAATTTAGGCTTGAGGCCGTTAAATTTAATAAGGACGCAAGGAAGCGTCCCGTGACGCAAGCCCATGCATACGTCTTTTGTCGTGCGTGATGCTTAGGTTGAGCTTTAGAGAGATGTCATTGGTCTGAGGGCGGTTCCAGCGACCAGCTGGCGTGCCGCTTATTGCAGGTAAGGGGGGCGCTATGTCTCACATAAGATCGCTGGTTAACAAATTTCGCCGGACCATAGTGATTATGGTCGCCGTGCTCTTGGGGGTTATGACAGTCAGCTGTGGCAATCTCGACGATCCCTATGTCGGTACCTGGATGGGCTTAGCTGAGATTGGTGGCGGCAACTCCAAGCTCTACGAGTACCAAATTGAGGCCGACGGTGACGGCACCTACTCCATCAGCGTTGTGCAGTATGACTACGATGTCAGCATCAACCACGCGCAAGCAGTGTGGCGCTCGACCTCGCCTAACTACTTTGCAGGCCAGCTTAATAATCGCGGCGAGCTCACCACCACAATGGGTATCATTCGGGCGGATGTTCAAAACTTCCGTTTGATTTACGGCAACATCTTCTTGACGCGTAAGGCCAAGAACACCGAGCTGAAACTCAAGTACGTGATCCGCACTGAGATCGAACAGCGCTATCCAGGTATCAGAGTCTTCGATTAGTCAGCTCTTTCTCCAGAAATAAGAAACCGGCGCTCCCAGGGGCGCCTGTTTTTTTATTGAGAGCCTGCCATCAGAGCGCAAAGGGCTCAAGCGTCGGGCGGTGTGAGATTCGGTGTAGGGGGACGTGATGGCAGTAAGGGCGGTCTGAGCTTATGACTGAGCAGGGCGCAAGTTGGCGGGGCGTCGGGGCGGGCGCTGGGTGAGAGGGTCTCAGAGACAACAAAGCCTCTTGCGGGTGCAAAAGGCTTTGGAGGAGAGTACAGCATTTGGTTGGTGCGGGAGGAACGCACCGCACGTGCTGACTGAGCTCAGGAGGAGCGCGCTGTAAGACAGCGCTTGGCTCTAATTAGAGCGTTGGGTCGAAATCACCCTCGTCCTCAAAGGTCTCGCTGCTGCGCAGGATGTTAGCAGCTTGAGCTGCCATCTGGGCAGAAGTTGGCTTCTTAGGAGCAGCGGCTTGGACCTCGGCGTCCTTAGTGGCACGCTTACGCTTTGGTGGCTTTGGAATAAAGACCAAGCGTTGTGGGCCATCGGTACGATAAACCGAGAAGCGCTTTAAACCTGGGTACTGCTTGACGAACTCGTCGTAGAACTCGATTAAGCCGAACTTGTCCTTACCTTGGACGCGACCGACCGAAGTGGAGCTGACACGAACCGAGCGCTTCTTAGCACTATCCCACTTGTTCTTGTAAGTGCAGACGTAATAGCCGCGATTAGCATCACCGTTGGCAATCAACGGAGGCAGATTTGGGACTTTTGGTTGATTTTCAGGAATCATCTCTAACTCGGCGCTTGTCCTAAGATCTCTTAGCCTCCTAAGATCACTTAGTTGGGGCACCGCCTCCTAGTTGAATGAAGCATCATAGGGCTTTTACTTTGCAGTAATTGCACCTAAAGTGCCAGAAATAAGGCTTGCTTAAGAATGAAGCTTTGCTCCGGCCTAAACCTCGCCCATACTGCTGGCATCGTAGTACGTCAGGCTTAGCTTGAACTTAGGTGTAAGGCTTACTCTTAAGAACAAAAAAATCGGTAAAAAATCGGCAATAAGTGCGCTCAGGGGACGCAAAGTGGCTTTAGAGCGCTGGGGCGCAATCGCAACGGGGGAGCTTATCTGGCGGCGCTAAGCCGTGCTGCGCAAAGCGGTACTCCGTTGGCACCTAAAGCGTGGTGCTGCGTTCTCAACGTACTTACTTGGGCTTGGAGCACGCACCTAAAAGTGCGTTACCTAAACCATAGGCTGTGCCAAGACACAGTCAGCATAAACAAATTGAGGTTTTACGGTCGTAAGTGCAAAAGGCGCGCCCCTTAGTGGGGTACGAGGTACTAGACACAAGCGAACATGTCCTCAATCAGACCATTTCACATACTATGAATGATATCGACCGTTTTGGAGCTAGCTTTAATCTTTTTGTGCGATTAGGCGCGCAAAAACATCGGATCCAAGTGATTTAGGTGCAACAGTCAGATCGTGAAAATTAGTTTCATCAGGCCCCAGTAAGCCGATAAATTTCAAGAAAATCCCCACGCTCGTACCAGGCAGTAATTTGGGGGTATTTTTATATCTAGTTTCAACCTTGTTAGAGGGCGGCAAAATTTCTCAATTGATCTCTAGGAGCCTAAATGGCGCAGCGCTGCACCAGAGCCTGGCGTCAGTTGGAGGTTAAAAACGAGAACAAGTCGATTACCATTTCTGGGCATGATTATGCGGGCAAGCGCGGTGATCACGGTTACTTTGTGCAATTTTTTGACGGCCTGTCAAAATTGCGTGTGCACCCACGAGTGCACTGCACCCACGCCGAGTCTTCTTTATCTAGCCCTGGGGAGGAAATTTCAGAATTGGTCAGTGAAGTCTCAAGCAGAGAACACGTAGCGCATGATGGCGGGCGTTGCTGCGGCCAGATCTTGCATAAAACAGCAAAATATTTTGGTTGGTCGACAGATATTGGGTAAGGAGATGCTATGGCCAGTTACAGCTTTGAGCATGTGGCGATTCGGGCGCTCGCGACCGCTGTGCCGGATCATGTCAAGGTGTTTGATCAGAGCACGCCTAAGGTGCAGCGCTTCGTCAAGCAAATCGGCATTGAGCAAGTCCATATCTCCGTGACTGAGCAAACCCCGGTCGATCTGGGCTATGTTGCTCTCAATGAGGCTCTGGCTCAGGCCGGTTGGGCTGCCTCCTGCCTTGATCTGGTGGTCTTTGACACCCAAACCCCTGACTATATGGGCGGTGTGGGCGATGGTTCGTTCTTGCACCACTATCTTGATTTGCGCGAGGACTGCGCCGTCTTTGATATGTCGGTGGGTTGTGCGGCCTTCCCGTATGCCCTGTCGGTGTCCTGCGCGCAGCTGTCGGTCGCAAGTTCAATTAAGCGCGTGGCGGTAGTTATGGGCGATAGCCAATGGATTTACTTTGCCAATGCTGAAGCGATTGCGCAAAAGAAGACCATGCTGGTCGGTGAGGGCGTGGGCGTCATTCTGCTTGAGCGCGTTGTCTCTGAGGTGCCACCGATCAAGATTGAGCTCTACGCTCAGGGCCATGGCTATAAGAGCCTATCGTTCCACCACGGCATTAAGAACGCCTGGCGCCGTGCCGCTGCCTACGAAATGCCGGACGGCGGCGAGATGTATTTACAGGGCGCCAGCTGTGGCACCTATATGGATGGCAGCGATATCAGCGATTTTGCCAAGGTCAAAATCTGCGCCGAGATTAAGGCGCACTGCGCTCCGACCTTTGCCTCCGACTTCGACTATTACGTCTTTCACCAGGCCAACCAAAGCATCTTGGACGAGATTGCCGCTAATTTAGGCCTTGACCCCAGCAAGGTTCCAAGCTCGCTTAAGCACTTTGGCAATACTTACTGCGCCAGCGCCATTCTCACCATGTGCGATCAACTGTGCGGCAAGCAGGGCCCACTGCACATCTTCAATGCTAGCTACGGTGTGGGCTTGGCGTGGGGCTTTAGCGACTTGGTGGTCCCAGCTGAGGTCATCTGCCCGATTGTGGCCACGGCCCATCGTTTTGATGAGCACTTCCTCAAGCCGATTGAGGACTAAGAGTGCGCAGCGCGGACTAGCGTCGTGGGCTGGGCGTGCGTTTTGAGGCGCGCGCTGTTAGGGAGCGCGCTTAGCCGAGCTTGCCCTTGAAGAGCCAGACGGCGCTGCTCATGGTAAGGGCGCCTAGGCCAATGAGCGGTAGCAAGAGGTGGCTTACCTGCATAAAGGTCTGGCCCTCAAGATAGATGCGGTGCAAGGCGTTCAAGCCATAGAAGTAAGGGTTGATCAGGGTGATGTACTGCATCAGCTCAGGCATGGCACTGCGTGGGGCAATCAGGCCCGACATAATGATGCTCGGCAGCACGATCGTAAAGGAGATCACGATCGACTGCTGGGCCGTGCGCACTAAGGCTGAGATCGCTAGGCCAATACCGACGGTGCACAGGCTAAAGATGGTGATAACCGCCATCAGGGCGCCGAAATTGCCGTTGAACGGAATCTCAAACCATAAGAGACAGATTAAGAACAGCACCAGGCCTTGAGCGACCGCAATCACGGTCGGAGGGAGCGCCTTGCCAATTAAGATTTCCACCGGCGAGAGCGGCGACATCAGCATCATGTCAAAGGTGCCGTCCTCACGCTCGCGACTGACCGAAAGTGAGGCGAGCATCATGACCTGAATCATCGACAGCGCCAAAATCATACCGGTCATCAGACCAAAGCGCGTGACGTTATTGGTGTTGTAGAGATAGCGAAAGTTCACGCTCACCGCGCTAGGGCTTGAGTAGGTGCCGCCGCTCGTGGCAGTGTGATAGCGCTCCTTTTGCTCATTGTTGTAGCTGGTCACGATACTTTGGATATAGCCTGCGGCGGTGTTAGCTGAGGCGGTATTGCGCGCGTCGGAGGCCAGATAGATAGTGCGGGTGTGGGTAAAGTCACCTGCGATGTAGATTCCCACTAAGCCCTCGCCTGCATCAAGACTCTCTTTAAAGCATTGCTCGCTGGTGCAATATTTCGTGAGGTTAAAGGTGCCATTGTGATTGATGCGCTGCACCAAGGCAGTGGCGTCGGGATCGAAGCTGTCTTGGTACAGAATATAGGGCACGCTCTCTAAGTTGAAGGTTGCACCATAGCCAAAGAGAATCGATTGGATAATGATGGGCAAAATCAAGATCTTACGCGATCCCTTGTCCATTAAGATGACCACGAACTCCTTGTAGATTAAGGCAAGCAGGCGGGTGAGCGGAGAAATCTGTTTCATACTGCCTCCTTCACGATGGGTTGCGGCGCGTAACGCTTGAAGTGACGCGCGAGCACGCGATAGCACAATAAGGTGCCCAAGCCCGCAAAGATCAGAAGAATGCCCAGGTTCTCAAGGATTGTATCGGTGCTGCCGCCCGAGAGGATGCAGATCTTGGACGACTCGACCGCGTAGGTCGGCGGAAAGAGATGGGCGATCGCGCTGATCACGGGCGGAATCGAGCGTAAGTCGAAGATCGCGCCTGAGAGCAGAATCGAAGGCAAGAAGCTTAAGATCACTGCGTATTCGCTCGAGAGGAATTGGTTGCGGGTCACCGCCGAGATAATAAGGCCAATCAGCTCACTGACGTAGAGATAGACCGCAATGGTTATCACGTAGAGAAGGGCACTGCCTCTAAAGGGCAGCTCAAATGAGATCAACGTGGTCATAATGGCCAGCGCCGCGCCCAAGCATGAGAGCACATAATAGGGTACGACCTTAGCGATCAAGAGTTCACCTGCAGTGGTATTGGTGGCCAAGAGTCCGGCCATCGTGCCGCGCTCAAATTCGCGTGCAATCACAATTGAGCTCATAAACGACGACATCAGCGTGATAACGCCAATAAGCTGGCCTGCCATCAGGTACCAAGTTGACTCATTGCTTTCGTTAAACCAATTGCGGGCGATCACTTGTACCGGCTCATAGACATGCCCCGTTACTTGCGCGCTCTTAAAGGTGTTGACTTCTGTGGTGGTGGTTGTTGTCTGGTTCTGAGTGCCGGTGAGGTCACTGACGTTGAAGCGAAAACTTGGGGTACTCTGGGCGGGACTTTGGTTTGAGCTCTGCTCCAGAGCCTGCGCTTGGCTCAGCATTTGGGCCTGAGTGATAGCAGGCGCGGTGGTAAGGTAGGTGATTTGGCGGCTTAAACCCTTTTGGGTCGGACCGCTTAAGAGCACGGCCTCAAGGTAGGAGCGGGCGATGTTGGCCTGCTGCGCATCGGCGCCATTGATGGTGATCATGATCTCCACCGGCTGGTGATACATGCTCTGGCTTAAATTGTTCGGGAGCATGATATAGGCGGCGATATCGTGGGTAAGAAGGAGTTCTTGGGCCTGTGCTTGGTTGTTGACCTGGGTGAACTCAAAGTACTCAGAACCGGCCAGGGCAAAGGCGACCTCGCGTGTGATCACGTCATCAAGCTTAGAGCTGACTAAAGCCACGCTCACCGGTTTGACGTCCATCCGGATGCCGGTGCCGTAGATCACGACCAGCATCAAGGGCAAGAAGAAGGCGACTAACAGCACCGACTTGTCCGAGAGGATTTGCTTGACCTCTTTTAACATCAAGGTTTTGATGTGCGCAAGATGATTAGCCATGACTACCTCCTTGCGTGCGTGCGGCCGCGTCTGCGTGGGGCTGGGCGACCGCGTCTGCGGGGAGCTGGGTGGCCGCGTCTGCGGGGGGCTGTGCGGCCGCGTCTGCGGAGGGCTGGGCGGCCGCGTCTGTTGACGTGTGGGCCACTGTTTCTGTTGGTGCCTGGGCGGTCGGCATGCGATCGGCGGCTGCGGAGGGCGCCTGGGGGTTCGCTGCTGGGGTGGTGCGGGCGCGACGCTCGTTGATGCAGTTGATAAAGGCGTCCTCAATTGAGATCCGGTCCGGGCCTTGGCCGCAGATGTCGTCGGGGCGCCCTAAGATTAAGATTTGTCCTTGGTCTTGAATTAAGAAGCGGTCGCAGTACTCAGCCTCTTCCATGAAGTGGGTGGTGACGATGATGGTGGTGCCTTGGGCCGCCAGGCGTGCGATCATCGCCCAGAAACTGCGGCGCGAGGTTGGGTCGGCGCCCGAGGTGGCCTCATCTAAGAACAAAATGCTCGGCTCATGAATGAGGGCACAGGCCATCGATAAGGAGCGCTGCACGCCAAAGGGCAAGTTGATGGCAATCTCGTTTAAGTAGGGCTTGAGATTGAAGGTCTCGAGCATCGCAGCCATACGCTCTTTTAGGTAGGCGCCGGTCATGCCGTAGCTTTGGGCAAAGTACTTGAGGTTTTGCTGCACCGTCAGATTGCGGTAGAGACAAAACTTTTGCGCGACATAGCCAATGGTGGCACGCACCGAGCTCTTGGCATTACTAAGACTCATGCCTTCGATCAAAATCTTGCCCGCGCTCGGGTTTAACAGGGCGCAGATCATTCTAAAGGTCGTGGTCTTACCCGCGCCATTAGGTCCTAGCAGTCCAAAGATCTCGCCGCGATAGACCTTGAAGTTGGAGTCGTGCACGGCGATGAAGCTGCCAAATTGCTTCTTGATGCCTTGGACATCAATGATGACCTCGTTAGGTGCTGTGGTTTCAGCCTGCTCGGGGACGGGCTCTTGGATGATGACCGGGCTAGTACCGTGTAAGGACAGGTTGATGTAGGCGTCCTCAAGTAAGGGGGTGCGGGCGCTTAGGGTGTAGTCTGAGGCGCTAAGCTCTGGCTGGCACAGGGCCAGGAGCTGCTCTAGGTCTTGCTTGAGCTGTTCGAGCGTGGTGCCTTGCTTGGTCAAAAGGTCGATGCGGCCTAAGCGCGGACAGAGATCTTGCAGCGTGGTGCTGTGGTCTAAGTGGCACATCAGGCTGCGCGCTACTTGCTGATAGGAGTGGCCAGCGCTGAGATCGAGCTTAAAGCACTGGGCTTGCACCTGCGTTTTGAGGTCGGCACTTTTACCGCTGAAAATAAGCGCACCGTCTTTAATGAAGATAGTGCGGTCGCTGCGATCTGCTTCCTCTAAATAGAGCGAGGAAAAGATGCAGTAGCTGTGGGTTTGCTCCAAATAGCGCTGGATGATGGCCCAAAGCTCGCGCCGTGAAATTGGGTCGACGCCCACAGTCGGCTCATCTAAGAGCAAGAGCTTAGGCTGGGCGCTTAAGGCACAGGTTAAGGCGAGCTTTTGCTTCATACCGCCCGAGAGCGCGCCCACTGCGTAGTCCTTGAACTTAATCAGGCCCACTTGGGTTAAGAGATCATCGAGGTAGGAGCTTAGTTCCTCTTGAGGGACTCTGATATCGCGCAGCTTAGCAAAGAGCTCAAGGTTGGTGCCAACGCTTAAGTCCTCATAAAGACCCAAGGTCTGGGACATATAGCCGATGTCTGAAGCCACCACCGGCTCTGCGCCCAAGGTCAGGTAATAGCTCCCGGCATCTGGGGCGTAGTGTCCAGCTAAGATCTTAAGCAGGGTCGACTTACCCGAGCCATCGGGGCCAATCAAGGCGATGAGGTGCTCGTCCTGGTTGAGCGCAAGGTCGATCTGGTCCAAGGCTTTGAAGCTGGTCCCATCTTCCTTGTTAAAGAGCTTGTCGACCTTAGTGAGGCGCAGCCATTGTTCCATCGGCCACCCCCTGACTATGGTGCCGTCTTTGGGGTGTGGTCAGGCGCGCTGCCTTGCAAATAAACCGTGATCGCTTGGCCAAAGCGTAGGATGTGGTCCCGATCTGCCACCTCCACGCTGACCTCATAGATGAGATCGGCGCGTAAGTCCTCAGTCTGCACGCTCTTAGGGGTGAACATCGCGGTTGGGCTGATAAAGGCAATCTTGCCGCTCAAGGGAGCGTGGTAGGGCACTTCGATGCTGACCTCTTGGCCCAGTTTAATAAGCTGTAGCTGGGCATCGCTTAAGTAGATGCGGATTTTCTTTTGGTCTTCGTCGGTTAAGGCAAAGATGGTCTCACCGGCGCCGACAAAGTCCGAGAGCTCATGGGTGCGGGTGCGCACCGTACCTGAGAATGGCGCGGTGATTACGCCTTGCTGCGCGACCTGATAGTTGAGGTAGGCAAGCTGAGCTTTGCAGGCGCTCACTTGCGCCGCCTGCGCCGAGATAATCTCATCGCGGTAGCCCTTTTCCATCAGCGCCAGCTGCGCTTGGGCTTCAGCTAAGGTGGCCTTGGCTTGGTCGTAGCTGGCCTTAGCGCTATCGAAGTCTTGTTGCGAGATCGAGCGGCTTTTTAAGAGCGAGGCATTGCGCTGGTAGGTGATGTTGGCAAGATCAACCGCCGCTTGGCTCTTATGGACTAAAGCCAAGGCGCTATCGCGTTCTTCTTTGAGGTAGCCGTTTTGGTATTGGGTAAGCAGGGCTTGGGCTGCCTCGCATTGGGCAAATTGGATGCGCATCTGGTGGTCAAGCTCAGTGCTGTCGAGGCGTGCTAGGACATCGCCCTTACGTACCTGGGCGCCTTCTTCGACCGTAAGCTGAATAATCTTGCCCGAGCGCTCAAAGGACAAGAGGCTGTCCTTGATATCGACCGTGCCATGGGCTTTACGTGGGTCTAAGTCCTGATGAATAAAGAGGGTATAGCCTAAGATCGCGGCCACAATAGCCGCGAGCACTGCGATGATGACAACCTTTTTCATAGCCACCTCCAGCCCTACCAGTCATTGCTGTCAGTATGGCATAAGGGGCCGCGCGCTACTCTAATTAGCGCGCAACTTTCCATAACGGATCACAGTTAATCCATTAAGGGTGCCGGGCGTGCAGGCACGGCGGGAGCTGTCACGGGCGCCTGGTGCGGGAGCCGTCACGGGCGTGGCACCAGCCCGGAGCGGGCTGGCGCGGGCAAGGCGGATAGCGGGCTGGTGGGCACGCTTAGAGCAGCAAGGTGCCGATCGAGTTCATGATGGTGATGAAGACCAGTGAGGAGATGATGGCGATGGTGTTGAGGTCGGCCGACTCCTCGGCTCGTGACGGAATGGCGCGCATGGTCATGATTGGCGCCAGCGAGGTCATCGGGGCCATTAAGATGATCATGATAGTGAGGCGAATTTCCGGCTCGAGTGGGACCAAAATCCAAATCAGGGCGGCCATCAAGATGCAGCTGATGTAACGGATGCACCACGCCTGCATCACGTGCTTAAACTGCTCCCAGCTGATCTCAAAGCTCAAGGCAATGCCGATGATCATGAAGCACAATAAGGTATTGGCTCCGGCAATGGTCTTAAATGGGGTGAGCGCGGTCTCTGGGATCGACAGGCCAAAGGCCGAGAGCGTAATGACCAAGGCGTAGATGTAGAACGGCAGTGACTTGGCCATCTCCTTGAAGATGGTCTTGAGGTTGATCTCTTGATCGGGGAAGTATTTACGGTTGAAGAAGAGCGCGACCGAATAGCTGCCACCAAAGCAGAACAGGGCATTGACCACATCGAACATGCACAGCGCCAAGAAGGCCTTGGGGCTCATCGTGTGTTGCATGAACGGGATGACGAAATTGCCGATGTTAAAGCAGGTGGTGTTGAGCATGTTGAACATGCGCAGCTCGACCTTGCGCGCTGAGAAAAAGGCGATCAGGAGCAGGCCAAAGTTGATGGCAAAGGAAATCAGAATGATCGAGAGCAGCTCAACATCAAAGGCAATGCCGTTAGCTGAGGTCAAAATCGCGCACGGTAAGGTCAGGTACATCACCACGTAGGCCAGTTTCTTGGCCATAGCGATGTCGACTAAATGGACGCGCTTGAAGAAGTAAGAAATCGCGATGATGAGCAGTACGCTCAAGGCGTTGATAATGGCATTGTCCATAGCAAAGGACTCATAGAAAACAGGACTGGGGCCGGAAAGTGTGCGCCATTATAGCGATTTTTGGGGACAGCAAAGCCCAGCTGCACCGCAGCTGGGCCTTGGATTGGGGCTAAGCCCTAGAAGGGTTAGTTACTTAAAAGTAGCTACTCTTGAGTGTGGGCAGTCGTAACGTCGTGCTGGACCGTCTTGCTGTTTAAGACGAACAGATCGGCGTTAATGAAGTCCACGATTTCCTCGCAGGTATTGCCCACTAAGGCCGCAGCGGCACCGGCACGGCCTTGCGAGCCGATAAAGACGGTGCTGGCGTTGAGCTTCTTGCACAGCTTAGGAATGACATCGTCCGGCATGCCCTCAGCAATATGGCAGTTAGCCTCAGGAATATTGTGGTGACGGGCAAACTCAACGATGCGGCGCTTGTGCTCAGCCAAAACGGTTTCAGCGTAGAGCTCAGGAGCGTAGTTTGGTACCTCGAGCATAATCGTAGGTAAAACTACTGGGGCACTGTTGACCAAGTGGATTGGGTTCTTGGTAATAGTGGATAAGAGCTGGGCCTCACGTAAGAGCAGGATATTCATCAGCTGCTTTTCCGTGGAGGTGAAGTCCACTGCGACCACAATGGCGTTTTGAGGATCCCAGCTGTGCTCCTTGGCGATCACGACTGGAATCAGAGCGTGGCGCAGCAAATTCCAATCATGTGGGGTAAAGATAATCGAGTCGAAGATGCCATGGTGGTTGGCGCCCTTGATGAGCATGTCGTAGTGGCCGGAGTTGGCCTCCATGACCATGCCCTCGGAGATATCGCGTACCCATTTGATCTTAGGCTCAATCTTGACCCCACGGGCCTTGGCCTCAGCATGACGATCCAAGGTCGTGGTGATGATCGTCTCAAGCTCTTTTTTGGTGACTTCTTCTACGTCTTGATGTGAGTTCATCTCGCTCTTTTTGCCTAAGAACGGCACATCATTGGCAAAATCGTAGATGAGTCTTAAGGCTGTGACCTTAACGCGTGGGTTGAAGCGTGCGACCTCAATAGCGCGATCGAGCGCTAGCTGTTGGTCTTTTTTAGGCTCTATGATGACGAGGATGTTGTTGTACTGTCTCATAGCATTGCTCCTTAACCTTGGTGAGGGATCGCACGATCCCTGTTCGGGTATCTTTTATCTTAAGGCAAAAAGTCCCAAGCAACCGGCTTACGCGTGGAGCAAGCGCGCAAAGTGTGATATATCGCGAAAAATTAACACCAAGTAATTGCGCCGTGACTCATTTTGGCAGCGCGACCTGACAGCGCGCCCCCCAATGTCAGGGCGCCGTAAACTGCCACTTACAGCAAGCAGCTAGGCCCGACTAAAGCGTCAGGCCACGGTAAGCAGCCAAGCGCAGCAAGGGGCTAGGCTGCTTGCCACAATTAACCTTACATTTTGATGTGGCGCGGACGAATGCCCAGTGCTATGCAGCACAGGCCAAACAGCAGGGCGCCGCCTATGATCAAGGCTGTCAGGTAGAAGATCGAGGTTAAGGTGCTCATCGTGGCCCAGACGCTAAAGTCAGGCGAGAAGTAGCGCACTGCAACGGCCATCACGATGCCTGAGATCAAGGCCTTGCCAATAAAGAGCAAGGTGGTAGAGCTGACCTGGTAGATATCGCGCTTGTGCAGAAGGTACAAGAGCTGTCCTGCGTTGACAAAGGCGGCCAGGGCAGTGGAGAGCGCAAGGCCAATGTAGTCGAGCGGCCATACCAAGATCAGGTTAAAGCAGATGTTGGCGATGATCGCCACGATCGAGCAGCGCACTGGGGTCTTGGTGTCTTGGAGCGCCGCAAAGCCTTGCACTAAGACGCGCACCAGCATGATGGCACACAGGCCGGAGACTGATGCTAATAGCGAATGCGAACTTAAGATAACGTTCTCTTCACTAAAGGCACCGCGCATGAAGATGACGCGCAAAATTGGCTCGCGCAAGGCGATGATGCCCAGGGCCGAAGGAATGCCCAAGAGCAGCACTAAGCGTACGCCCCAGTCTAAGGTGCGCACGTAATTGCCATGCTGGGTCTTGATGTCGACGCGCGACAGGGCCGGGAGGATGACCGTCGAAATCGCCACGGCAAAGATGCCGATTGGAAACTCCAATAAGCGGTCGGAGTAGTAGAGATAGGAGATGGAGCCGGTGGCCAAGAACGAAGCTAAGACCGTGTTGACCAAGAGGTTGAGCTGGCTTGCCGATACGCCAAAGAGCGCAGGAATCATCAAGGTGCGAATGCGCTTGACCCCAGGGTGGGACCAACCCCACTTCGGGCGCACCATCAAGCCCAGCTTGATGATAAAAGGCAGCTGGAAGATGAGCTGGACGACACCGCCTGCCACCATGCCGTAGGCGAGAACTTTATTTGGATCCTCAAAGTGCGGGGCAATGAAGTAGGCCACTACGATCATGGTGATGTTAAGCCAGCATGGGGTAATGGCCGGGATAGCAAAGCTGCCATGAACATTGAGCACCGAACTGCACAGCGCCGTCAGCGTGATAAAGAAGAGGTACGGGAAGGTGATCTCAAGTAAGGTCGAGGCTTGGGTGAACTTTTCGGCGTCCGGCGCATCGTTTAAGTAGGCTTCAAACCAGCCCCAGCCGAAGATCGCGGTGACCACCGGCGAGGCCATCATGCCGATAACCGAGATCACGAGCACAATCAGACCCAAAGTGCCCGCGCTTTTGGCGATTAACTCCTTTAAGGCCGAGGCATCTTCTTCCTTGGAGCACTTGGTCAAGACCGGGACAAAGGACTGAGCAAAGGCACCTTCAGCAAAGAGGCGGCGGAAGAAGTTCGGGATGCGGTTCGCAAAAAAGAACACGTCGGCCATCAGCCCCGCGCCCAAGAGCTGCGCAATGGCGATATCACGTACCATGCCCAAGATGCGCGACATGAAGGTCGCGGCCGCGCTGACCATGCCTGAGCGCAAGAGGCGCGCCTTTTTCACCGGTACCTGCTTCTTAGCTTTCGCCTGAGGCTCATCTGATGTCGGCACCGCACTCTGAGCGGAAGCCTGAGCTTGCTCTAGCGGAGCAGTTTCAGCGGGTACTTGAGCGGAAGCTGCAACCTGAACTGGGGCGGCCTGGGCTGCAACCTGAGCTGAGGCGGCCTGAGCTGCAACCTCCTGGGTTGTAGCAGCTTGAGCTGAAGTAGCCTGGTTTTCAGGCGCTGCTACGGGCTCAGTTGTTTTGTTTTGATCTGTGGTTTGGTCGTTCGTGGTCATGGGGTGGTCAAATCAGAACAGCATGGGGGCGATGGGATTAACCTAAGGTGGTATCGAGCACCATCATTAAGCTAAAACCGGCAATCACGGCGATCGAGGCCAAGTCTGAGTGCTTGCCTTGGTTAGCCTCAGGAATGAGCTCTTCGACTACCACGTAAACCATGGCACCGGCGGCAAAGGATAAGAGCCACGGCATGAGCGGAATAAAGAACGAGGCCAAGACTACTACCAGGCAGGCGGCAATTGGCTCGACTAAGCCGGAGATGGCGCCCATGGTAAAGGCCTTAAGGCGGCTGGCGCCAGCACTACGCAGTGGCAGGGTGACGGCAGCACCTTCAGGAACGTTTTGGATACCCATACCGACGGCCAGCGCGATCGCGACCGAGAGTGCCTCTGGGGTGCCCATGGAAATAGCCGAGACAAAGGAGATACCAACGGCCATACCCTCTGGAATGTTGTGCAGCGTAACGGCAAAGAAGAGCAGGGAGTGCTTTGGTAAGTCGGTTTCAGGGCCCTCAGGATGCTGCGAGCTCATGTGTAAGTGCGGGGTGATGTTATCCAGCAGAATTAAGAAACCGGCACCCAAGAGGAAACCACCGGCGCATGGAATAGCAGGAGGCCAACCTAACTTGGCCGCCTCTTCCATCGCTGGATCTAACAGCGACCAAACCGAGGCCGCGATCATAATACCGGCGGCAAAACCGAGCGACAGGCGGGTAAATAAGCGTGACGGTGCCCCTTTAAACAATAAGATTGAGGCTGCACCTAAGGCGGTCATAGCAAAGGTGTAGCCGGTTGCAGCGAGCGTATAGCCCAAAATGGTCAATTCCATTAGCAGATCCCTCTTATGACATGAGCGCACCCATTGTAAGCCCATGGGCCCGTACTGCGGGCTTTATTTTGCTTTTGGGGCACAGCAGGCTCAGGGCAAGATCTGAGCCCCCGCCTGAGAGTCAGCTCAAATAAAGTTAGGTGGAAGTAGAGGAGCGTGCTGGGCAGATAGTGGGCTCTTTTTAGCGCCTAAGGAGCACGCAGGGCGTGGGATCACTGAGTTTTGGCTTATCTAACGCCTGTCTTGGTAAAAATAAGATGGATGGCAGCTTGATTGCGCGGGCCAGATTTGGGTTAGCCTTGGCTAATTGTGATTGCTTTTCTCACTTGGCACGGATGTGCAACTGACTTCTCTATAATGAGTCCATCGCTTGATGAGGTAGCCCTCTTAGCAAAAGGGGAGCGCGCCTTATCGTAAGGCACCAAGTTTCCTTAAGCGGGAGCAAAATAAAGTACGAACTAGTGCACAGTTTTGCCATCGCTTTGACCCAATTTTTACTTAATGCCTCTACAATGGGGCAAAGACCGTAAGTCATCTCGTGACCGCCTGCGGAGCGTTATGACCCAAGGCAAATGATTCGTTTTAGGAGTTTTCTGATGTCGTTAATCAACAAGGAAGTTGCAGATTTCTGTGTCCAGGCCTACCAGCACGATGATTTCCACCAGGTAACCAAGGCCGACATCTTAGGCAAGTGGTCTGTCTTCTTCTTTTATCCAGCTGACTTCACCTTCGTTTGCCCAACCGAGCTCAAGGACTTAGCTGAAAAGTACGAAGAGTTCAAGAAGATCGGCTGCGAGATCTACTCAGTATCCTGCGATTCGCACTTCGTTCACAAGGCATGGCACGACGCTTCTGACACCATCAAGGCCATTCAGTACCCAATGCTCGCCGATCCTAACCACCGTTTAGCTCGCGACTTTGAAGTTCTGATTGAGGACGCTGGTTTAGCAGATCGTGGTACCTTTGTTGTTAACCCAGAGGGCAAGATCGTCGCTTACGAGGTTGTTGCTGGCAACATCGGCCGTAACGCTGACGAGTTATTACGCCGCGTCGAGGCTTTACAATTCGTAGCCGAGCACGGTGACCAGGTTTGCCCAGCTAAGTGGCAGCCAGGTGCTAAGACCTTAAAGCCAGGTCTTGACCTCATCGGCGCCCTCTAATTTACGCCTAACCCCATTAAAAATCGCGTAAGTTAGGGATGCTAGGTGGCACGTAAGTGCCACCATCTGACCAGAAAGGCCCCTTTTAGGGGCCTTTCTAGTTTGTGGCCAGTAAAAAAAAACAAAAAAAAGCAAAATCAAAGCTGGGGCTTAGGCCCAGCAAATGCTGAGGATAAGACCCAGTACACAGGCTTTTCTTGCAGGAGTCCTCGCGCTAGGGCCACTGCAAGAGAGGCTTGGGGCAAATGCCCTTAAGGTTAACCAGCTCAAGGCTCCATGCTATATCGGGGCGTAAGCCTTGGGCTTTCAACGGGAGTTGTGATGAGCGCAAACGATAATTTATATGATGCCATTGTGGTTGGTGGCGGCCCAGCTGGTTTAACGGCAGCTTTGTACTTAGCGCGCGCCCGCTATCGTGTCTTAGTGGTGGAGAAGGAGCGCTTTGGCGGCCAAATCACCATTACTCACGAAGTCGTTAACTACCCTGGTGTCGAGAAGACCTCAGGTGAGGAATTAACCGAGACCATGCGCCGTCAGGCCGTAAACTTCGGCGCTGAGGTCATGTTAGCTGAGGTTACCAACCTCAAGCTTGATTCGGATATCAAGGAAGTTGAGACCTCCCGTGGCACTTTACGTGCCTTTGCTGTTTTAATCTGCACCGGTGCTAACCCTCGTAAGGTTGGCTTCGTTGGTGAAGATCAATTCCGTGGTCACGGTGTCGCTTACTGCGCTACCTGTGACGGCGAGTTCTTTACCGGCAAGGAGCTCTTAGTAATCGGTGGTGGCTATGCCTCAGCTGAGGAAGCCATGTTCTTAACCCGTTACGCCACTAAGGTCACGATCTTAGTACGTAAGGACGCTTTCTCTTGCGCTAAGAGCATTGCTGATGAGGTGATGGCACACCCTAAGATCAAGGTTCTGTTCAACCACGAACTCAAGTCGGTTGAAGGCTCTGATATGGGCATTTTAAGCGCCGAGATCTACAACAATAAGACCGGCGAGACCTTCACCTACAAGGCCGAGGGTGATGACACTTTTGGCGTCTTCGTCTTTGCTGGTTACGTTCCTAATACCAAGTTAGTCGCCGATAAGGTTGCCTTAAACGAGCAGAACTACATCATCACTGACGCCAACCAAGAGACCAATGTTAAGGGTGTCTTTGCCGCCGGTGACGTCTGCATCAAGACCTTACGTCAGGTGGTCACCGCTACCGCTGACGGTGCCTTAGCTGCTGCTGCGATGGAGAAGGTTGCAGCTCAGATGCACGAGAAGACCGGCTTAGTTCCAGTGGTACCAAACGCTACGCGCAAGGCCCCTGAGGAGCCACGTGCCAGCGCCTTACCAAGCGATGAGGGCGGCAGCTTTATCAGCGCAGACATGGTGCCACAGCTCAATATGGTCTTTGAGCGCATGGCTCAGAAGATCACCTTACGGGTTCACACCGCAGGCGACGAGAAGGGCAATGAGTTAGTTTCGGCCTTAAACGAAATGGTGGCCTTAACGGACAAGTTAGCCTTAGAGACCACCTCCGAAGGCGAGCATCTGCCATATACCGAGTTTATCCGTGAGGATGGCAGCGCAGTCGGCGCCGCTTTCCACGGTATTCCTGGTGGCCACGAGCTCACCTCCTTTGTCTTAGGCCTCTACAATGCTGCAGGTCCAGGCCAGGCGGTAGATGCCCCGCAATTAGATGCGATCAAGGCTATCTCCAAGGACGTCAAGCTCCAGGTCTTAATTTCGCTCTCGTGCACCATGTGCCCAGACTTGGTTCGTGCCTGCCAGCAGATGGCTGCCTTAAGCCCTAAGGTTACGGCCCACGCCTACGACGTCGGTCTCTACCCTGACTTACGTACCAAGTACAAGGTCATGTCGGTACCTTGCTTAGTGGTCAACGATGGCCAGGCGATCTCCTTTGGTAAGAAGCAGCTCCCAGAGCTCATCGAGTACCTCAAGAGCATCGACGCCCTCTAACCTTAAGAGCGCTTAAACCAAGGCCCAACCAAGGCCTAAACGCCCAGCACTGCTTCCAGTTGCTGGGCGTTTTGCATCAGCAAAAAAAGAAAAAAGCGATAGCCCCTTGATCATATGGCTAACTTGAGTTAGCATAGGCTAACCAAGACAATCCTAGTCTGGCGGAGTTCCAATTTCCAGTGGGAGCTGTTATAAATTAACTTTGATGCCTCTTAATGGTGCAGTCACTGCTCGAAGAGCAGAGCCACGCTTTACACC
>CALXOW010000057.1 GCA_944390115.1 uncultured Anaerobiospirillum sp.
TTTGTTGTTACTGGTTGTTAGTCATATCATACAGAACAAAAATGCATTTAAACTTGATATATATCGCATTTAACTAATATTTCACAGTCAAAGTCGGGTATAAGTTAAATCCTTGCTTTGCCCATGCCATCGATCCGCGCTATGCCAAAGATGGTAAGTTGCTGCCTGGTGCAATCTTGCCTGTATTGCAATACCACGCTAACTGTAACGAGCGTCTTTACCCAGGGCGTGTTTTGACGGTCGAGCAGGATTTCGCTGGTGATATCGAGTTCCATGCTGACCAAAACGAGGTGGTATTGGTCGTAGGCACCACCGAGGATGTAATCCACGTTCATGGCAGCATCACGACTAAGACTTTGGTTGTCTTAGGTTGCACCTTGATTGTTGATGGCGATATCTGCGCATCTGACCATATCTACGCTTATGGCCTTGGACTTAAGGCTAATTCTGTCACAGGCAATGAGGACGCCATTTGCCTAAGCCTGCTTCATACCGCTCAACCATATGCCGAAGGCTTGCATTCCACTTTGGCTATCGATCCTGATACCAATCCTAAACTTGATAAGCCAATCCAACTATTTGAGAGCTTAGAGGCGGCTGGCTGGATCAGCACTGAGCTTAAAGCTCGCTGCATGCAAAAAGATAACCTCAAGAGAATCCTTGAGGCAGCTACGATCAAGTCAAAGTTGATCGAAAATCTTTTCGCCCAGGAAGATACCCATCGTGCGGCCCCAGCGCAAGATGTCTGGTCTGAGCAAGCGATGGAGGTCTTGCAGTGGCTCCAGCATCCTGCTACCAGCTTTGCCGATTTGCGCCAGTTTGCTATTGTGGGGCGCTGTGGTATTGAGCTGCCGCCTAATGATCCAGCGCTGCAAGAAGAATTTCGCTTCAAGCTCATGGGCGCACTCATGGAGCCTGCCAGCCGCAGCAAGCTCGAGCGCGCTTGGCAAATGTGCAGCAAGCTGGTCGATCACCGCCCGCTGGAAGATCGCAAGGCCTTACCTCCAGGCCAGCAAGCTACTGCGGTCAAGCAGCTGGAAAATTCGGTGGCTGAAGAAGCCGTGGTTGAGGTAGTGGCTGAGGCAAAAGCTCCCTCTGCGCAAAAGCCAGTCTCGACCAATGACTTCTACGAGGTCGTGGATGATGATCAATAACGCCTAAGATCAGCAAGTGATCTTGCGTTAGAGCGCGGCCGGTGGATCTCAGATCTGATTGCAGGTTGGGGTTCACCGGCCGCTTTGTTTTAGGCGCGGGGAGTCATGACTAAGATGAGGTAAGAAAGGTGGGGAGAGCGGTGCGGGTAAAAATTGCAAGTTACCGGGGAGGCATCTTTCCGCTATAATACGCGGTTTTGCACGAATTTAAGTTTGAGTGCGCCTGGGGTTGACCCCGAGTTTGCTCTTTGTCTTGCCCCTGAGTTAGCTCTTTGGTAGCTCGGCTGGGAGCTCACTTTGTGGCTCTTTGGGAGCTCACTTTGTGGCTCTTTGGGAGCTCACTTTGTGGCTCGGTTGGTTGGAGCTTGGTTTTTGGGGCTTGGCCTTGGTTGGAACTAGGCTTGCGCTTGCCTGTGTGGTGAGGTGCGACCGCGCTTTGAGCTGCGCGCTAAGCTTGATTTGATGCGGTGGATGCTGAGATGAGTCTGTGATTGCTGTGGGCTTGACTTTGTGAGCCATGGCATGCTTTTTGACTTAGTTGCACTCAGCTTGATTTTTATTCGTCATTTCTCTGACAGGAGCAAGGACATGGTGGGCGTAGATAGCATCGGCCAGAGCTCAGTGATGAGCCACTTTGAGCGCATGAATGCGCAGATGAGCTCGATGGCACAGCGAGGACAAGAGCTGTCCGCGCAGCAATTGGCCCAAAACAATGTTTTAGGTAATGCCGAGCAGGCAGTTAACCTCTCCGGTCAAAGCGATTTCTTCACCGGTATGACTGCCGCTGCCGCACTGCGCGATAAGCCAGTTGCCGGGGTGACCGATACCGGCTCTGCTCCTTACGCTCCTGCCGGGAGCGCTGGAGCCACGGTAGGCGAGTTTAAACAGCTGTTAACCGATGCAATCGAAAACGTTAACTCGTTGCAAAACACAGCTTCCTCGATGCAAGCCCGCTTTGATGTGGGTGATCGTTCGATTTCCCTTGCCGACGTTATGATTGCTTCGAACAAGTCGAGCTTAGCGTTTGAAGCAACCTTGCAGATCCGCAATAAGCTGGTTGATGCTTATCAATCGATCATGCAGATGCAGATTTAGTCTTTGGGTTAAAGGATAGAAAATGTCAGACAATTCGTTCCCAGTAGCCGCTGGCGGCGTGCCACAAGACCCAAATGCTACGGCTCTTGTTGATCCTGCCACGACTGCTCCAGCGCAGACGGTAGCTCAAGCCGCTGACGAAGCTATTCCTGAACTGGGCGGTGACGATGGTAACCGTATTGGTGGAACCGTCGGTTCAGCCATGAACGCTACCCCTACGGCTAACAATAACTTCAAAGGCCGCGTCAACGAGTTCCTGCATAATGGCGAGATCCTGCGCAAGCTCATTATTATGGGCTTCTTGGTGCTGTTCTTAACCGGCGCCATCTTTGGTCTGCTTTCGCTTCAGTCCTCGTCCCAAAACCAATCCCTGCGCTCCTTAGGCCGTTACACTCCTGAGGAAATGGGCCCGGTCTTAGATTTCTTATCGCTGCAGGGTTTTAACTACACCTTAAGCGGCGATAACATCTTGGTTGATGTTAACGATTACACCACAGTGCGTGAGGCGATGCTGCGTAACGGCGTGGCCGTCAACCACATTGCCGAACAAGACGCGCTCATTATGCGCGATAACGGCTTTGGTGTATCCCAGCGCTTAGAGTCCGAGCGTATTAAGCACAGCCGTGAGATGCAGCTGGCGCAAGCGATCGAGCGTATCAATGGCGTCGAGCATGCTACCGTGCTCCTAGCGATTCCGCGCGATAACGTCTTTGCCCGCAGCCAACAGCGTCCATCAGCAGCGGTCGTGGTCACCTTGCAGCGTGGCTCCTACCTCACGCCGGATAACGTCAACTCGATTCGCTATACCGTCGCTTCCTCGGTGCATAACCTCTTAGTTAAGGACGTCACCGTCACCGATCAAAACGGTACCTTGCTCAGCGCTGAGTCAAAGCAGAATACCGCTGATGATCGCCTGCAAAAAGAATTTGAGATGCGCACCTTACGCGAGGCTCAGTACCGCGATAAGTTAGACAGCATCTTGCGTCCAATGCTGGGTTACGGCAATTACTCGGCGGAGGTTGATGTCACCTTAGACACTACCATCGAGGAAGAAACCCGCCAGTTCTTTAACCCAGAAAACCAAGCGGTACGCTCGGAGACCTTACGTGAGGCCCGCACGCCACAAGACGAAGGTGCTCCATATGGCGTCCCTGGTTCTCTGTCTAATCAACCTCCTGCTAACGCCACCATTCCGCAGCAGCTGCGTAACGGTACTGCTCAAGCGTCTGATACTCAGACGGCAACCGATGAGAGCCGTGAGGCCGTACGCAATTACGAGGTTGATACCACGATTCGTCATACCGTGCACCCAACCAATCGCGTCCAGCGCTTAACGGTATCGGTCGCGGTCGACCATATGCGCGTCACCTCTGATGATGGTGCGGTCAGCTACACCCCACGTCCACAAGAAGAGCTCGACAAGATCGCCGATCTCATTCGCGGTGGTTTAGGCTTAGATGAGAGTCGCGGTGACTTTGTCGCGGTAGAAAGCGTGGCCTTCCCACACGACGACGTCCAGCCTGCTCTGCCTTGGTGGCAGCAAGAAGCCTTCTTACGCATCCTGCGTATTGGTGGCGCTGTCCTCATTATCTTAGTCTTGGTGGTCTTCGTGGTTCGCCCAATGATCAACCGCCTGCTGCGTGGTCGTTCGGCCGAGGATATCGAGCTGGAGCGTCAACTCGAGATGGACAATGGCTCAGCCTTGGGTGGTGAAGACGATCTCAACCTCATCGCTGCTCAAAACGAGCTCAACGATCAGATCTACAACATCAACCAGCAGGGTGGTATCGAATTGCCTAACCTGCACCGTGATGAGGATCTGCTCAACGCTGTTCGTACCTTGGTCTCCAACGAGCCTCAATTATCGGCTGAAGTTCTGCGTGAATGGATTAACTCCGACATGCGTGACAAGAAGGATAAGAAGAAGGCTAACAAGAGCCAGAACAACGGTCTGTAAGAATTTACGAGGCTTCAGGCTTGAGGTGGGGGTTAGCCCCCACCGTGCGCCCCTGAAGCCTTTGTTGTATTAAGGCGCTAAACCCAGTGCCATTGACTCAAGTCTTGGTAAGTGGCCCGATTAAGCTCAGCGTGAGCTCTGAGCGCTAGGTTCTTATCTCAGTGCCTAGCTTGTATCCCTGGGTTCGAGCTTGGGGCTGCAGTGGTTCTTGGTTTAGCGGCTTGGTGGTCGCCTGTGTTTGGGACCGCGCCACGGGCCCGTGCCGGTGGGCTGGTGCCATGCCGGTTAGCTGGACGCTATGCCGGTGGGCTTAACGCCGTGCCGGTTTAGTGGGCTTGGGTCCGGATGGCTGGGCTTAGGTCCGGTTGGGCCTTAGGCTGGTTGGTGGTTCAGGCTCAGTGGGTCGTGCCTTATAGGCTGTGCGGCCGTGCTTAGTTTATTTGCCCTTACTTTTGAGGTTTTCTATGTCAGATCGCGCACTCGTACGCCAAGGTGGGCAGCAGATGAGCTATCCTGTTGCTCCTTCCAATAATGGCTTGGAGCTCTCTGATGACGAGAAGATGGCCTTAGAGCGCCTCTCGGGCATCGATAAGGCTGCTATCTTGATGCTGTCCTTGTCGGAGGAAGATGCCGCTGCGCTCTTCCGTAATTTGCAACCAAAGCAGGTGCAAAAGCTCGGTATCCGTATGGCTGAGCTTGAGGACTTCACCCAAGATAGCGTTAACGCCGTCCATAAGACCTTCCTGACCAATATCACCAAGCACTCGAACATCGGCTTAGGCTCGTCTGACTTCGTTAAGAACGCCCTGGTTGCCGCCTTAGGTGAGGATAAGGCTAACAACTTAGTCGATCAGATCTCGATGGGCTCGGGTAGCCACGGTCTTGATTCCCTCAAGTGGATGGACGCCCGCCAGGTGGCTACGATCATCCAAAATGAGCACCCTCAGATTCAGACTATCGTGCTCTCCTACTTAGATCCAGAGCAATCGGCGCAGATCTTAAGTCAGTTCCCAGAGACGGTGCGCTTGGACCTCATCATGCGTATCGCCACCTTAGAGGAAGTTCAGCCAGCTGCGCTCCAGGAATTAAACGAAATTATGGAGAAGCAGTTCGCGGGCTCTGCTGGTACTCAGTCGGCCAAGATTGGTGGCTTGAAGTCGGCTGCCAACATCATGAACTACCTCGACAACACCACCGAGACCCAGCTCATGGACGCCATCCAGGCCCAAGACAAGGAAATGGGTCAACAGATCCAAGACCTCATGTTCGTCTTCGAGAACTTGGGTACGGTGGACGATCGTTCGATTCAGACCTTGCTGCGTGATATCCCGAACGATGTCTTAGAAAAGGCCTTAAAGGGCGCCGACGAGAACTTACGCGAGAAGTTCTACCAGAACATGTCCTCACGTGCCCGCGAGGCTTTAAAGGAGGACTTGGAGTCGATGGGTCCTACCAAGATCTCCGACGTCGAAGCCGCCCAAAAGGAAATCCTGGCCATCGCCCACAAGCTGGCGGATGCAGGCCAGATCGTGCTGTCGCGTGGCGGCGCTGCCGACGACTTCATCGAGTAGCCGTTGGCGTTCCTCTCCTGAGTGGAGAGAGGCCTGCCCTGGTCTCTTACGGGACGGGGCTTTGCCCCAGCCTGTTGGCTTGGGGCCTTATACACCTCAGGATGCATGGCGTTCTGGGGTGTTGTCATCTTAGGGGTGGGCGCAAGTTATCACGGGCAGGGCACCGGTTGACACGGGGCTGGTCCTGTTCTGAAATTGTCCTAAGAATGGCTTTGGTGCTAAGCTTGCTGGGATTTCTTGGCCCAGCTGTTGCACCGGTCAGGGGATAGGCACCGGTCTTTGAGCACACCTTGGTGGGCTTTCCTGTGGTGAGCTTGCTTAGTGTGAGCTTGGTCCGGTGAGGCGCGCGTCGGGCGCTTTGGTTTTAGGAGTTGTGAGCAATGGCCAATAGTGACCATCCTTTTGGCAGCATGGCGGGTAAGGTCGATCCTAGCCGCGTCGTCGAATCGATTAAAGAGAACATCCATGCCCAAGAGTTCAAAGAGGTCAACATCATCAGCGGCGCAGAAGCGCAAGGCTTTGCGGCCATGCAATGGCCTCTGTTTGATGATGGCAAGCCGATAACGACTAATGCCTTGGGCTACCCGGTAGGTGGCTACTTCAAGCGCCACGAAGAAGCCCTCAAGATGGCCAAGGAAGAGGCCGAGCGCATCGCCGAAATCGAGCAGGCCGAGTCCGATCAAGCTAAGGTCAATGCCGCGAACGCGGCCGCCGGGCTTGAGGTTCCTGCTGAGCCTGAAGAGGCGCCAGCCCCGGATCCGGTGTCACTGGAGGAGCTGGAGGCAATCCGCAATACCGCGCGCAATGAAGGCTATACCGAAGGCTTAAACCAAGGTCACGCTGAAGGCTACACCAAGGGCGTGGAGCAAGGTAAGTACGACGGCTTTAACCAAGGCAAGAAAGATGGTGCGGCCGTGGGCTACCAAGATGGCTTCCGCCAAGGCCGCGATGAAGGCTTTGCTAAGGGCCAAGAAGCGGGCCTGGCGGCTGGTAGCGATATGGTCACGACTCAAGCTGATCGTTTCCGCCATTTAGCCGATATGCTCGCTAACCCAATTCGTGAGATTGATGAGACGGTCACCGACGAAATCGTCTACATCATTTCGCGCTTGGCCCGCGTGATCTTAAAGCGTGAGCTCAAGGGCGATGTCGAATACTTAAAGCGCTGCATTGAGCAGTGCTACACCTTACTGCCTGAGGCCAAGCACGGCGCCGAAATTCGCTTGAGCGAAAATGATTACGCTCTGATGGTGGCCTCCATTGGCCGTGACTATATGAACTCGCAAGGCTGGGATATGCAGCCGGACGAGACTATGCAGGACGGCGATATCACGGTCAATACCAAGATTAGCTCGGTGCAATGGCGCATCGATGATCGCATCGACGCCTTGATCAGCGACTTCTTAACCGGCTCGTCCGATGCGGTCAGCTCGGCCCGTAAGGAAGTGATCACCGGCGCTCCTGATTACGATGAGATGCCAAAGAAGCCACTCATCCCACCACGCGATATCTTAGGCATGTCCGATCGCATCGCTGAGAATATGGCGGCGCTCGCCCCTAAGCCTGACTTTGCCGCTGAGCTTGCGGCCCAGGTTGATGCCGAAGCCGCACGTAATCCTGAGCTCAATCCTGCCAATCGCCAGCCGACCTTGGATCCTGACTTTGATCCTGATGCCGCTGAGCTCGATGCCGCCCATAAGCAGGCGCAGAGCGAGGCTGAGGTGGCCGCGCTCGATGCGGCGCGTGCCCAAAGCGCAGCTGAGCTTGATGAGGCCGCTGAGTTAGAGCGCCAAATGCAGGAGGCACGTGCCGCTCAAGAGGCTCAGGCCGCTGCGGCTGCGGCCGCTGCCGCTGATGCTAAGGCCGCCGCCGCTGATGCTAAGGCCGCCGCCGATGCAGCCCAAGCTGAGCAAATTGCTGCGGCTCAAGCCAAGATTAAGAACGCTTCAATTGAGCAGATGGCCACAGCTCACGGTGGCGCCGAAGAGGTACCGGCCGCTGACCCAGCTCAGGTTGAAACTATTACGCCTGCTGGTACGGTTTAGGGGGCTCTGTCATGAATAATCTGCTCTCGCGCTTAAAGTCGATCGACCTGCCTGAGACCGAAATGGCGCCTCAAGTCGTGGGCAAACTTACCCGCGTGGTTGGCTTAACCTTAGAGGCGGTCGGCCTTAAGGTCGCAGTTGGTGATCGCTGCCGCATTGAGCTGCCTCAAGGTGACCTTGAGGCCGAGGTCGTAGGCTTCTCGGGTGAAACCATCTTCTTGATGCCAACTGAGCAGGTCGCAGGTGTCACACCGGGCGCTAAGGTCTACCCGATCTCAGGTATGCGCGAATTTCCGTACGGTCCTCATTTGCTCGGACGCGTGATCGACGGTATGGGCGAGCCGATTGACGGCTTAGGCCCGTTAAATAAGGGCCAAAGTGTCCAGTGGATGGCCACGCGCTTAAACCCAATGGCACGCCGCCCAATTCGCCAGCACCTCGACGTTGGTATCCGTGCGATCAACTCCTTACTTACCGTAGGTCAAGGCCAGCGTATGGGCCTGTTTGCCGGTTCTGGTGTTGGTAAGTCGGTGCTCTTGGGCATGATGACCCGTGGTACTACCGCTGATATCGTGGTGGTGGGCCTCATCGGTGAGCGTGGTCGTGAGGTTAAAGAGTTCATTGAAGACATCTTAGGTGAGGAAGGTCGTGCGCGCTCGATTGTGGTCGCCGCGCCAGCGGACGCCTCGCCTTTAATGCGTCTTAAGGGCTGTGAGACCACGCTTTCGATCGCCGAGTACTTCCGCGACCAAGGCTACAATGTCCTGTTGCTACTTGATTCCTTGACGCGTTATGCCATGGCCCAGCGTGAGATTGCGCTCGCAGTCGGTGAGCCTCCAGCTACCAAGGGCTATCCACCTTCGGTCTTTGCTAAGCTCCCAGCCTTAGTCGAGCGTGCTGGTAACGGCGCTGAAGGCCAAGGCTCGATCACCGCCTTCTTCACCGTCTTAGTCGAAGGTGATGATCTGCAAGACCCAATTGCCGACGCGGCCCGTGCCATCTTGGACGGTCACATCGTGCTCTCACGTGAGCTCGCTGACTCCGGTCACTACCCAGCTATTGACGTTGAGAAGTCGATTTCGCGTGTTATGCCTGCGGTCATCACCGAAGAGCATATGGTGATGGCGCGTACTATCCGCCAGTGCATTGCGCTCTATAACCAAAACCGCGAGTTGATCTCGATTGGCGCCTACCAGCGTGGCTCTGATCCGCGTATTGACCAGGCCTTGATGATCAAGCCGTACATCGACGAGTTTACCCAGCAGGGCATGAAGGAAGTAGTGCCGTTCTCGGATAGCCTCGATGGCCTGCGTAAGCTCGCCATGATCTTGATTGACGATGCCAAGGGCAAGGGTGCACCGCAAGGTGGCCGCATGATGCCGCCACCTAACCGCATGCAGCCGCAGCAAGGACGCCAGCCGGTCGCGCGCATGTCCTTTGCCCCGCGCAACCAGGGCTAAGCCCTTAGCTAAATCCCTGGCTAAGCCCCTAGCTAAGTCCTTGGCTAAGCTCTTGGCTAGGCTCGCCCGGTTATCGCTCACAAACCCTGTCAGACTGCTGATGGGGTTTGCTCTTTTCGGGCTATACTGAGGCCGGTAATGGTCACTTTGTGGGGATGGCGATGGCAAAATCCAAGCTTTTAGGTGTGCTGGCTTTCGGTGCCGCGCTGACGCTGCTGCCGGTGGCTGCTGCTGCCTTTGAGCGCTCTGAGGATCAGTCTGAAGCGCAGCCTCAGCACATCACGCCCGAGGAGTTTTTAGAGGGCGTGCTGGGCTTGCTTGAGCGCTATGGCCAGCACGGCTCAGGTGACGAGGAAGCTGAGGGTGAGTGGCGCCCGGCGCCTCCACTTGAAGACGACTCACCTGACGATGAGTCTGAGGGTAAGTGGCATCACGCGCCACCGCTGGAGGACGATGACCCACCGTCTGAGGACGACGATTCATGGCATTTCGATGATGACCCATGGCGCCCGGCACCACCGCTCGATGATAATGAGTCCAAGCTGGATCGTCCCGTCTTAATTTAGGAGAGCATTATGGGCTTTGTGGTTGTGATTATCGGCGCAGTGCTGTATTGCTTGGCACCGGTGTGGCTGCAATTTCTTATCTCGATCATTAACACCGTCGTGCCGGACCCTGTGCCTGGTATCGACGAGGTGATGATGTGGGCGGTGGTAGTGGGACGCTTGATCAAACGCCCACCCAAGGTTCGCTTGGGGGCCAAAGGTTGGATGCGCGCATTGAGCCGGATGCGCTAGATGTGTGGCTATGCAACTTAAGCCTGTGAGGGGCGCGGTGGTCGGAGGCAAGCGAGGTCGAGGCGGTGGCAAGTCAGCGCTCAGCGTTAGTGCTGCGCACGCGTGTGGGGGTGGATGCTGGTGATAGCACCCAAGCTGGTTCTTGGGTTGGAACGAGCGCGCGTGGGGCTAGTCGGAACTAGCGCGTTGATCCGCGCGGTGCGCTTATTGGGCACCGAGCGCTTATCGGGCACCGACCGCTGCGGTCGGTGGTTAATGCTGCTTGGAGCTGCCTGGTTGCGCTAAAGGCTATAGACGGCGGTGAAGAAGAGCGAGGTTATGATCACGCACGCCACCGCTACCACCAAGAGCTGCATAATCATGCGCTGGTAGGCGATACCCAAGAAGAAGAAGGTGAACAGCAAGAGGGTGCTGAAGACGACCATGAACGGCGACGGGAAGGCATAGATCAAGATCGTCAGCATGACGAACAGGCCGAGGACGAAGATGATGAGGTCGCGCTTGCGCTTGGCCTTTAGCTTCTGGCGGCGTTCGAGCTCGTGCTGCTTCTTTTGATGCAATGCTTCGCGCAGCTTTTCCTTGGCCTCGGCAATCTTGGCGTCGCGCTCGCGCTTCTTTTGCTCTTGCACCTCACGCAGTGATGGCAATTTGTCGCTGGACTGGGCCGTGCTGGCACTAGTATCCGGGGCCTTGCTCTTACTTGGAGCCTTAGCCTTAGCAGTGTCTGCTGCTTTAGGTTCGGTCGAGTCTTTAGCCTTCGATTTGCCAAACATCTTCTGCTTTCCTAAGAGTTCTTGCCTAAGCGCGCTGTCGTTGCACCCGACAGTGCTCGCACCATGGCCGCTCTAGGGCAAGGGTGCCTAAAAAGAAAAATTGCCTTGCCCTGCTGCAAGGGCGCTACAAAAAGCTGACATGGCCTATTTAGGTCATCAAAGCCCATGATCAGTTTCAAGATCTAAGCCACATTTCTGCACTTGGAGCAGGCTTGTTGCCTTAACTTAGGTCATTATTCTGAGGCTATGCAACACTATCGTACGCCCCAGTCAGCCGTTAGCGCATCTTACCGCGTAATGGACTGGTGCGCTTGGTAATATCTAGGCATTCTACCAGATTTCGGCATTTTATGAATCATTTTGGGACACAAACAAAGGCCCAGCGGCTTTACATGCCGCTGGGCCGATTGCGCGTCTTAAGCTACGCTCGCTTTTGCTAAGCTCCGGTAAAGTGACTTGAGAGCTCTGCTTCTGATGTTGCGGGGCCTTTAGGCGCGGATCTCGTCCTCAGCTTGACGTAACAGCTCGTTTAAGCCGATCTTGGAGCGGGTCTTCTCATCGACACGCTTGACGATGATGGCTGCGTAGAGCGAGTACTTGCCGTCCTTGGATGGCAGATTGCCCGATACTACGACCGAGTATGGAGGTACCTTGCCGTACATGACCTCTCCGGTGGTGCGGTCGTAAATACGGGTCGACTTGCCGATGAAGACGCCCATCGAGATAACCGAGCCTTCACCGACGATGACACCCTCGACGATCTCCGAACGGGCACCGATGAAGCAATTGTCCTCAATGATGGTAGGACCTGCCTGAACTGGCTCTAACACGCCACCGATACCGGCACCGCCTGAGAGGTGAACGTGCTTGCCGATCTGAGCGCAGGAGCCGACCGTAGCCCAGGTGTCGACCATGGTGCCCTCACCGACGCGGGCGCCGATGTTGACAAAGGATGGCATTAACACGACGTTTGGCTCTAAGTAGGAACCACGACGTACTACGGCACCAGGAACAGCACGTAAGCCTTCCTTGGCAAAGCGCTCGGCGCTGTAGCCCTCAAACTTTAATGGAACCTTATCGTAGTAAGCGCCGCCTGGGATCTCGGTTAAGGTATTGTCCTGAAGCTTAAAGGACAAGAGTACAGCCTTCTTGATCCATTGGTGGGTGACCCACTCGCCGTCAATCTTCTCGGCGACGCGCAGCGAGCCATCATCTAAGCCCGCGATGACGTCGTTGATAGCCGCACGGACATTGGCGTCGCAATTGTCCTTGGTGATAACAGCGCGCTCTTCAAAAGCAGCATCAATAATGGATTGCAGTTGCTGTGACATCTAATTCCCTCGCATCCTTGAATGGGCCTCGCGGCCCTAGGCCGTGAGGTTTTTGAGTTGCTCAATCTTAGCCCATCGCCTTGCGCTGTCAAGAAAATCCCGTTTATTGCTGCTACGTCTTGGTGCAAGGCTAGGATTTGGTTATTTGTTTGCGCATTTTTGGGGCGCATTTTAGTAAGGCGCAGCTGGAGTTGGGCGTGCCTGGAGTGCCGCACGACTTTAGTTGCGCTCTGGTGTGAGCGCAGCTTGAGTTACGGTTTTAGTTCTTGGGCTGCGGGTCGAGGTTGTGCTGGAGCGCTTTTAAGAGCTTGTCCTTGAGGCGCTCGCTTAGGGCACGGCCTTGCTTGTCGGTGATATTGAAAAAGTCATCGGCGCGCTCACCAGTGGTGGTGATGCGGGCGCTGCGCACGTAAATATCGAGCTCACTAAAGGTGATGCCAATCTTGGCTAACAGGCCTGGCCGATCTAAGGTCGAGACTTCGATGCTGGTGCTGTCCTTTTGGTGCTCGCTTAAGTAGTTGATGACAGTCGGCAGCTTGAAGATCTGCCCCTTACGCTGGGTGCTGCTGGTGAGCTGATCCATTTCGTCTAAGTTCGGGGTCTCGTTGCTGCCCTCTAGTAGCGCGCGTCTTATCGAGTGCAAGCGCTCATTGTCGATGCAGGCGCCCTTTTGCGACAGGAACTTAATGGTGTACAGCGAGTGCCCGAGCTTATTGCGGATAAATTGCGACGACTGAATGTTGAGGCGCTTCTTGGCCATGATGTAGGCCAAATAGCCAAAGTTGAAGGGGCCCTTGGCCTCCTTGGTGTAAATCAGCATCTCGGTGCCAACGTCAGGGTGCTGGGCAAAGAGAATGAGGGGCTGACTTGATTCCCAAAAGGTCAGGATATTGCGGGTGTGCCAGGCCAGCTCAAATGGGGTGTAGTAGATAAAGTAGCTGGGCTTAAAGTAGGACCAATAGGTGCGCACGTCCTGCTCATTGAGGTCACGCATATAGGTTAAGGCCAGCGCCTGATTTTCATTGGCGTGCAGCTTGATGTCGTGTGGCATCTCCAGGCCATGGCGTAGGGCCTGGCGCGTAGCAAAGTAGAGCTGTCTGAAGACCTGATCTTTCCACGAGTTCCACTCATGGTCGTTGGTGGCGCTGATGTCCGCTACCGACAGGCAGTAGAGCAGATTGAGGTGCTCTTCATCTTGCACCAGCTTTGAAAACTCATTGACCACCTGCGGGTCGTTGATGTCGCGCCGTAAGGCATTGGCGCTCATCAAGAGGTGGTTGTACACCAGCCACGAGACCAGGCGGGTCTGGTAGAGGGTGTAGTGGTGCAGCTGACAAAAGTACAGGGCTTCACCGGCGCCTAATTGGGCGTGGTGGCCGCCTTGGCCCTTGGCGATGTCGTGCAATAAGCTGGCGACCACCAAGATCTCAGGGTTACTGAGCTGATTGTATGCATGCTTGAATAAGGTGTGGGTTGGGTCGCTTGAGCGGCTTAACAGGTCGATGTTCTTGATGACGCGAATGGTATGTTCGTCCACAGTGTAGGTGTGAAACATATCAAACTGGCTCAAGCCTTCGATCTTTTCCCAGGACGGCATATAGGCCGATAAGATGCGGTGCTCATGCATCAAAGGTAGGGCAATACAGGCCGCCTGTGGGCTCTCCAAGATACTCTTGAAGATAGCGCGACACTCAGGGATCTCCACCAGGTAATTGGTTAAAGCTCGTCTGGTGCGGCGCAGCAGGCGCAGGCAATTGACGTGCAGGCCCACGACCTCAGGGTGCTTGCTCATAATGAGGAAGATCTCAAGGAGCTTGCTCTTATCGCGGCTAAAGGTGTCGTGGTCGGTGACATCCAAGAGCGGTCCCCGGCTGATGAAGTAATTGCTTAAAAAGTGCGTTTCCTCATCGCCCAAATGGCCGGTAATGCGCAGTACCTCAAGCTGAAGCGCCATCGAGTTGAGCTCACGGATGCGCCTAAGTGAGCGGTAGAGGTCGCGCATCATCGTCTCAACCTGGGCGTTGTTATTACCGCTATAGCCTAAGGCCTCGGCGACCATCGGCTGGTAGTCCAAGGTTAAGCGATTGTCTTCTTTGCGCGTGCATACATGCAGGGCATAGCGCACCTGATAGAGCACGTCGCGGCTTTCGATCAGCTCTTCGTACTCTTCATGGCTTAAGAACTGTAAGGACAGCATGTCCTCAGGGGTGCGCGCAGAGAAGTGGAAATTGGCGATCCACTGCATCACGTGGATATCGCGAATGCCGCCGGGGTTTTGCTTGATATCCGGCTCTAAGGCGTAGGAGGTGTCCTTGTAGGCGTGGTGGCGTTCTAATTCTTCGGCGACCTTGGCGTGGAAGAAGCGTTTGGTGTTCCAGGTGCTATCGCGCTTAATCGTATCCAAGAGCTCATTGTAGAGGGCGTAGTTGCCACACAAAAAACGCGTCTCAAGTAGATTAGTGCAGATAGTGAGGTCGGCGTTGACATTCTCCAGCGTTTCGGCGATGGTGCGCACCGACGAGCCGACATCGAGCTTGAGGTCCCACAGATAGGAGATAAAAGACGAGATCTGCTCCTGCACCTGCTCTGATAGCGGTGCTTTGGAGGCAAGCAGCAGGTCGATATCGGACTTTAAAAAGAGTTCACCGCGTCCGTAGCCGCCGACGGCGAGCAAGGTCAGATCGTGCTTTTTACTCAAACCAAAGTGGTGGTAGAGCTTTTGGAGCAAGAGGTCCATATAGTAGGTGCGGTATTGCAGCAGGCGCTTGATGGCATAGCCTTGCTTGAAGAGATCGACTAAGCGCTCCTCGAGTTGCGTTAAGTACTCGCGGCCGTTTTTGAGCTGGGTGAAATCAAGCTCTGACTCAAAGGGCTGCTCCTCAATGAGGTTAACATCGCGCTGAATGTGCGGCAGACTGATTTGAACGTACAACTTGACCTCCCAGCTGTGGTGAGCATCTTATAGGCTCATCTTAGCATGCCCATGCCGCGCTGGGGCAAAACAAAAGGCGCCGGAGCGCCTAGAAGTTGAAAACACCTGGCTTGGGTTGTGGGGCTTGGAAAGCACCGGGCTTAGGCCTGGGGTCAGGCCTGGGGCTCAGCACTGGGGCCAAACGTTTGGCAGGGAGGTCTTGCGCCCAAAACAAAAGGCGCCGGAGGCGCCTTTCGTGGTGAGAGGGGGAGGGGCTTTAGATGAGGTTGTGCAGGACGCGCTCGATTTTGCCCTCTTCCTCCGGACGCAAGGTCAAGATCTCGCAGCCGTCATCGGTGACCACAATGGTGTGCTCAAATTGGGCTGATGGCGCCTTGTCGGCCGTGGTGACGGTCCAGCCATTCTTCTTATTGACCTTGCACTTATAGGTGCCAGCATTGATCATTGGCTCAATGGTAAAGGTCATACCGGTTTGCAGCATCACGTTGTCGTGATTGCGATAGTGCAGTACGGTTGGCTCGTCGTGGAAGGTATTGCCAATACCGTGGCCGCAGTAGTCGCGCACAATGGAAAAGCCTTCGCGGTCGGCAATCTTTTGAATAGTGTCGCCGACAATGGTGAGGTTGGCACCATCGTGAATCTTGTGCAGCGCGGCGTATAAGCACTCTTGGGTGGTGGTAACTAAGCGCTTGTTTAAAGGAGTGGTGTGGCCGCCCACAATAAACATCTTGGAAGTGTCGCCGTAGTACTCGTCCTTGATGACGGTGACGTCGATATTAACAATGTCGCCGTTTTTGAGTACGTGGGCGCCCGGAATGCCGTGGCATACTACTTCGTTGACCGAGATGCAGGTGCACTTAGGGTAGCCCATATAGCCTAAGCAGGCGGAGATGGCATGCTGGGTGTTGTAGATGTAGTCTTGGCAGATCTGATCGAGCTCTAAGGTGGTGACACCCGACTTGATGTAAGGCTCAATCATGACCAAAACGTCGGCGGCCAGCTTACCGGCCACACGCATCTTCTCGATTTCTTCAGGTGTCTTAATTTTAATCATCTTTACTTCCCCTCTCCCAGCGGTTGCCTTGGAATCTTGGTTCTTGTTCAGTTAGCTTGAGCTAACTTAGCGAGCGCACCATATTGTAGGCCAAAGCACAGGCTAGCGCTAGCGCGTTGTGCGCTTACCCGTTCTTGCGGGCATGAGTGCCTTTTTTGCGGGCGCGGGCGCTGGCTGAGCGCTGGTTTTGGCGCTGGCCGGGTGTTAGCTCAGGCGGCGCCGGCCGCTGCGCTTGTGCATTTCATCGAGGCTTGGGAATTGCGGCATCTTGAGGGCGTAGAGGGTGTCGAAGTGACGCGAGATCGCTTGGCTCTCCTCCATGGTCAGGGTTTGCCCGAGGCTCAACATTGGAGTCAGCTCCATATGCGTGTCAGGTGTGTGGTCGTTGTGCAAGCGCATCAAGATGAGCTCGACTGCGCTCTTGCCCATGTCATAGCGCGCGGTGCGAATGGAGGTGAGCTTAGGGATAGTGGTGTTGCCGATATTGAGGCCGTTGTAGCCTAAGATCGAGAGATCGTCAGGGATTCTCACGCCTTGCTCAATGCAGGCGATCATGGCGCCGATCGCGACGTCATCGTTGGTGCAGAAGACCGCATCCACTTGCGGAAATTCCATCAAGGCCTTGCGCATCGTCTCAGCACCGATGGTGAAGTTCGAGGGGGCCTCGGAGCCGTAGATATGAGGCTCTAGGCCGTATTCCCTGAGTGCCGTGAGATAGCCTTCTTGACGATCCATGGTGCGCGTGTCCATGCGCGCGGTTAAGTACATGATGTTGCGGCGGCCACTATTGATTAAGCCCTTGATCGCGGCATAGGCGATCTTCTTGTGGTTGTAGCCGATATTCATGTCAATAGGGTGGTCGATGACGCTCATCAGCTCAACCACCGGGATATTGCTCATCTTAAGGTTCTTTAAGGTGAGGGGCGTGTGGACCGAGTCGGTTAAGATCATGGCGTCGACCTGATAGGACATGAGCTGCGTGACCTTGCGCTCCTCCTCTTCCATGCGATAACCGGTGTGGGCCAGCATGATCTCGTAACCGGCCTGACGAGCGCGTGCTTCAGCGCCATCGATTAAATCTGAGAAGAGTAAGTTAGAGAAGGAGGAAACCGTAAGTCCGATCGTCTTGGTGTTGGCTTGCGCGAGCAATACCGGAGCACGGTTGGGAATAAAGCCGAACTCATCAATTACCGCTTGGATCTTCTGGCCGGTGGACTTAGCGACCTTTTCGGGGGTGGTGATGTAGCGTGAGACGGTCATCTTGGTCACGCCAACGCGCTTGGCAATGTCCCCTAACGTGATGCGGTTCCCTTTCATCTAAAACCGGCGCGGATACCCCCGAGGTAACTCGGGGGAGGAAGCGCCGCCTCATGTTCTCAGTTCGGTTAAATAGCTTTTGCGCTTTTGCAACAAGCGCAGCTTCTTATAGTTAGCGCTTGCATGAATGCGCGTCCCATCAAGTCGACGTACATCGAAGTACCCTATAGACCTACGGCCGAAAATAAAGCCAATTTGGCCTTCGTATTTGACTTTGTCAAAGAGCCGAAATCCTTGAACTTCGTAAGCTGCTTGATTGTTCTTACGTTTGCCGCCCTTAAGAATATTAATCTT
>CALXOW010000058.1 GCA_944390115.1 uncultured Anaerobiospirillum sp.
TAACAAAAGCCCAGCGCACGTCAAACGCGGGCTGGGCTCTTATTTCATATCTTCCTGAGTTTTGTAAAAACTCAGGGGCAGAATTAGGCCAAAATGCAGGGCCCAGAAACGCAAAAAGCTGCATATGCAGCTTCTTCGTGGTCTCAATGGTGGAGGTTAACGGAATCGAACCGTTGACCCTCTGCTTGCGTGGCAGAAGCTCTACCAACTGAGCTAAACCCCCACTTGAGATGGCGCTTATTGTACACGCATCATTTGCGCTTGGGTAGCCCCACGCCCCAAAATAACGCTGAGGCATTATCCCAGCTATTCGGCACTGGCCATACCTTCTTGGCGCAGGAGACGCGTGATCACCGCCTGGACCATGTCAACGGTAACCGGCTGACCGTACTCTTGCTGCTTAGTACGATTGAGGCTATACACCGCCGCTTCAGCCGAGCCCAAGATACGATAGGCGCAGATAATGTCCTGCTGGATCGCTAAAGGAATATGCAGGGCTTTACCCCAGAGGTCAAAGGTCTCTTCGTCCTCGATCACCGGAGGCGCGGGCTCTTCAGGCTCCTCCGGCTTTTCTAACTCTGCGTCCGTTACCGCCGTGACCTGTTCTGCCGCGACGACCGGCTCTTTGTCTTCAGTGCCAACTGACGCTTCTGTCGCCTCATGGCCGTCAGAAGCTGCTGCGGTGCTCTCCTGCGCTTCATTGGCCTCAGGCTTGGTTGGGTGTGGCAGAGGAGGGCGCGCCATGACGGCTTCGACCATTGCCGGAGTTATGACCTCAGAGCCGGTGCGAAATTGCAGCAGATTGATCATGTCAGCTGCAGTCTGAGGCGATTGGTAGATTTGATAGGCTAGGCGAATGTCTTGCTGCTGCATCGGCGAGATAAACATCTCCTCGCCGTTGACCTCGAAAATCAGCAGCGCCTTCGTATCGTCCGGAAAAACGTAAGTCTTGCCCATTGCGCTATCCTTTGCTCCAACCAACTGGGCTCACTATAGCACAATGGGCACGTTTACTTAGATCTTGTCCGTGGTGGGGTGATAGCGCTCAGCAGGCCATGGGTCAGCACCGCAAAGCCCGCGATGATAGCCAAATGCTCAAGGTAGAAAGCTAGCGCGTTAAAGGCAGCAGGACGCACCGGCAGCATCAAGAGGTCGTGCCCGACGTTGTTGTGCCACAGACTCCAACCGGCCCAAAGCAAAACTGCGACTTGCAGCAGCTTAAAGCCCCAGCGCAAAGATCTTTGCGCATTTAGCTGACGCTCCCACTTGGTGAGGGTGTTGTGCAGATGCAGGCCCAAGTGAAAGGCCATCAGGACAAAGCACCACGCAGTAGCGGCTACGTGCAGATCGCGCCACGTGTTGCGCGGCGGCGGCAAGAACTCAAAGGGCAAGGCCATCGAGGCTATATGCCATGAGCTCACCATGGCTAGAACCATCGCACCCAGCAAAAGCACATCGGTGCCGCTGGTTAAGCTGCGGCGCAAATTGTACTTCCCCTGAAACAAGGTACGATGCCAATTCCAGTTGAGCGCATGGTGCAGGATAAAGAGCACAAAGAGCGCACAACCCAAATAGGCATGCAAGAGCAAGCCGCCACCGGGATGGTAGCTCATAAGGTACAAGAACAAGATCAGCATCAACACATCGACGCCGATCTTGAACTCGCGCTTGCCCCTGCCCTTACGGGTGGGAACAGGACGCCCCGCAGGTCGACGGGCTGCGGCCGCGCGGGCCGCAGCGGCGCGCGCGGTGGCAACGCGAGCCGCCCGCTCCCGTGCCCCTACTTCTTGCGCAGCTGTTCCTTGCCCTGCTGTTCCTGGCGTCGGTGCCGTGGCCGCTGGAGGCTTGGATGGACGCCCACTTAGGGTCTGATCAGGCATGGCGCTTACTCCTTTGGCTTAAACCCGCTTTCTTTAAGCCAGGCAGTAATTTCATCCTCGAGCTCACTACCACAGGAGTAATAGTACTCAAAGGCTTGGCCCACATAGGCACCAGGCGCTTGCTTGGAGAAGTCGGAGATGCTGTCACCAAAGCGGGTGCTGCCATGGCTTGAGAACGGCAGCAAGGTCTTGCCGCTGAAGTCGTACTCATTGAGGAAGGTGAACATGGGCATCGGCATCGTGCCCCACCAAGTCGGATAGCCCACCAGTACCACGTCATATTGCGCCATATCCGCTACGTGCGAGGCTAAGGCCGGACGCGCATCTTGGTTGAGGTCGCGCTGCGAGACATCGTAGATGTTGCCCCGGTAGGGCTGCTCCATTTCTATGGTGAAGAGGTCTGCCCCTAAGGCCTCCGCCATCAGCTGCGCCCCTTGCTCGGTGTTGCCGGTGTAGGAAAAATAAGCCACCAAGACCTTAGGTTGCGCTGGAGTCTTGATATCGAGGCTGTAAGTGGTGACCACATTGCCACTGCCTAGCTCCGCGTTACGGGCGATGCGAAAACCTAAATTTTGCTCGACGGTATCAGGCGAGGTCACTGAGCGATAGGCCATGCGCACGTGCTTGGCAAAATCGTTCCAGCCACCGCCGCGATTGACCCGCAGTGAGCCTGAGGTAGGGCCGCTTGGATCCGTGTTTTGGGCCGTATCGTAAGGACCATAGTAGTCAAAGCACCACTCCGAGACATTGCCCTCCATGTGGTAGAGCCCCCAGCTATTAGGCGCTAAGCCATCGACCGGCATGGTTTCCTGGCGATAAGTGCTGGTGACTACCTCTGGGTTTTGATGGCTCAGATAGTTCTCTTCGATGAGGTAAGGGTAGGAACCACAGAAGTTTACCTGATCGGCGACGATCTGCCCGCCCTCATAAAAGACCGTTTGGGTGCCTGCGCGGGCGGCATATTCCCACTCGGCCTCGGTGAGCAAGCGATAGCCATCGGCAGCACGATTCCAGGTCACGGTAGTGCCGTCAATCTGGTAGGCCGGAGTTAGGCCCTGAGCCTCACTGAGCTTATTGCAGTAGTTGATGGCATCGTACCAAGTGACTTGTTCCACCGGCAGATTATCACCCCGAAAGTGGCTCGGGTTGGTGCCCATCACGGCTTGGTAATCTTTTTGCGTGACCTCATGCGGGTCAACATAGAAGGCGCTTAAGGTGACCTGATGCTGCGTCTCATCGGCCTGGCGCTGGCGCTCACTATCCGGACTGCCCATAGTAAAGGTGCCACCAGGGATGAGCACCATGCCATCTGCGACCGGAGCGGCCTGACTCATAGTTGCTGGGAGGGCCAGCACCGCTAGGGCTAAAGCTAATTTACGCATGGTTACTCCTTAACCTTGGTGATGTCGATGCCGCAGTCGTTGAGCCAATCTAAGAGCTCGCCTTCGAGCTCACTGCCACCGGAGTAATAGAACTCAAAGCCTTGCCCCACGTAGGCGCCTGGTACTTTCTTAGACAAATCCGAGATGCTGTCACCAAAGCGGGTGCCACCATTGCTCGAGAACGGCAAGATGACCTTACCAGTGAAGTCGTACTCCTCGAGGAAGGTGTAGATCGGCATCGGCATAGTGCTCCACCAAGTTGGGAAGCCTAAGATCACTACGTCATATTGGTCCATATTCGCCACATGGGTAGCCAAGGCCGGACGGGCATCGTTATTGAGATCTTGCGCCGTCACCTCATAAATGCTGCCGCGATATGGGTGCTCCATTTCGATAGTGAAGAGATCGACATCCAAGTCCTCGGCGATCATGCGCGCGCCGTTCTCGGTGTTGCCGGTGTAAGAGTAGTAGGCTACCAAGATCTTCGGGTTCTCAGGAAGCTTGATGTTGAGGCTGTAGGTGGTGACCACACTGCCGGTTCCAGGCTGTGCGTTACGCGCGATGCGAAAGCCTAGGTTTTGCTCAATGGTGTCTGGAGTAGTCGCGGAGCGATAGGCCGAGCGCAGCTGCTTGGCAAAGTCATTCCAGCCACCACCGCGATTGACGCGCAATGAGCCCGAGCTCGGGCCGGTTGGATTATCTCCGGCTGCATATGGGCCGTAATAGTCAAAGCACCACTCCGAGACATTGCCCTCCATATGGAACAGACCAAAGTCGTTCGGGGCTAAGCTATCCACCGCCATGGTCTCACCGCGATTGCGGCTCGTGACCACATTAGGGTTGGTGTGGTGGACGTAGTTTTCTTCAATCAGATATGGGTACGAACCCTCGAAGTTGGCATCATCGGCCGTGATGTGATCCCCAGCGCTAAAGACGGTAGTGGTACCGGCACGGGCGGCGTACTCCCACTCAGCTTCAGTGAGCAGACGATAGCCGTCGGCGGCGCGATTCCAGGTCACGGTAGTGCCATCAATCTGATAGACCGGAGTTAGGCCCTTAGCTTCACTTAATTTGTTGCAGTAGTTAATGGCGTCGTACCAAGTAACTTGCTCTACCGGCAAATTGTTACCCCGGAAGTGGCTCGGGTTAGTGCCCATCACGGCTTGGTAATCTTGTTGCGTGACCTCGTGCGGGTCGACATAGAAGGCGCTTAAGGTGACCTGATGCTGCGTCTCATCGGCCTGGCGCTGGCGCTCACTATCCGGACTGCCAATCGTGACCGTGCCCCCTGGCAACAAGACCAAGCCGTCATTTACTTCGGCAGCGGCGGCAGCCACTCTCAACTGTGCGGCCATAACTGCCCCCATAACCTTAGACCAACGCATAACTGCCTCCCTACTTGACCTGACTTAAGAAACGCTCAATTTTGTCAGCTTGGCCTTTAAGCAGCTCTGCGTCCTGGGCCACATGGCCATACATCTCAAAGCCCGCGAGGATCTGAGCCCCTGGAAGCAAATGCTTTAGGTCTTTAAGACTGTGCTCAAAGCGTGAGCCTTCGTGGGTGCAGAAAGGCAGGACTTTTTTGCCCGCAAAGTCAGCGGCGTGCTGTTCTAAAAAAGCCATGAGGTCGGTGGGCATCGTGCCCCACCACATCGGATAGCCCACGCAGATGACGTCATAAGGGCTAACGTCGCAATCGGTGGTTAAGTGTGGGCGGTAGCCTTGCGCGAGCAGCTTCTTTGCCTCTTCGGTGCAGGCATGATAGGACTTAGGGTAGTGGTGGTCGGTTTGCACCTCAAACAAATCCGCGCCACTCACCTGCGCTATAGCTTGCGCCAATTTTGCGGTATTGCCTTCAGCTACCGCATGAATGCCGTTAGGATAGTAGTTCTCGTCGGCGCGCGAGAAATAGAGCACCAAGATCTTTGCCATAGAGCCTCCGCTTGCCCTTCTTACCATATGAGCATTGTAGGAGGCGGGTCTTGGTTTAGCTTTGCCCAAAGCTATCGCATCTTTGCCTAAATCGATAAAAAAAGAGCAGGGCCCATAAGCTCTGCTCTCTTTTTCGTGTCCTGAAGTAATCAGGGCTGATTGCTCTTACAATCAGTGATTACTTGGAAGGCTCAACGATAACCTTGATAGCGGTCTTAACGTCAGCGTGTAACTGAATGGTGATCTCGTACTCACCAATCGAGCGGATAACACCATCAGGCATGCGAACTTCGCTCTTGTGAACCTCAACACCAGCGGCAGTTAAAGCCTCGGAAATGTCACGGGTACCGATCGAGCCGAAGAGCTTGCCTTCGTCACCAGCGTTAGAGGCGATAACAACCTGACCTAACTCGGTGATAGCCTTTGCACGCTGCTCAGCAGCCTCTAACTCAGCTGCAATCTTAGCAGCGTAAACCAGGCGCTCAGCCTCGAACTTCTTTAAGTTCTCTTCGGTAGCTAAAACAGCCTTCTTTTGTGGTAACAGGAAGTTACGGGCATAGCCGTTACGAACCTTTACCTTGTCACCGAGACCGCCTAAATGGGCGATCTTATCGAGCAGAATAATTTCCATGGAAAATCTTTCCTATAAATCTTGTCGCGCCTAAGACCAGGCCCTTAGCACTTGGGGATATTCCACTTGGGGACGTCCCTAAGTTAGGCCCCAAGGTTTAGCGGCTGTGCAGATCGGTGTAAGGTAACAGAGCTAAGAAGCGAGCACGCTTGATAGCGGTAGCCAGCTGGCGCTGGTACTTGGCACTGGTACCAGTGATGCGGCTTGGGACGATCTTACCAGACTCAGTAACGTAGTTACGTAACAGGCTGACATCCTTGTAATCGATCTCGGTTACACCCTCAGCGGTGAAACGGCAGAACTTACGACGGTGGAAATAGCGAGCCATTATTTAGTCCTCTCAATTAAGCTTCGGCAGAATCGACATCAGAGGCTTCTGGACGTGCACGACGGCCATCGTCATCGCGACCGCGACGATCCTGACGATCCTGACGCTCCTCGCGAGCCTTCATCATAGGAGATGGCTCGGTGACAGGGCCCGAAGTACGGATGACTAAGTTACGAATTACTGCGTCGTTGTAGCGGAAATTGTTCTCGATGCTGTCAATAGCCTCTTGCTCTGCCTCAACGTTCATTAAGACATAGTGAGCCTTGTGCAGCTTCATGATAGGGTAAGCTAATTGACGACGGCCCCAGTCCTCAAGACGGTGAATCTTGCCGCCAGTCTTCTCGATCTCGCCCTTGTAACGCTCGATCATGCCTGGAACCTGATCGGACTGATCTGGGTGAACCAGGAAAATGATTTCGTAGTGACGCATGAAAAAATGCCCCTTACGGTAAAAGTCTAAAATTTCAGTCGGATGATTTTAGACAAGGAAGCTTACGTGGCACCCCACCATGGGTATGGCACGCGACTGAAGTGCGCCTATTCTAGCCAAATTGCGCAAGTTTGCAAGCTTTATCACAATTTTGGCCCAGCTAAATTAGGCACTGAAATACCAGCACTCACTAAAAGCCCCATTCTACGGGCAAAATCAGCCCCCACCACGCCCCAACAAGCCCTGCTGCCCCAGCTTTTTCCCTAGTTGTCGGACAAGTAACCTAAGCTTGTATGACAACTAAGGCCACTTGTCACACAAGTACCACCAACTTGTCCGACCAGTATGAGCTGGCCGCTCAAAATTAAGGCCTGACACCAGGTCAGGCCCTAAAAGCTCGTTGCCCCTTAAGTCAGGGGCGCGGTTGCGTTCACGCCGTGAGCGAAATTAGCTCAGACCACGTTGGCGCACGGCCTCATAAAGAGCGATACCGGCGGCAACCGAGACGTTTAAGGACTCCACGCCCGAGGCCATTGGGATCTTAGTGATATCGGTGCACTTCTCACGGGTTAAGCGACGCATGCCCGACTCCTCTGAGCCCATAACTAAGGCTAAAGGACCGGTTAAGTCAGTCTCAAAAATTGAGTGCTCGGCCGCACCGTCCATACCGATGATGCGGATCTCACGCTCGTTTAAGTCATCTAAGACACGCGCCAGATTCGTCACCGAGAACAGTGGTATTTCGCTCGCGGCACCGGCAGCGGTCTTGCGCGCAGCTGGGGTTAAGGCGGCCGACTTGTCCTTAGGGACAATCACGGCTTGAGCCCCTGCCGCCCAGACCGAGCGCATGGCGGCGCCTAAATTACGCGGATCGGTGACGCCATCTAACACCAGTAAGAACGGCGTCTTGTTTTGAGCTTGCAGCTCATCTAAGAAGTCTTGTAAGTCGTGCTCAGTCTTAGGTGGGGTAGCCTTCATCTCGATGACAATGCCCTGGTGCACGCCACCGTCGCACTTCTCATCGACAAAGTGGCGCATTGCCGTTTGCGCCACAATGCCATAGCGCTCTAATTGCGCCACGAGCTTAGTGATGCGCTTGTCGTCATCGCGGCCCTTGACCACCCAGGCCGACAAAATCTTATCAGGACTGGTCTCAATCGCCTGTTCCACGGCGTTGATGCCATAAACGAGCTCACGATTACGGCTCTTCTTTTGGACTTGCATGTCAAACCTCAAACATAACAGAGGGGCCAAAGCTTCCTTTCGCCCCTCAAAAATTGGTTTAAGCTCAGCGCCCGCCCCTAGGCCGACGCTGTGCCGTTAGTCGTAAGCGCGCTAGGCGTCGCTTGCCGTACTTTTCTTAGTGGCGGCCCTCTTAGCAGGCGCCTTCTTAGCCGCAGGCTTAGCCTCCGCCGGAGCCTCAGCCTTAGCTGCGACCTTCTTAGTGGCAGTCTTCTTAGCTACTGGCTTGGCCTCTTCGACCGGAGCCTCAGCCTTAGGAGCAGCCTTCTTAGTAGCGGTCTTCTTTGCCACAGGCTTGGCCTCTTCGGCTGGAGCCTCAGCCTTAGGAGCTGCCTTCTTGGTAGCGGTCTTCTTTGCCACAGGCTTGGCCTCTTCAGCTGGAGCCTCTACCTCAGCCTTAGGAGCTGCCTTCTTAGTGGCAGTCTTCTTTGGCTTGGCCTCTTCGACTGGAGCCTCAGCCTTAGGAGCGGCCTTCTTGGTGGCAGTCTTCTTTGGCTTGGCCTCTTCGACTGGAGCCTCAGCCTTAGGTGCTGCCTTCTTGGTGGCAGCCTTCTTTGGCTTGGCCTCTTCAGCTGGAGCTTCAGGCTCGGCCTTAGGAGCGGCCTTCTTGGTAGCGGTCTTCTTTGGCTTGGCCTCTTCGGCAGGTGCCTCAGGCTCAGCCTTAGGGGCGGCCTTCTTAGTGGCAGTCTTCTTTGGCTTGGCCTCTTCGGCAGGTGCCTCAGGCTCAGCCTTAGGGGCTGCCTTCTTGGTGGCAGTCTTCTTTGGCTTGGCCTCTTCGACTGGAGCCTCAGGCTCAGACTTAGGGGCGGCCTTCTTGGTAGCGGTCTTCTTTGGCTTGGCCTCTTCAGCTGGTGCCTCAGGATCGACCTTAGGAGCTGCCTTCTTGGTAGCGGTCTTCTTTGGCTTGGCCTCTTCGACTGGAGCCTCAGGCTCGGCCTTTGGAGCTGCCTTCTTGGTGGCAGTCTTCTTTGGCTTGGCCTCCTCGGCTGGAGCCTCTGGCTTGACCTCTTCGGTCTTGGCCTTAGGCTTGGCGACCTTGACTTCCTTAGCAGGCTTGGTGCTCTCGACCATGGTCTCGAGGCTGAGCGCATCTTGCTTAGCCTTGGCGTTCGAGCGCTTGGACTTGGTCTTAGGGGTTTCGGTCTCGGCCTTCTCGGCCTTTTCGGCCTTGTCCGCCTTAGCCTTGCTCTTGGTGCTGGTGCGCTTGGTATCGGTGCTGAGATCAGCATCGATCCGGGCGGCCGTATCCACTAAGAGCTGATCGTCCTCTTGCTTGCTGGCCTTAGCCTTCTTGCTTGCCTTGAGCTTGGCGGTGGCGGCAGCTACAGCCGCGACTGCTAAAGCATCGTCATCTAAGCTCTCGGAGCTTAACTTGCCCTCTAAGGCGGCTTGCTTGACGCGGGCCTTGAGCTCATCATGTGGCGTGGTGGCCGCTGGAGTCTCAGCCTTGGTCTCAGCCTTGGCCTTGCTCTTCTTTGGTGGCTTAATGCCTAAGTCGAGCTTGGCGCCTAAGGAGTAATCACGTTGATCGCGCGTGATTTGATCCTTGTCCTCTGGGGTCTTGCCCTGAGAGATATCGGCAATACGCTCAAAGAACTCGTTCTTGGAGGTATTGTCTGGGCGCAACTCACGATTGCTCTTCTCTAAGAGCTGAGCCTTACGCTGCTCAAGATCAAATTCCTTATCGGACTTCTTGGCGTTGACCAGCGGTAACAACGTGATGAAGCGGTTTAAGCTATCGACCTTGGAGACGCGAACCTTGATTTGATCTCCGACGTGGAAGATGTTCTTGATGCCTGGCACCTCAAAGACTTGATCGCCGACATTGCGCTTGACCAAGTAATCATTGGAGAGCAGGCCGTCGATGTAGAAGTCGTTTAAGGTGATGAAGACACCCATATCGCTGACGGTTGCGACCGTGCCATCGACCACCTCGTTCTCAAAGTGCTTTAAGTACTCGCACTTTAAGGAATTGTCGACATCAAACTCAGCGTCGTCGGCGGCAATCTCACGCTCCGAGCAGCGGATACCTAAGGCACTTAAGGCCTCATGGGTGTACTGCTGCGCGCCAATCTTGCCCCAGCTGCGCTTTTCTTGCTTCTCCAAGATGAACTTGATGACGCGGTGCAGCTGTAAATCAGGATAGCGACGAATTGGCGAGGTGAAGTGGGCGTAATTCTCTAAGGCTAAGCCAAAGTGCCCGATATTATCTGGGCTGTACTGGGCCTTGCTCATCGCACGCAGCATTTGCAGCGAGATTACGCCTTGGACTGCAGGATCAAGCTTCTTGATCTGATCATTGGCCTTCTTGAAGTCCATTGGGCTTGGCTTGTAACCGCCACCTAAGTCGATGCCATAGCGCGATAAGATCGCACGCAGCTTATCGAGCTTCTGCTCGTTAGGACGATCGTGGATACGATAGAGCGTCTCGTACTGCATATTCTTGACGAAGGTGGCCGCACAGACGTTTGCGGCGATCATGCATTCTTCGATCAACATATGCGCTTCGTTGCGGGGATCTGGCTCCATACCGGTGATTTCCCACTTCTCATCGAAGAGGAAGTGCACCTCGGTACTCTCAATCTCAAAGACGCCGCGTTGATCGCGCGCATGCTTTAAGACTTGATAGAGCTCATAGAGGGTCTTAACCCACGGTACGCATTGCTGGTGCTCTGCTTGGATCGCCTTGCCCGTCATAATCATCTGATGGGCTTCGGTGTAAGTTAAGCGCGCATGCGAGTTCATGACCGCAGGATAGAACTGATAGGTCTCAATTGCGCCGTTTTGGTTGACCACCATTTCGCAGACCATACACAGACGATCCACGTTTGGATTTAAGGAGCAAATCCCGTTGGAGAGCTCCTCAGGCAACATCGGAATGACGTAGAACGGGAAGTAGATACTGGTGGTACGCTCGTGCGCCTCAGCATCGATCGCACTGCCGCTACGCACATAGTAGGACACGTCGGCAATGGCGACGTAGAGGTGGAACTTATCGCCCTCTTTTTCGCAGTAAACGGCGTCGTCAAAGTCCTTGGCGTCCTCACCGTCGATCGTGACTAAGGGCAACTGACGTAAATCAACGCGGCCCTTGCGCTCAGCAGCGGCGACCTTATCAGGGATACTCTTAACCGAGCGCTTGACGGCATCGGGCCAAACATTAGGTAGCTCGTGCTCTAATACCGCCTTGACGATAAAGGTGTTCAAAGCGCCGGTGTCATGAACCACCTCACGCACGCGCACCACTAAGATGTTCGGAGACTTACGAGCGAGAATTTCCGCGACCACTAAATCACCGATCTTAGATGGCGCCCCGTCCTTGGTGACGCGCACGTCATAGGCTAAAAAGCCCTTTTCTCTAAAGAAGATTTGGCGATTACTCGAGACCTCACCGGTGAGCATGGTGCGCATCTTGGTGATGGCCGTAACGTAGGCAATACCCAAGAAGGTGTTGATCACTACCTTAACGTCATCGCCAGGGATCACCACAAACTTGCTGTAGAGGGGATATTGGCCACTGTCGTCGTTAAAGCGCAGTTCGGTCGTGCTATTGGTGAAGACGTAGTTCTTGTTGGTGACGCAGCTGACATAGCCTTCACGCTCGGCCTTAAAGCCTGGTGCGACAAAGCCAGCGCCCGCCCCAATGTACTCTAAGGCGCCCTCTTGTACTAACTCTTGTAAGGTGCGCTCATAGTCTTCGATGGTCAGACCCGTGGTCGCGCCCTTAAAGCCGACCGAAGCTAACATATAGCCCAAGACCGACAGACTGCCCTTATCGACCATTTCCTCAAAGCTAAAGTGCTTGGTGGCCGCGCATAAGTAGAGCGCCGTCTTAAAGTCTTGGCCTAAATCGCCCTTGGGGGCGTGAGGCTGCTTGAGCAGCGGCGCAAAGACATTCTGCGATTGTGGACGTGCCCCTAAGCTCTCGGGGGCTAACACCCCACCCGTCGGTAAATCAGCACCGACCGCAAAGTTCTCAGCCTCCGGCAGAGCACTAGGCTGAGCGCTGGCAGCGGCGCGCGGAGCACTATTCTTAGTGCGAGCTTTCTTCGACATAAATTCACTTCCTTATGGCGCGAGGCCCATTTGGCGCGCTCATACCCACCGAGTGTTGGCAAGGCGCCCACCTGAGAATCAGAGCTCAGGCCCAAGAAACTGGTGGGGTCGAACCCCAAGACAAAATTAGCAGGTCACAAGCCAGCAAGTTGCGGCAGAGTCCGCCCTAAAAGCCGGATCAATGCGCACGGAACCAGACCAGCACAAAAGGAAGATGCAGTGTCACACCGATTACGGGCACGAATTTTAGAGATCCACAAACTACTTCGTGCACCTAGGCGACAACCCAATGGTCGCCCGACACTGCTAGCTAGGTGCGGCCTTACGCCCCATCGGCAGAAAACTGCCTCAACTCGCCTCCGCGAGAAACACTGCTAGCGTTCAGCAAACGCCGGACAAGAGATCCGGTGCTTTTGCTACCATTTAGCCCCACAGGGCTACAACTCTAAGCATAGCACTAATTTAGGCCTATCCTTAGAGAAAATGCGCTAAGACATCATTGAGCATAAGATTACCTTGCTCAGTTAAGGTAAAAGCACGCAAAGCACCGTCTGAGTCGAGCTCACAGGCGACCAGACCTTGCTCTTGCAATAAGAGAAAATCAGCGGTAAAGGCCGTAAGCTCGCGCCCGGTGCGCAGCTTAAACTCAGAGACACTCACAGGATCCGAGCGCAGGCGCAAGCGGTTGAGCAAGTACTCAAAGATAATCTCACCTAAGTCTGTGACCTCATGGCTTGAGCAACCTAAGAGCAATGGCGGTTTACGTGCGACATTGAGGTCTAAGAGCTGGTCGCGGTAAGCTGCAATCTCTTCGCTATTGGCCGTGCGCCAAATGGCCATGGCACTTGCGTCCTCAGCCCCGGACTGGCCCGACAAAGCCATGCCGGACAAAGCTGCGCCGGACAGAGCCGCCGCGCCCGACAAAGCCATGCCGGACAGAGCCGCCGCGTCGGCACGCTTGAGGCTCACCTTTTGGTGAGCGCCCGCACCTAGACCCAGATAGTCACCGTAGAGCCAATAGTTTTGGTTGTGATAGCAGCGCGTGGTGCCGCCCAAGCTAAAGGCCGAGACTTCGTAATGAGCAAAACCTGCCGCCTGCAATTTGGCAAAACCCGCCGTCTCGATCTCGACTAACACGTCTTCATCAGGCAGCTTTGGTGGATGCTTACCAAAGTACGTACCTTCCTCTAAGGTCAGCTCATACCACGACAAATGGGTTGGCTCTAAGGACAGCGCCGTATCAAGATCGGCCAGCGCCCCAGCCACATCTTGCCCCGGCAGGCCATGCATCACATCAAGATTGAAGTTGGTAAAGCCTGCCGCGCGCGCCAGGCGGGCCGCCGCGATCGCCTCATCTCTACTGTGGATGCGGCCCAAGCGCTTTAACATCACCTCATCAAAGCTTTGGACGCCGATGCTGATGCGATTAAAGCCCGCTGCCCGCAATTGCCTCAGCTTATGGGCGTCGACCGTGCCGGGATTGGCCTCCAAGGAAATCTCAGCATCAGCGGCTAAATACGGCCCAATGCCCGCTAACAGCCGCCCTAATTCCTTGGGCTCACACAAGCTCGGGGTGCCACCGCCTAGGTAAACTGAGACCAAGGAGCGGCCCTTGAGCAGGTCCTTTTTGAGCTCAAACTCGCGCAAGAGCAAGGACACGTAATCCTCATCACGCGCGCCATCCGAGCCTAAGGGCAGCGAGGAGAAATCGCAGTACGGGCACTTGCGCACGCAAAAAGGATAATGGACGTAAAGACTGATTTCGTGTTGGGCATAGGCCGCACGATAGTAGTCGCGTGCGGCCACCACCTCCGGTGGCACTAAATGCGCTAAGGTCGCAGGCACAGTAAGCTGAGGTAACGCTGCAAAGTAAGCCATAGACCTTAGATTTCCTGGGCCCGCTTGAGCTCAGAGACTAAGAGCGCTAAGGCGCGTGCGCGGTGCGAAATGGTGTTCTTGATTTGCGCTGGAAGCTGCGCGGCCGTGCAATTGCGCCCCGTGACTAAAAAGAGCGGATCGTAGCCAAAGCCACCTGAGCCTAAGGCCTTAGTGGCAATCGAGCCTTCCCAAGAACCGGTAACCACAATCGGCACTGGGTCATACTCCGAGCGCACATAGGCTAAGGCCACGTAATAACGCGCGGTACGCTTCTCGGCAGGTACGCCCTCTAAGGCCTTTAACAGCTTGGCGTTGTTTTCTTGGTCCTTGCCCCACTGTCCGCAGTAACGGGCCGAGAAAATGCCCGGAGCGCCGTCTAAGGCATCCACGCACAGGCCCGAGTCATCGGCCAGAGCAGGCATCTTGCTATATTTGGCGGCATGACGGGCCTTGATTAAGGCGTTTTCCATGAAGCTCAAGCCATTTTCGGCGACCTCAGGGACGTCAAATTCCTTTTGCAGGTGAATCTCAATGCCTAAGGGGGACAAGATCTCGCCAAACTCGCGTGCCTTGCCCATATTGCCTGATGCCAACACAATCTGCTTGGTCATAACATTCACCTCAAAAAGAAGAAGAAACCGGCTGTGGGGCAGATCCTACAGACCTTGGCCTTTACGCGCAATATTCTTGAGCGCTTGCTCGGCCGCGCTCTTGATAATCTCCTCATAGGAGGAGCTAAAGTACGGCAGCGCATAGAGCTGCTCAACCGTGAGCTGGGAGGCGATCGCCTGCGCTAAAAAGTGCGCTAAATGTCCTGCATCATGCAGGCACATCTCCGCGCCTAACACCACATGCGTGGCCTCATCGCAATACAGGCGCAAAATGCCCCCTTCTTGGTGGGTAATGCGATAGCGGCCTTCGGTCGCGCGCACCTCGCTTGAGACAAAGGGATGGCCGTGCCGGGCCCGCTCTTTGACCTCTTCATAGCTTAAGCCCACCAAAGCCAGCTCAGGATCGGTGTGCAGGATATCAAGCTTGAAATCAGGTATGCGCTCCATAAACTGCACCGGCCGCCCCGCCTCATGCTGCGCCTTAATCTCAGCTTGCAGTTCGGGCGTGACTTCACCCGGTGGCGGCGTCACATTGGCCCCTTTCTCAAGATTGTGGGCCCATTTTTCTAAAGTGTTGCGCCGTACCTCATAGACATCAAAGCCCTGCTCGGCCTCAGGGGCGGCCAGCGCCGCTGCATCCACCACTTGGCCGGCGCTATCACGGTAATGATAGAGCGCCGAGCTGGCGCCCGCCCCCAAGGGCAGCGCTTGACTTGCTTTCTTATCCCCGCACTGAGAAGCCGCCGCCGCTTCATCCGACGCTGCCGCCTCATCCGACGCTGCCGCCTGTGCCGACGGCGCCAAGTCAGCTGACTCCGTGGCCGAGTCCGCCGCCAAATCCGCCGCGAGCGTGGCATCAGCCACCTCAATCACGCGCTCCGGTGTGGCCTCCATTTCAGCCGGAACGGCGGGAGCACTAGACGCACTAGCCGCAACAGCACTAGCCGCGTCAGAGACCGCCGCACGCTTAACTGAGGTGAGCCCCAAGGCCTGAGCATAGGCATGCGCGCCCGCAGGCTGGGCGGTCGCAGGACCACGTCCCATATAGCGCGCCTCATGCTCGCTTTCGGGGGCGACCTGCTCTAGAGGCGGCAAGTCCGGCATATTCAGGGCTTGGCGCGCGGCGTTGATACCGGCGACTTGGCCATCATTGCGGCAGTTAACGAGCGTCAAATCAAGATCGGTGACCTCACCTGCGGCAAAGATCTGCGGCGTGCTGGTCTGCATGGTCTTAGGGTCGATCTTGATGCAGCCCGAGCGCTCAAACTCCACGCCTAAAGAGCGCAGATTTAAACCCTCAAGCTTGGGATAGCGCACATTGGCGACCAAAATGGTATCGACCCCCAAGATGTTTTCGTAATTGGTGCCATCCAGATAGTAGATACCAAAGCCCTGCTCATACTTATCAATGGCCGTGGTAAAGCTCTCAAGCACCAAGTCAAAACGATCTTTGAAGGCATCAATGGCCGCATCAATCACCGACTCATCGGTGAGCTTCCAAATATGGTGCTGGCCAAAGACCACGACCTTGACGCCCAAATAGGCCAGGGCTTGGCCAATTTGCAGCCCCTCGCGATTGGAGCCAAAGATCGCCATGGAATTAGGTAGGTGGTCAAGCTCAAAGAGCTCTTGAGGCGTATAGACGCCGCCGGTAGCCACTTGGGGATATGGCAGCTCAGGGGTGCTGCCGGTGAGCTCAGCTTGCTCACGCGCGGCACGTGCCGCCTTTTCGGCTAAGGCCTGGGCCGAGTACTGATTGAGCTCGTAGGGGATAATCGAGGTGGCACCAGTCGCCACCACCGCTGTCTTAAAGCGCACGAGATGGCTTTCGTTGACCATGAGGCTATGGGCATCGAGAAAACGGGCTTTGCCGATCAAGCGTTTTTCTTCGGCGATGCGGTAGATAAAGGACAAAACCTCGGAGGTGTCCTTGGCGCGCACCGCGCGCACATTGTTGAGCACCTGATCTAAATCAAGGCCCATGCCCAGCTCATACAGGCCCTTGATGCCGTGCTTTTCCAGCTCCACTAGCGCATGGCTGACGCGGCCTGCGGCCATCAGGGTCGAAATCGGAGTATCGCCCGAGCGCTTAGCGGAGGTACCAAGGGGGCCTGATTCGACCAAAACGCAATTGACCCCTTCGTCGGTAGCCGCCTTAAAGGCCTCAACGCCCGCCGTTCCAGCCCCGATCACGACGGTATCGCAAGTTAAAACTATTTCACTCATTGCGGCACCCCTCGGCCCACCACCAAACACCGGGCTCAACCACCAAACTCAACTAGCTTGAGCGCAAACCCATTGGGCGCAAGTCTAGCACAGCTTAGCACCACCACGCCGTAACTGTAACGCAGCGCGCAAAGCACACAGTTCACACGCAAGGGCCGGGCCGGGCTGTGTTAGCATGGCGTGAGGCAAAATAACTTTTGGGAGTGAAGAATGGCATCACAGAGCACGCCAGTAAGTTCTGCTGCAAGCACCGCTGCAAGTACCGCCGCAAACACAGGGCTGGAGGGACTTGATTTAACGCGCTATCGCGCTCTGGTGTTTGACCTTGATGGCACCTTAATCGACTCGATGCCCTATCACATTCGCGCTTGGCAGCAAGTGGCCTTAGAGCATGAGGGCTTTGTGGTGGAGCCTGAATTCATTTATGAGCGGGGCGGCTTCTCCTCGCCTAATATCGTGCGCGACTTAATCAAAGCAGGCTGCAAGGTGCCGTCCATTGACGCCTTCGTCAAGCGTAAGGTCGAGCTTTATCGTGCGCATATGGCAGAAGTGCCGGTCTTTGACCAAGTGCTGACCATCTTAAAAGAGGCCCGCAGTCGGGGGGCCAAAATCGGTATTGGCACTGGCACCCAGCGCATCAATGCGGTCGATATCTTAAAGCAGCATGGCTTAAGCGAGCTTATCGACGTCATCGTCAGCGGCGATGATGTTACCCGCCATAAACCAGAGCCTGACACCTTCCTCAAAGCCTTAGAGTTAGTGCAGGTCGCCCCCGAAGACGCCTTAATCGTCGAAGACGGGCTTCCTGGCATCCAAGCCGCCGCTGCCGGGCACATCGACTGCCTCATCGTCGATCGCGGCAATCTGGTACGCTTCGTTCCGGGCCGCTAAGCCCAGCGCACCAACCGCGCGCGCACGCGCAGCCCGCACGCGCCAGCGCCCTTAAGAACCAGCGCCCTACACCCCAGCCCCGTGCTGGGGTTTAATGTGCTACATAATGGAGCACAAAACTTTAGATACAAAAAAACCAGCACGCGGCTGGCATCGATGGTGCCCAGACCTGGAATCGAACCAGGGACACAAGGATTTTCAATCCTTTGCTCTACCGACTGAGCTATCTGGGC
>CALXOW010000059.1 GCA_944390115.1 uncultured Anaerobiospirillum sp.
AATTATTTATTTTAATATAAATTTACATTTTTAAAAATTTATTTTAAAAAAAAAAAAAAAAAACAAAAAAAAAAAAAAAAAAATTTAAAAATTTAAAAAAAAAAAAAAAAAAAAAAAAAAACAGCCGCATACCGACAGCTTGGCTGTTTGTTTTAATTAGAAATTTTGATAAATAAAACTTTAGCCGCCGCTATCAATAACATTCGATTTACATGATTATATGGCTAAGCAACCAAATCGCTTGTCGACTAAATTGACTCAAGCCGTGCAGCAGAAGAGATGCCCAATTTGGTGCAAGATTTAATTTGTAACAGCTCCCGCAAGTATTTGCTCAAAATGTGAGGCGAGCAACGGACTGAGCATTTTTTCCTCAAGGCCGCATCTACTTCCTTCAGCGCTTTTGGTCTGATGTTGCTAGACTGAATCCAGCGCCAATTCCTCCCTTCCCTTCCCCTCATGCGATAAATAGGCGCAAACGGGCCTAGCTCCATACTGTTGAGCTATGCAATCGTTTGCAAATTTTGAGCATTTCAGCCCTACTTGCATTTTATTGTTACATATTCGCAATATTGTGCAAGCCCCGCCCGGCCTGATACGATCTAGCTTTGTGTGAGATGCCAACTCATTATCAAAAAATGGTAACGTTTTCATTGAGCGCGCACTTTAAGTGGAAAGGGTGCACGTAGCAAAACATTTGTGCGATGCTGGGACTTGAGCTCAAGACTGGGCTTGAGCCCTAAGCGGCACCAGAGGGTCATTTCCTGCCTTTAAGATAGGTGTGTTGATAAGGCAGGCGGTAAGAACGAGACGCTTAAAGCTTCCTCTTTCATCGCAGTCTCTTTCTTGCTTAGTTTGGCCCAGCATGGAAGCTGATGGTGTCGAGATTTAACTCGTGGGAATTAATAAGTACGGCCCCCCCAAACCTCAGCTTACCCCTAAGTCCTTGTGCACTTAGGTTGAGTCCATGCCCCACTCATGGGCTTGTGGTGTGAATGTAAGCTCAGGTCAAACGCCAGCCTAATGGGCGTCAGGATGGGAGCCGGACTAAAGAGGTATGCTCTGCAATGGGGGAATCTTCTTTTGATGCGGCTGAGGAAGCACGCAAAGTGCAGCACCATCCAGAATTTGCCTTGGTGCAAAATAGCAATCGCAATCGCCTCACGCCGAAATTACGCCAACGTTATGAGATTGTGCGGCTCTTTGTGAAGCAGCAATCGATCAGCGAAGTTGCCAAGAAAAAAGGTGTGGACCGCAAAACGGTGCGCAAATGGATTACGCGCTTTCTGGCGCAAGGTATTGCCGGTCTTGCCGACAAACCGCGCACCGGCCGTCACAGCTCGATCGATGAGGGCTTACGCCAAAAGATTATGGAGACGCTGGCCGCCCCCGTCCCGGAAAGCTATGGCCTCAAGACTTGGCAAGCTAAAGCGCTGGCCAACCACCTGGGCCTGCCCTACCATCCGCTTTTGCGCTACCTCAAAAAAGGAAGGCATTAAGCTCGGGCCTAATGCCGGAGGCACCGCGCCGCACCCAACCAAGCTCGGCGACTAAGCGGCGCACACAACGCGGCGCGCTGTGCCGCGCGCAGCCCCTCACTCAGCGCCCGCCCCAGCTGCGCCACAGCCGCGCTCCCAGTGCGGAAACGCGGTGGGTGCCCTGCCGGACGACTGAGCGCTATTTCTGCGGCGGGTACTCGCGCATGATGCGGTCGATTTCCGCAATGACACGCTTATCTGAGATCGGACCGACCACGCCCAAGTGCTGGGCGTAGTAGGAGACCCGCAACTCTTCGATCATCCACTTCACCTCGTAGAGCTCTGGCGGCACTAAGTCGTCGTGGTAGCTCTTTAAGGCCTTGTGGTACTCGTCTTGGCAGTACTCAATGGTGCGCATATACATCTGGTCGCGCACCACATCACGCTGCAGGCGTTGCAGACGCTCTAAGGCCGCTTGCAGATAGCGGGGCAGTTCCTTTAAGTGAGTCATGCCGCACGCACTGATAAAGCCCTTGTAGATAAGGCCATCTAATTGCTGCTGCATGTCCGCGTACGAGCGCGTCAGATCAAAGGAAATATTGCCCTTGAGCAGACGGCGCAACTCGTGGGCCTTCACTAAGCTTTGCTCGATGAGCTTGGCTACGCTTAAGGCTTCATCGTTGAGCTCACCGCGCACCACCTCACGCAGACGGGCAAAGCTCTCCTCATCCCATGGGATGCCGCCATTGCGCTCCATAATATTGTTGATCGCGCACAGCATCAGGTCGTCAATCAACTCCTTAATCGAACCCAGCGGCTGATAGTACATCGAGAGCTTGGCGCGATTGGGCAGATGGGTCTCAAGGTACGCCGTCGGCGCCTTGAGGCTTAAAGCCAAGAGCTTGATCGCGCCTTGGCGCATCGCCTTGAGCTGACGCTGCGGGCTATCGTAAAGCTCTAAGGTCACACCATCGCCCCGGTCGGTTAAGGCCGGGTAAGCGGTGATGCTGAGGCTGCCTTGCTTGGTCACCTGCTCACGCTTGATCGCACCATAGTGCCAGGCTTGAGCCGGAGGCGCCACCACGTGGGTCTTGACCACTTCGTGGAGGGCATCACGGGCCTGATTTTGCAGGCGGGCTGCGAGCAAGGTGAAGTCCTTGCCAAAGGCTAGCTCACTGCCATTGACCGCTTCAATCGAGAAGTTCATGAAGAGATAAGGCTCAATCAAGGCCTTATCAAAGTCCTCAGGCTCGACCAAATCACCGCCCATGCGCGTGAGCTCCTTGGCTACCGCGACAAAGAGATTGCGCGATAGATAGCGCTTGCTATCAAAGCGCGCATTGGTAGCCTCGACATTGATGAAGTCGGTGATGCCCTTTAAGCTCTCGGCTAAGGCCTGAGCGTACTCTGGAGCCGGAATTAAATTACGGCGCAAGCGCTTCGGCAGCGAGCGAATTAAGCTGGCAAAAAGCTCCGGACGCAGACCCTCAATCTGCCATAAGAAGTCCTCGGCCCTGACCTGGTTTAACACCGTAATTGGGATATGGACGGTCACGCCGTCGCGCTCGGTGCCCGGATCGAAGACATAGCTTAACTTAAAGCGCATCGCCCCTTGATGCCAGAACTCAGGATAGAGTTGATCTTCGATCGCCATCAGATCGCTCTTGGCGATAAGCTCGTAGCTAAAATCAAGGAAGTGCGGATCTTCTTTTTCCTTTTGCTTCCACCAATTATTGAAGTCGCGTAGATTGCAGATATGCTGCGGGATGCGCTCTTGGTAGAAGAGCTCCAAGGTGGTGGCATCGACCAAGAGGTCGCGGCGGCGCACCTTATCCTCTAAGTACTCCACATCGTCCACTAAGGACAAATTGTGCTGATAGAAGCGGTGCTTGCACTCGATATTGCCCCCGACAAAGCCGTCACGGATCATGAGTTCATGACACAGCTTAGGATCGATCTTTTGGTACTGAACCAAGCGGCGCTGCACAATCGGCAAGCCATAGAGGGTACGGGTCTGGTAGGCCATGACCGCGCCCATCTTCTTGGACCAATGCGGCTCGTTATAGCTGTCCTTGATCAGGTGCTCCGAGGCCGGAGTCTCGGCATAACTCGGGTCGATCGCAGCCACGGTGCGCGCAAACAGGCGGCTCGTTTCACTAAGCTCGGTGGCGCACAGCCACTTCGGTGGCTTCTTGGCCAGACCCGAGCCTGGGAAAATCAAGAACTTACTGCCACGGGCGCCGATGTATTGATTGCCATTAGGCTCAATCATACCTAAGTGGCTCAAGAGACCGGAGACAATGGCACGGTGAATCGACTCATAATCGGCCGGTTGCTCATTGAGCTTTAAGCCCATGTTAATGGAGCTCAAGCGCAGCTGACGGTAGACGTCAAGCCACTCACGCACCCGCAAGAAGGAGATAAACTCATTCTTTAAACGGCGGCGTAACGCTGAATTAGAGTTGGAGCCTTGCAGCTCTTTGATGTAATCGTAGAGCTTTAAGATCGCCAGGAAATCCGACTTGTCATCATTGAAGCGCCGGTGCATATTGGTCGCCGCCTCTTTTTTATCAAGCGGGTACTCGCGCGGATCCATCACCGCCAGATTCGAGACGATCACCAAGATCTCGCTTAAGCAATGGAAGCGCTCAGCCTCGACAATCATGCGGCCTAAGCGTGGATCGCAGGGCAGACGCGCTAACATGCGGCCGATCTCGGTCAAAGGACCGGAGGCTTGATTGCCCTTTAAGGTGATCGCACCTAACTCATCTAACAGGCGCAGACCATCGCTGACCTGACGCTCCTGCGGGGCATCAATAAAGGGGAAGTGCTCGATATCGCCCAGACGCAGCGAGGCCATCTGCAAGAGCACCGAGGCTAAGTTGGTGCGCAAAATCTCTGGATCGGTAAACTCCGGACGCTGTTCAAAATCTTCCTTCGAGTACAGGCGCACGCAGATACCATCGCTGACACGACCGCAGCGGCCCTTACGCTGATTGGCCGAGGCTTGGGAAATCGGCTCAATTGGCAAGCGCTGAATCTTGGTGCGCGCCGAGTAGCGCGAGATACGCGCCAGACCCGGATCGATCACATAGCGAATGCCCGGCACGGTCAGCGAGGTTTCCGCGACGTTGGTCGCCAGCACGATGCGCACGCCAGTGTGCGCAGTGAAGATCTTATTTTGCTCTGTGGTAGCTAAACGCGCATAGAGCGGCACAATCTCGGTATCGCGCAAACCGGCCTTATGCAGGTATTGCGAGATCTCCAAGATGTCACGTTCGCCCGGTAAGAAGACCAAGGTATCACCGCGTCCACGCGCTTGCAGGTACTTAAATGCCTGCAAGATGCCTTGGCGCAAGTCCAGGGTATCGGCTAGGTCACGGTCATCGTCGACCGCCACCTGCTTCGGGGCCGCGCTTTTAACCGGGGCTGTGCTCTTAATCGGGGCTGTGCGCTTAACCGGGCTCTTCGCTGCGCCACCTTGGGCCGCCACACTAGCTTGGGCGGCGGCGCGCAGCGCGGCCATCGAGCCGCCTGCTTCGGCGTATTGGTAATCACGCCACTCCCCAGGCCCCGTCCCTAAGGCCTCATCAGGACCGGAGCTTGGCTCAGGGGCCTGCTGATCGTGCTGCTCATAGTGGCCACTGCCATCATGGCTTTGCACGTAGACGCCCTTGCCATCTTCCATCAGCGGCATATAGACCACTTCAACCGGGTAGGTACGGCCTGACACCTCGATAATTGGGGCGTGATTGAAATGCTCGGAGAAGCGCTCGACATCGATGGTAGCAGAGGTAATGATGAGCTTGAGCTCGGGGCGCTTTTGTAAGAGGTTTTTGAGGTAGCCCAAGAGGAAATCGATGTTTAAGCTGCGCTCGTGCGCCTCATCGATAATGATGACGTCATAGGAGAGCAGCAAGCGATCGGAGGCTAACTCCGAAAGCAAGATACCGTCGGTCATGAGCTTGATATAAGCGTCATCCGAGCTGATATCAGTAAAGCGCACCTTATAGGATACGGCTTGGCCTAGCGGCGTGCCCATTTCCTCGGCAATACGGGTGGCCACAGCGCGTGCGGCGATACGACGCGGCTGGGTGTGACCGATTAAGCCCTTGCGGCCAAAGCCGGCCTCTAGGCACATCTTAGGAATCTGGGTGGTCTTACCTGAGCCCGTTTCACCGGCGATAATCACCACCTGGTGCTCACGCAGGGCTTTGACAATTTCCTCTCGGCGCTGACTGACTGGCAAGGACTCAGGATAGTCAAGACGCGGCAGCTTCGTTTCGCGCTCTGCCAGCCACTGCTGCTCTTTGGCCACATAAGTGGCCAGCTCTTGTTTGGTAGCACCAATCGCCTCGGCGGAGAGCGCCTGCGGCAACAGCTCCTGCACCGAACGCTTCGGTTCTGGCTGCTCCAGATACAGGCGTGCCACTTCGGCTTGGATTAACTCATCCAAGCTCCCTAAGCGACGATACATCTCGCGGCGGGCCTGATACTTGACCTCATCTTGCGCCGCGCGCACCAGCTTTAAGCTCTCCAGGTCAAAGTACTTACCTTGCAACTTAGGCGCGGTCGGCCCCTGCTTACCGGACTTGCGGCCATTAACCTGAGGGCGCGCCTTGCCCTGAGCCCCTGCTGCGCGCTGGGGCTGAGCGCCCGCCTGCTCTTGCTGAGCCGGCCCCTGCTTTTTAGCGGCAGCTTGGGCGCGGGCCTTGGCTTTAGCCTTGTCCTTAGCCTGGGCGACATCCTTTTCGTGGTGGGTGTTGAGCTCGTTGGCTTTGCGCTGGAGGCGGCCTAAGGCCTTATTTAAGCGCTTGCTCTCGGCCTCGTCCTTGGCTCGTCCCGTCAAATTGGCCTCAGCGCGCTTGCCCTGATGCTTACCACGCATCTCGCCGCGTCCGTCGCTGCGCGCCTCACGTCGTGGTTCGCGGCGCGGCTCTCGTGGGGCCTCCGGCGCCCGCGCCGTGACCGCTGGGCGCGCTGACGCGCGCTCGCTCCGGGCTGGGGCGGCTTGGGCTTGAGCCTCTTGGGCCAGCGCGGCCTGGGCTTCTTGAGCCTTACGCTTAATCGGATTTAAATGCTCGCTGCCTGCCTTGACCTCAATGGCATCGGCCTTGGCTTGGGCTTCTTGGGCCTCTTGGTGCCGGAGTTTAGACTTAAACTCTTTTAGGTCAGCAAAGGAAGAAAAGGACTGGTCAGCCATAACAATAATTCTCACTCCAAGAAAACGGGCCCATTATACGCCACAACGCCTCAAAGCTAAGCTTACAGGCTCAGCCTTGAGGCGTTGGGGGTGGCACTTAGCGCCGCTGCGTGCCGTGAGGGGCGCAGGGGGCGCGCGGCGCTGAGCGCAGTGGCGCTTAGCGGTGGGCGCCGCCTTGCATGCGCGACACCATATGCGAATCGAGCATATTGGTGAGGCTCGAGTCGGCGGTGAGCTCGGCGTCGGCGAAGGTGTCCATGCGCAGGATCTTCATCGAGTGCGCGGCACACAGGCTCTCTAAACCGGCCTCATTGGAGTAGCGGCGTGGAATGCCGTCGGCCTCACTGCTATCGATAATGGCGTGCCAATAGCGGCTGTGGAAGATGCTCGGCAATCTAAACATCAGGTCGTGCTCTTCGTTGTTGATCATCACGACCCAACGCTCGCCCCTGAAGTTGCGATCACCGATGTACAGGCACAGGTGGTTGATCTCCGGATTGTTCCAGTCGCTGTCTTTAAACAGCGTGCCATCACTCTTACGCCACTTGGCGATGTAATCGTCCTCGAACTTGTAGAAGTAGTCATCAAAGAGGTTGATTTCTCTCAGCACGCGGCTTGAGCGCACCAGCTTGTTGATGTTGACAATAAACTCTAAGAAGTAGCGCTGCTCTTGGGAGATATTCCAGTGGTAATAATTGAGGTCATTGTCTTGGCAGTAGCTGTTGTTATTGCCCAGCTGGGTGCGCGAGAGCTCATCGCCGCCTAAGATATGCGGAATGCCCTGGGCAATCAAGGTCGTGGCAATGAGGTTGCGCTTTAACTGCCAGCGCTTCTTGATCACCTCCGGATCACGGGTCTGGCCCTCAAAACCGCAATTGGTCGAGAAGTTCTCGGTCGTGCCGTCGTTATTGTGGTCGAGGTTGAGCTCGTTGTGCTTGGAGTTGTAGGAGACCAAGTCCTCTAAGGTAAAGCCGTCATGGTAGGTGACATAGTTGACCGAGGCGTTGATCGAGCGCTTACCCTTTAAGAAGACGTCGCGGCTGCCCAACAGGCGCGTGGCCACGTCACCTAAGCGCCCGCGCTCCCCGCGCCAGAACCTGCGGATGCCATCGCGGAACTTATCGTTTTGCTCCGACCAGCCGCGCGGGTATTTGCCCAACTGATAGCCGTCAAAGCCTGGATCCCACGGTTCTGCCACCATCAGAGCTTGGCAGGTTAATTCGTTGGCAAAGCAGGCCTTAAAGAAGCCGCAGTTCGGGTCAAATTGATAGTACTGATTAGGACCATGGCTCTCACGGCACACCGTGGTGGCAAGGTCAAAGCGGAAGCCGTCGACCTGCATCTCGCCTAACCAGTACTTGAGGCTGTCCATGATGAGACGGGTCGAAATGATGTGATCGGCATTGAAGGAATTGCCGCAGCCCGTGACATTGATATTGCGCGTGTAATCAGGCTGGCCGTCGGCCCCACGCTCATAGGCATAATACGACTGGGCGTCCAGGCCGCGATAGCACACAATCGGGCCATCGGCGTCGCCTTCGGCGGTATGGTTATAGACCACATCCAAGATCACGGCAATGCCGTTTTGGTGCAGGGTCTTCACCATCGTCTTAAATTCAACTAAGACCTTGGTGGGCTCCACCGCGTAAGCAGGATTTGGCGCCATAAAGCACACAGGGTTATAACCCCAGTAATTGCGCAGGCCCTTGCGCACCAAGAACGGCTCGCTCATCGAGGCCGCGATCGGCATCAGCTGCAAGGTGGTGATACCCAGGTGCTTTAAATGCGCGATCACGCTCGGGTGGCACATACCTAAATAAGTGCCACGCTGCTCCGCCGGCACCTCTTCTTTAAGCCGGGTCATACCGCGCACATGCGCTTCGTAAATGATGACGTCAGCGCGATCACGGAACACCTTAGGCACGCCTTCCCAATTGAAGTCCTCGCCCTCAGGACCAATGATCGCCTTAGGGATAAAGGCCTCATTTAAGCGATTGTAGAGCTCATCATCATAGATAAAAGGCTTATTTAAGACCTTGGCGTAGGGATCGACTAAGAAGCGCCCGGCCTTAAAGTACAGACCACGGCTGGGGTCATACTCACCTAAGGCCTCCAAGGCATAGCAGTCACCGGCACGCACGCCCTTGATAAAGCCAAACCAAATGCCGCCCTTTTTGCGTCCTAGGGCAAAGGAGCCGAGCTTAATCTCATTTTTGGTATAGAGATGCACGATGAGGTCACTGGCATTTGGCGCCCAGACACTAAAGAAACAGCCGTCCGGAAATAAGACAGCTCCCAGCCCCACATTGCGGGGACGATCTTCTACGACTAACTCGAGCATAGTGTCTCCTTACCAGCGCCGCTGTGCGCTGCCCGTTGTGCCAGTGATTGTTGCAAGCTTGATTGAAGCAAGATTGCTATAAGCAAACTTGATTTGAGCAAGATTGCTTGAAGCAAGCTTGATTGCACGCAACCAGCTTGCTGTAGTGAGCTATCAGCCCCGACAATGCGCTAATGCCCTTACCCCTAGTGCCAACAAAATCAGGGATCGCATGACCTATCTCCCCAAAAAATGAGCGCTGTTGCTCCACTACGGGTAAAGACACTAAGGGCTCGCCCCGGTTGGTTGCACCAAACCAAGTCGAGCCCTCAAATTCAACCTCACTTATAGTGGGTGCAAGTTCTGCTCCACTTATAGTGAGCTATAGTCCTCACTTACAGTGAGGGGTTAAGCACTAGGCTGATAAGCCTCAGGCTTAGTCGCCGACGCGCTTAATGTAGATAGTAGCCAGAGGTGGCAGGTCGAGCACAATGCTGTGGTACATGTTCTGCCACGAGATGTTGGAGGCAACCAACTTCTCAGGACCGGTAGCATAGCCCGAGCCCCAATACTTCTTGTCGTCGGTGTTGATCATGATCTGGTAGGTACCAGGACGAGGTACACCTAAGCGATAAGCGACGTATGGTACTGGGGTGAAGTTCGAGACCATGATGAACTCATCAGTGATATCGCCGCCCTCGCCATTTAAGGTACGCAGCATCGCGAAGATCGAGTGCTCAGCATCGGAAACGTCAAGCCAGCGGAAGCACTCTGGGTTGTAGTCGTTGGCCCACATGACGGCGTTGTCCTTGTAGAACTTGTTTAAGTCCTTAACTAAGGCCTGAACACCCTTGTGCTTGTCGTACTGTAATAACCACCAATCGATACCAGCATCGTGGTTCCACTCATTGCCTTGAGCGATCTCGGTACCCATGAAGTTCAAGATCTTGCCTGGGTGACCATATTGATAGCCTAAGAAGGCACGTAAGTTAGCGCACTGCTGCCACTCGTCACCTGGCATCTTGTAGAGCATCGAGTGCTTGCCGTGCGTTACCTCATCGTGCGAAATCGAGAGGATGAAGTTCTCGTTGTAGGCATAGATCATACTGAACGACATCTCGCCGTGGTGGTACTTTCTGAAGTAAGGATCTTGCTTCATGTACTCCAGGGAGTCGTGCATCCAGCCCATGTTCCACTTAAAGCCGAAGCCTAAGCCGCCGGTGTAAGTTGGGCGCGAAACGCCGGTGAAGGCGGTCGACTCTTCGGCGATCGTCATAGCGTGAGGGAACTTACGGTAAACGGTCTCGTTGAACCACTTGAGGAACGAAACTGCCTCGTAGTTGATGTTGCCGCCATTGACGTTTGGAATCCACTCGCCTTCCTTACGCGAGTAATCCCAATAGAGCATCGAAGCCACGGCATCAACACGCAGACCGTCAACGTGGTAGTAGTCGAGCCAAATTAAGGCCGAAGCGACTAAGAAGTTGCGGACGGTGTCACGACCAAAGTCGTAAATGAGGGAGTTCCAATCTGGGTGCCAGCCACGACGTGGATCTTCGTACTCATAAACTGGGGTGCCGTCAAAGCGAGCTAAGCCGTGGGCATCAGTTGGGAAGTGGGCCGGAACCCAGTCCAAGATCACGCCGATACCGTTTTGGTGGCAGGTATCAACAAAGTACTTGAAGTCGTCAATGCCGCCAAAGCGCGAGGTTGGAGCAAACAGACCGGTTGGCTGATAGCCCCACGAGCCCGAGAATGGGTACTCCATTACAGGTAACAGCTCGAGGTGGGTGTAGCCCATCTCCTTGCAGTAATCAACTAATTCGTGAGCTAACTCGCGATAGTTGAGGCTCGAGCCATCCTGCTTGCGCTTCCACGAAGCTAAGTGGACTTCGTAGATCGACATTGGCTGAGTCAGCTTGTCATTCTGCTGAGACTTTTGCCACGCCTCATCGTGCCAAGTGTAAGCACGTTGATCGGAAATGATCGAGGCAAAGGAAGGATACTGCTCATGGTAGAAGCCGACTGGGTCCGACTTGTGTGGCAGGCGGTTACCATTGTTATCCTTGATTTCAAACTTATAGCGCTGGCCTACGCCTAAGCCTGGGACGAATAAGACCCAGTGGCCTAAGAGCGAACGGGCCATAGGATGACGGCGGCCATCCCAGAAGTTGAAGTCACCGATTAAGCTGACGCAAGTAGCCGAAGGGGCATAAACGGCAAACTTAGTACCAGTAACCTTAACGCCATCGATCTCAACCTCAATTAACTGAGCACCTAAGGTCTTGTAAAGGTTCTCAGGGGTCTCGTACATGGTGTTAAGGCCGTAGAAAGCCTCTTCACGGAACTGATAAGGGTCAATGACCTCAACGGTCGAGTCGTTGTACTTGACCTCGAACAGATAGTGGAAGCGCTCGTTTTGGTTCTCTAAGACCTTCTCGAACAGACCATCTGGGTTGGTCATGTCTAGGGTGCAGATTTCCTTCTTACCCTTTAAGGTCAGAGCGCGTACCTCCTTGGCACCTGGCAGCCAAGCACGCAAGATTAAACCATTGCCGTTAGGGTTAGGTTGCAGACCTAACACCTCAAAAGGCTTGGTTAAACGTGCACTGTTAAGTTCATCAATAAGCATTGTTTGGCTCCTACATGTTTGACAGCAAAGTGCACTCTCAGGCCAGCCGCTCGCACCAAGTAATCAACAGCTTCTGCTGCTGCGAGTGGTTGCCACAAAGACCCCACACTTACTGCAACTCAGGGTTAGACCAAACCTAACCCCAAGCCCGTGCGCCTACACTTGGCAAGCGCGCCCGCCCCAAAACAGCTACCAGCTCGAGCATCACCCCAAAAGCAACGCTCTAGTTAAGTTGGCTTGGGGCGGAGGCGCTGGGTGCAGCCACAGTAACCCACAAGCTAAGGTCACTCCCACCGCTCCAGCAAGCAAGCGTTGCTCTTAGGCAAGCGTTGCTGCTAGGAGTGGTTTATGGACCTTACTGCAAAGAAAAATAAAAAACTAAACCTGTCAGCAAAGTGGCTAAGAGCACTCAACCGACTTTACTCATACTCTCAAGTTTAATACAGCGCCCGCGCGGTGTAGCCCTCAAGACCGTGAGAACGTGGGCAAAGTCTCATAATAGAACAATGATTGCCCCCTAAGTTGCGATCTTTTTTGCGCCACTTGCTCCCCATCAGCGCCCAAAGTACGTCCCCGCTACTATGCAACAACAGCGCCGCACCACTAGATAGCAACAACGCTCAAAGCAAGCGCGCCCCAAAATCAGGCAGAACGTCACGCTAACAGCTAAGCGCCCTACGAAAACGCCCCAAGACCATCAACGATCTCGGGGCGTTTGATTAAAGGGGCAAGCCCTTACTTAGTTTGAGCCGGGGCCGCCTTTGAAGCCTCAGCACGGCCTTGGGTCATAGCCGTGGTAACTTCCTTAACCAGCGGCTGCTTGTCCAAGTCCTCGACATTGACCGTGAGCTTGCGGCGCCAGTTTGGATACTCGCGGAAGGTGCCAGGGACATTGACTGGCTTTAACACCCCGATCCAGTCCTCAAGCTGCGAGGCAAATAAGGCGCAGGAACCACGGCACATGTGACGCTCTAAGCCTACGACCAATTCATCAGTCATCTCAGGGATATCGGCGACGCGGCGTGGTACTTCCTCGCCCACCGAACCTAAACCGTGCAAGCTATCTAAGATGCGCTGCTTGGCATCCTCACGCTCAACGCTCATGCGCGCTACGTCGTGCTCGGTGTAGATCCCCAGCTCTTGGCCTAAGGTTAAGTCATAGTGCGACCACCAGCCCTTTAAGGTTGGCATATCGTGGGTAGTCAGGGCCGACAGAGCCTGTGGCTCGTAATCTTGCGGGGCGATATAGCCACCGTCAAAGGCACGCTCACCAAAGAAGAGCTTGTAGGAGTATGCACCAATTTCCTTTAAGGCCACGCGCAGCTCTAATGGAATCGTGCCCAAGTCCTCAGTGATGATAAGGCACTTATGGCGCTGCGACTCTAAGGCCAGGATACCGAGCCAGTCATGCATATGGTTATAGACATAGGCACCGTCGATCGCCTTACGTTTTGGTGGCACCCACCAGAAGCGATAGAGACCGGCGGCGTGGTCGATACGCAAAGCACCGCAGCTTTGCATATTGGAGCGATAGAGCTCAATGAGCTGAGCATAGCGGCTACGGCGCAGGGCATGTGGCTCCATTGGGGCTAAGCCCCAAGCCTGACCTAATGGGCCTAGGGTATCAGGTGGGGCGCCGACCTCGGCTTGACCCCGGTAAATCTTGTCACTGTCCGACCAGACATCGCAGCTGCCCTCACTGACACCGACCGCCAAATCACGGTAAGTGCCTAAGATCATGCCGCGTTTTTGGGCTGAGGCATAGGCCTCTTCTAACTGCTCTTGGGCCACAAATTGGAGGTAGCAATAGAACATGACCGTCTTGTAGTTGTTCTTGCGCCATTGCTCCAAGAATGGGCTATTGCAATCTTGGTATTCCTTCGGGAACTTCAGCCAACCCCAAGCATTGACGCCCTTAGCATAGAGTTCACGCTGTAAGGCATCATAGGTGGCCATATTGATGAGCGACTGACCACCATTCTTCACGAACTCGGCAAACTTCTTACCGCGAATCGAGCGACGATCGGACATGCGATTGTGGTCATAGACCAGCTCTAAGACCTTGAGCTTTAAGTCAAGCACGGCCTTGTAATCGACATACTCACGATCGCGCAGAGCTTGCAGTTTCTTGGTGAAGGCTGGCGAGTTGACCAAGTCACGGGCCTTCTTGGAGGCGGCAAACTCCGGAATATCTGGGACGCTGATGTAGATGATATTAAGCCAGCGGCGCGAGGATGGCGAGTATGGGCTGATCATATCTGGATCAGGGCTGGCCGGATAGCCTGCGTGCATTGGGTTTAAGCCGACAAACTCACCGCCGCGCTCGTGCACGGCCTGCAACAACAGCTTTAAGTCGTGGAAATCGCCCACACCCCAATTGGTGCGCGAGCGGACCGAGTACAGCTGTACCGAGGCACCCCACAGCTTTTTACCCTGAGCCATTGCCTCAGGCACATAGCACTTAAGTGGGGTCAGGATTAACAGCTGCTCAATCGAGTCGTAGTGCTTAACGCCATCGTCGATGGTGAGCTTGAAGTGGTGATAGCCCAATGGCAGCTCTAAATCGCGCGGCAGCTCAAATGGCAGAATGAAGCGGCGCAGCGCAAACAAACGGCCTTGGACTTCCTTGAAGTCGGCAATTTCAAGCTCGGACACCAGCATAGTGTCACCAAACTTACGGCCATCTTCTAGCACCAACTGCCACTGCAAGACCGCCGCCTCACTCATGACATCAGGGGTGCGCACCATGATAAATGGGCGCTCACCGGTGCGAATGACCGTGACCGGATCGATGATGTCGTTATAAGGGGCCATCTCTTCGAGCGCAGCGCGGCGCTCTAAGGCATCTAAATCGCTGAGGTCATAACCCATAGCGCCTAAGGTCGCCATGCGGGCCTCATGGGAGATCACGGTGTACTGGCCATTGGCATCGATGTAATCGCGCGCAATGCCCACCTGATCGGCAAATTTTTCAAGATCCAACATATCGCTGGTAGCTCAATAAGTAGCTCAAAGCACAGCGCCAAGCACAGGCCGCTGCAAATCGTTAGGCTCAACCATTAGCACAGCCGAACCCACCAAGCTTACGCAATTGACATGACGGAGCAAGCTCACAACAAGCTTCCTCCCTCATACCAACTGAGAAAGCCTCGCGCTAATCGTACCTGATCCCAGGTGAACTGTCAGCGCATTTAGTCTATTTTTCGACTGAGATCCCGCAAGAAAAGCAAAAGAGCACGTCCCAAACGCACCAGCAGCACCGCGCCGTGACCGTCCTCAAGCACCACAGGGCAAGCCCAAGCTCAAAGAGAACAAGGCCAAGCACACAGGGCAAGCCCCTCACGGCCCTCCCTGCCCCCTCATGACATAGCCCCCAGCATGGTCAAAGCGCCTCAAGGCCGGGTCAAAGCACCAAAGCGGAGCATAATTTTAGGCTGTGAGGCCCTGACATACCAGTAAACTCGCGTTGCGTGCGATAAATATCGCATAGAACAGAACAATCGCATTTTGTCACGGGATCAGGGGAGGTTTTGCGCAAATTTTGCCGGACAAAATTGCAAAAGTTTGAGGCGCCCCAAAAACATGGCAAAAATCTGAGGATAGGCCGCCTATCAGGACGCAAGGTCGCTTGACATTCCAAGCAACTAGAGTATGTTAGGTCTAACTACTTAACAAGTGGTAGTAACATCCTGATAGGTCACTGATCTCCGGTCTTACGACCAAGAAACCCTCGCCGCAAGTGAGAGGTTCGCTTCTCATAGTGAGGGCGTAGGTAACCATCAGAACTTTTGTAGCTGTAGTTAACCTAGGAGGCGGCGCTCCCTACTTTAGTCAGTTGGGGTCCGTGCCGTGATATTAGTAGATGACTATTAAAGTTGGTATTAATGGCTTTGGTCGTATCGGTCGTTTCGTCTTCCGCGCTTCCATTTACCGCCCAGAGTTAGGTATCCAAGTAGTCGGTATCAACGATTTATTACCACCTGACTACATGGCTTACATGCTCAAGTACGACACTATGCACGGCGCTTTCAAGGGCACCGTTGACGTACAAGACGGCAACCTGGTTGTAAATGGCAACGTAGTACGTGTCACCGCCGAGCGCGATCCAGCCCAGTTAAAGTGGGGTGATATCGGTGCAGAGTACGTTGTAGAGTCGACTGGTTTATTCTTAACTGACGAGAAGGCACGCAAGCACATCGAGGCTGGTGCAAAGCGCGTCGTTATGTCCGCTCCTTCCAAGGACGCCACCCCAATGTTCGTCGTTGGTGTTAATGACAAGACCTACGCTGGCCAAGACATCGTCTCCAACGCATCTTGCACCACCAACTGCTTAGCACCTTTAGCAAAGGTTGTTAATGACGCTTTCGGCATCGAGCTGGGCTTAATGACCACTGTTCACTCCACCACCGCTACCCAGCGTACCGTTGACGGCCCATCCTTAAAGGATTGGCGCGGCGGCCGTGGTGCTTCCCAGAACATCATCCCATCCTCGACTGGTGCTGCTAAGGCTGTAGGCAAGGTCATCCCTGAGTTAAGCGGCAAGTTAACCGGTATGTCGTTCCGCGTTCCAACCGCTGACGTATCTGTTGTTGACTTAACCTGCACCTTAAAGACCGCTGCTACCTATCAGCAGATCTGCGACGCTATCAAGGAAGCCGCTAACGGCTCGATGAAGGGCGTTTTAGACTACACCGCTGATCAGGTTGTATCGTCTGACTTCTTAGGCAACACCCACACCTCGATCTTCGACGAGAAGGCTGGTATTGCTTTAACCGACAACTTCGTCAAGTTAGTATCCTGGTACGACAACGAGATCGGTTACTCCAACAAGGTTCTCGAGTTAATCCGCTCGATGGCTGACTCCGGCAAGTAATTGCTGCTTGTTCAGTAACTGAACTTGACCGCAGGCTCACCGCCTGCACGCACCAGCCTTCGGGCTGGTGCCCAAAGGGCCTCTTTCGAGGCCTTTTGTGTTTGTGCGCCACACACACACAAAACTTCTACTCCTTGAAGTAGAAGTAAGCAGCTTCAGGCAAGGACAGCGTTATGGCCGATATAACTCCAGAACTCAAAGTGCTGCCCACCGGCATTTCAGATTGGGATGACATTCGATACTACGACCTGTTCTTTGTTGATAAGACCGAAAAGCTCAAGAGCTTAGTTCAAAATAAGCGCAAGGTTTTCTTAGCGCGTCCACACCGTATGGGCAAAACCACCCTGTGCTCCATGTTAGCCGAGCTGTTCACAAAGGGCGTTACGGATGATTTTCGCGATACTGCCATCTATCACAGCTGGCCTGAACAGCGCACTTACCCAGTAATCAGCATCTCTTTTATCAGCGTTACTGGCCACGACGTTGCATCTTTTGAGAAATCTCTCATAAATGAGCTGGCTGATGCTTACCGCATTGCAGGCTTTCCTGAAGTAGATCAATTTAAGCGTGAAGCGGAAAGTTTAGATAATTTTCTAACAAAGCTCGATGCCATCTCCGATGAAAATCGCCTCGTTTTGTTAATTGATGAATGGGACCACCCACTGACATCAAAGCTCGACAGTGGAGCAATCTTCAATGATATCCTTGCGGTGCTAAAGCAGTTTTATTCTTGGCTCCGCCGCATTGAGCATGTGAGATTTGTCTTAATTACTGGCATCACGCACTACTACGCTGCTGAGCTTATTATCGGACATGACATTCGTGATATCAGTAGGGATCCGGCCTATGCATCACTGCTTGCTCAAACTCCCGTAATGTTATACGCGTGATATATCCCCATATTTTGCCAGCTCGCTTGGAATCAGTACTTGAATTT
>CALXOW010000060.1 GCA_944390115.1 uncultured Anaerobiospirillum sp.
AAATTCAAGTACTGATTCCAAGCGAGCTGGCAAAATATGGGGATATATCACGCGTATAACATTACGGGAGTTTGAGCTACCAGTGACTTATTTATTATTGATGGTCAGCAGCGTCTAACTACAATGTATTTGTTTTATCTTGCTCTATTGCGCGTTGCTAAGGAACGTGCCCAAAATGCAAGTGATTCAGATGAAATTGATTATAATGAATTTGCAAAAACTATTGCTAATGACGTTATTTCTGTAGGTAATTCATATAAGCGTGATACTGTAGCAAAGCATCGTTTTAAGTTGTCTAAGCAAGATCAAGCTGCTATGGATTCGCTGTTTAAAGGCAACGAAGATTGTTTTGTTAATGATTCAAGACTTACTAAAAACTACAGTTTCTTTTATAAAAAGATTGTTAATGAAAAATACATTTCGCTCAATGAATTGTATGAAATAACTGATTACTTGGTTTTCGTTAGAATTGGATTAGAAGCCAGCGACGATGCTCAACTGATCTTTGAATCGCTCAATTCTAAAGGTCTAAAGCTGTCAGAGGGCGATAAGATTCGTAATTTTGTTTTAATGGGAATTGCTCAGAGCGAAGTAGATGATTATTATGAGAATAATTGGCTCCCAATCGAACAAAATTGCAAAGATGATTTAAATCCAAAAAACAAGAAGACATTATCTGACTTTATTCAATATTATCTGACTATTCAGAGCAATCGTCGTAAGGCGCCTAACAAGGGTTCGTTATATATCTCATTTAAGGATTATATCTCTACAAAATGTAAAAAACAGCCATCCGATCTTATTCAGATTAAAGTTAGTGAAATGGATGAGCTGCGTGATTATTCCGAGTCGTATAAGCGAATTAACTCTTGTTCCTATCCTTTGTATGGTGGGGGTGATAAAGAGTTAAAACAACAAGAGCGTTCCGATCTTCAATTTAATATCGAGCAATGCTTGAAGGGTTTGTCTGCTTTAAATTACTCGGTTCATATTCCATTTACCATGGAATGCATGAGATTGCACCAGCTTCAGAAAATCTCTGGTCTTGAGCTACTTTCTGTGCTTCGACTGGAGGAAACATTCCTCCTAAGACGTATGGTTTGTGGTATTGAAAGCCATGGTCTTAATCGCCTGTTCCAAGATTTAGCATCAAGCATACATCATGAACTCCCTTCAGATGGGGTGCTTAATAAGTTAGAGTCAATCATGTGCTCTTCTAGCAGTGGCGTAAATGCTATGCCAAATGATGAGCGGTTTGAACTGTGCTTACATGATAACGACCTCTATTTAAAGACTCGCAATAGTAGCGCGATTAAATATATACTGGAGCGATTTGTTAATTTTAGCGACGACAATAAGCCTAATCGTGAGCTTATTGCCATTACTGCAGATTACTCAATTGAGCATATCATGCCGCAGAAACTAAACCCAGAGTGGAAGGCATCTTTAGGCGTTAATGCTGAAGCTATTCATAGTACATGGTTGAATCGTTTGGCCAATCTGACTTTACTACCACAACCATTTAACAGTGAAAATAGCAATAACTCGTTTAACTTCAAATGCACGCATGAACATGGCTTTGCTAATAATCTTTCACCATTAAATAAAGAAATTGCAGCTATAGGTAAATGCGAGCATTGGGGGCCCGAGGAAATGGAGACTCGCGCGCAGAGCCTGATTAAGAAGGCTCTTAAGCTTTGGCCTTATCCTAAGTACGAGCAAAACGATACGCCAAAAGAGCAATCTAAGGTCGCTAATGCAGCAATCTTAGCCAATGTTTTTGATTATTGCTTGGCTGAAGAAGATGAAGATAAGCTGATAGGAACAAAGCCAACTGGTTATGAGTTTAATGGTCAACACTATGACATTAATAGCTGGGGTAATTTACAGCGACAGCTTGTTCCTCAGTTATTTAGGATTAACTCGGAACTTATCCATTCAAGCCTTAATGATGAGGCGCAAAAGATTAAACCACTTAAGAGCTATTTGAGACGCCCTGAGCAGTTCTCAGACTTGAAGATCGATCCTGACCTTTTAGTTAAGCTTGATCATGAAGCTTGGTTTAACGTTCATGGTATAACTTCTGTAAAGGTTAAAGTGATCAAACAGCTCTTTGATCTTCTGGGGCTCGATCCTAAGGAGCTTACCATTCATTTAAAGCGTACTAAGTCACAAGACTAGGAATAAGCTCATCCAAAAGGCTTTTGCCTATTTACAGGCCCCTTACCGAGATTTGGTAGGGGGTCTAATTTTTTACAACAAGCATAGATGAGTAGATGTCAGACGTTATTACGCATCAAGCCAAGAGGTGGTCTCCAGCTGCTCCAAGGGGCTTGCTTATTAAGTGATACGATGTCATGGTGTTGGTTAGAAGAGAGCTGGGGGATAGGAGGAGATAGAACTATTGCGTGTAAGGCAAAAAACGAGCTTTGATTGTAGGATCATGGCTCGGAGCGACAGGATCGCAAGTTTTGCCTCCAGCGCATTCATTCATGGTCGTAGCAGCAGTACGAGATGTTGTGTGAGGACATATTCCACCTTTCCCGACAGCAACTTACTGCGCAACAACAAAGTTCACACTTCCTCTAGGTTGCGCTGAGGTTTTGGTTGAAAATCAGCCTTTTCTACGCGCTTTGCGTTCGGAGATTCCTTTTTCTTGCTGGCGGTTCGTATCAAGCCCCGTGCTGGCATTACGAGCTATATCCAGTGTGCCTGTTAGCCTTAGCAATATAAGTAGAGGTCGTTCCCTAGGAGGCGTGTTAGTTAGAGGATGAAAACCGATCCTTCGTCCCAGCTGCGGTGAACCGCTCGTTTGGCCAGTACGCTCATGCTTTAGGGGCAAATAGCTCAACTCGGGTGCGGTCTATACTCTGTATCATGCGCTATAATGGCTTCTCGCGTGCAATTTAATTGGGCATGCTCGTGGAAGAGAGGCTATCAATTGATGCTGCTGCTTTAGATGCGGCAGGTTAGGAGTGCGAACAGTGCAGGGTTCTCAAAATAAAATCTTCAAATTCATGACAGGTGGTGAGCGTTACCTTATCCCTTGCTATCAGCGGTCGTACTCCTGGACCGAGGAGCAGTGCCGTACGCTCTATGAGGATATGATCCATCTTCATAGTCAGCGTCTGCACGATAAAATGGCTACCCACTTCATTGGCAGTATCGTGTGCCAGCAAGTTAAGGATGGGCAGTCGTCTTACCTCATCATTGACGGTCAACAACGTTTGACCACGATGTACCTGTTCTATCTTGCTTTGTACCGCATGGCTTTGAAGCATTCTGATGCTGAAGATATTGCTCCGTCGCTTAAGTTCAAGATCCTCTCAGATGAGTCCAGTGATGCTATCAGTGGATTAGGGGCCCATCGCTTTGAGTTGACCCAAGATGACCAAGGCGCTATGGACAAGCTCTTTGCGGGCAATGAGAACGAGTTTGTCGAAGAATCTTTGCTGACCAAGAACTACAAGCTCTTTACGCAGTGGATGGAAAACGAGACCCGCCTGTCTATCGCGCAGCTGTACAAGGTCTCGCAGAACTTGGTCTTTATCGAAATTGAGCTTGACCCTAGCGATGACGCACAGCTCATCTTCGAGTCGCTCAACTCTAAGGGCTTGGATCTCTCCGAAGGCGATAAGGTCCGCAATTTCCTGTTAATGGGCTTAGGGCAGGAGGAGGTCAAGACTCTTTACTACCAAGACTGGCGCCCGGTTGAGCTCAACTGCCACAAAAAGCTCTCCGAGTTTATTCAGTACTACTTGGCGCTCAAGTGTGGTCGTGCCCCAAGTATGAAAGTGCTGTACTTAAGCTTCAAGGATTACGTGCTGGGGTTGCAGGACGAGTTCCATACTCTCAATGAAGTAAAGATTGAAGTCATGAAGGAGCTGCTGACTTATTCCAAGCTCTTTCACAGCATCTGTACTGGTGAGTATGACCTGTACACCGATAACGACGTCGATTTGAGCCCTAAGGCACGTGCTGACTTACAGAACGCGATTGAACAGAGCTTAAAGCGTCTGGTGTACCTTAATTATTCGGTACGTATCCCGATTTTGATGCAATTTATGATGTTGCATCGTGCCAAGATGATTAGCGGTAATGAGCTTTTAGAAGCACTTAAGATCCTAGAGACTTTCTTGTTCCGCCGCTGGGCTTGCGGTATTCCTAGCCATGGCCTGAACCGCACCTTCCAAGCGCTGTCATCGAGCTTCGATCCTAAGAATGCGGCCCAAACCGCACCAGAGGGTATGGTCAAGAAATTGGTATCGATCATGTGCTCTGATGGTAAGTTCAAAGGCGCAAGCTCGATGCCAAACGATGCTGCCTTTAAACAGGCATTGCTTGAGCGTGATCTGTACTCCAATTCGCGCAATCGTGAGGCCCTTGATTACATGTTTGAACGCTTGGAGAATGCCGATAGTCTGGAGCAGGTGAAGATTGATGACTCTTACTCCATTGAGCATATCATGCCGCAAAAACTCAGCGAGGAGTGGCGTGAAGAGTTGGGGCCAGAGGCCGAGGAAATTCACAAAACTTGGCTCCATCGCATGGCTAACCTTACCTTAACTGCTTATAACAGCAAGTACAGCAACAGCTCATTTGCTGATAAACGCTCGATGGAGCATGGCCTTGCCAGCAGCCCTCTGCGTCTTAATCAAGCCATTGCTAAGTGTGAGCATTGGGGGCCAAAGGAGATGGCGGCGCGTGCTCAGAGCTTGATTGAGAAGGCCCTCAAGATTTGGCCTTATCTGGGCGAGTCACAAGGTAGCGATACGCAAGATATGGCCTTTGATTACTGCTTGGCCGAAGGTGAACTTGATCTTACGGACATGAAACTTAACGGTTTTGAGTTCAGAGGCAAGCACTATGAGGTCAAGAAGTGGGTACAGCTCCAGCGCGATTTGTTTATGTTGGTCTATCAGCTGAACCCAGAGCGCATGCGTAATTGGCTTTCGGTTAAGTGGGGTAATTTCTCCTGCCTCGAGTGCTATTTGAAGAGTACTCCAGACTTCAGTGTGGCCAGATCAAATATGGTGAGTGAGCTAAATAAGGACCTGTACCTCAATACCAACCAAAATGTTGTTACCAAGATCAGGATGCTCTATCAGCTTTTTGAGATGATGGAGATTGACCCAGAAGAGCTGATTTTGCATTTGGTGTCAGGTAAGTCGGCAGAATCGGTGCCAGCAAGTACCGCCGCTGAGCAGGATCCTGAGACTGATTTGTAGTTAAAGTTCCGCACATCTTGCCTCTTTTTACGGGCCCCGCACCAGTCTCTGGTGCGGGGCTTGTCGTTTTGGGGCTGGCTAAGCGTGTCCTAACCTAGCTGTGGCACAATAGCTTGCCTTGTTTTCATGGAAGGGGGAATGACATGTCTCAGGCACCACAAGCTAATGGTTCGGGGGCGGGCACTGCTGCGCCTGCAGCGCCGGGCGTGGCCGCGCTGATGGGGGAGCGGCCGATTGACTGCTTGCCGCTTAAGGTCACGCTGAGGGCCTTTTGGGGCATGATCAAGAGCTATTGGGGTTGTAAGGATAGCCTCAAGTCGTGGGGCCTGTTAGCACTGATCGTGGCCTTAACCGGCGGCTCGGTCTATATCGCGACCGCGATTAACTCGTGGTATAAGGCCTTCTGGGACACGATCCAAGAGTATGACTTGGACGGCTTTAAGTACCAGCTCTTGATCTTTGTGGGCCTGGCTACTGTGCATGTCTTGGTTACGGTCTATAACGCCTATCTGAAGTCGTGCCTGGCGATCAATTGGCGTACCTGGCTTACCGGTAAGACCATGGAGCGCTGGCTTAAGAGTGACAATTACTACAAGCTCCAGCTCACCGATAAAAACACCGATAACCCGGATCAGCGTATCGCCGAGGACTTAAACCTCTTTGTCTCCTCGACTATTGTTCTGATCTTGGGTACGGCCACCGACCTCACTATGATGGTGACCTTCGGTGTCGTGCTGTGGAATCTTTCGGGAGCGGTCGACATTACGGTGTGGGGTTATCAGTTGCACCTGCCAGATGGCTATATGTGCTATTTGGCGCTCTTATATGCCGTCTTGGGTACGACCTTGACCTTTATCTTAGGTCGCCCGTTAGTACGCCTCAACTTTCGTCAACAGCGCTACGAAGCTGACTTCCGTTTCTCCTTAATCCGCGTACGTGAAAACAGCGAGTCGATTGCGCTGTACCAAGGTGAGCGCGAGGAAGGCAAGTACCTGCGCACCAGCTTCGCGAGCTTAGTTGGCAACTACATCAAGCTCATCGTCTGCACCAAGCGTTTGGGCTTTTTAACCTTAGGCTATGCGCAGACGGCGGTTATTTTCCCGATCTTGATTGCCGCCCCGCTCTACTTTGCCAAGATCATCACGATGGGTTCGATCATGCAGATCAACTCGGCTTTTGGTCGGGTGCAAGACAGCCTCTCGACCCTGGTCAATAACTTCACCGCGTGGGCTTCCTGGAAGTCGGTGGTTGACCGTCTGACCTTGTTCTATCGCTCGATGGAAGAGGCCGAGCAGATTAAGTGCATTGATATTGAGCGTGATGATGCTGAGGGTATCTCGATTGCCGATATGGAGCTCAAGAGCCCACGTGCAGTCACCTTGCTCTCTGACTTAGCGCTGCACTTAAAGCAGGGCGAGTCCTTGTTAATTCGCGGTCCATCGGGTTGCGGTAAGTCGACCTTGCTTAAGGCGATTGCCGGTATTTGGCCATATGTCCACGGTGAGGTGCACTACTTAAAAGAAGGCTCAGTGCTCTTCTTAAGTCAGCGCCCATATCTGCCGCAAGGCACCTTGCGTCAAGCTGCCTACTATCCAGCGGCGCCGCAGGACGGGGCTGACTCTAAGGTCGAGCATTACTTTAAGCTCGTGGGCTTAGAGCATCTTATTCCACACTTAGACGAGACTGACATTTGGTCCCACATCTTGTCCTTAGGTGAGCAGCAGCGCGTGGCCATTGTCCGTGCCTTGCTCAATCGCCCGGCCATCTTGTTCTTAGATGAGGCGACCTCGGCCATGGATGAGCAAAATGAGTCCTTTGTCTATGACCTGTTAAAGCAGGAATTAGGGCAGACCATTATGATCTCGGTGGGCCATCGCTCCACCTTGATTGCCAAGCATGACCGCGTCTTAACCTATAAAGGGGCGGGCGCTTATCAGATTGCTCCAAGCTCCAGCTTGAGCGCCCCAGCTTAAGCCTCCTGCTGAGTTTAAGCCATAAAAAAGCCGTCTCCTTAGAGACGGCTTTTTTAATGAGAGCGCCACACGTTGGTGCTGCGCACTACGCCTGTGAGCGCTGTTGCTCTCAGCTTGGTGGCACTGTGCTGCTCATAGCTTATTACGCAGTGACCAGCTTTGTTTTGTGCGGCAGGGCAACGCTTGGTTGTACGCTACTGCGCTTGCGCATTGCGGTGCTTTGCTTTCTTACTGCGGCGCAACGCTTGATTTAGCGATGCGCAGCTTGCGCGCTCTTAACAGCTTGCGCAAGCTCGAGCACGCTGTGGCAATAGGGCATGCTCAAGCGCGCTTGGAGAGTAGGGGCGTGGAGCATGCTTCCAAAGTAGGGCGCGCTTGAGTGGGCGCTACTCGTCGTCGCGGGCGTTCTTTTCGCGCACCATGCCCTTGGCCATGGAGCGGCGAACGGCAGCTTGGCGGTTGGCAAAGTGGTCGGTGAGCTGCTCGGAGGCGCCAAATAATGGCGTCTTGCCGGTCAAGAACTTCTTGTCGTAGTCAGCGACCGCACGGGTCACTAATTTGTACAGACCAATCACCGCAATGATGTTCGGGATGACCATCAGGCCATTGAACAAGTCGGCCAGCTCCCAAACCAGGTTAACCTCTAAGAAGGCTCCCATTAAGAGGAAGCACAGCACGACAATCGAGAACATGTTGACGTTCTTGTAGCCAAATAGGTACTTGAAGTTTTGCGAGGCAAAGAAGTACCAGCCAATAATGGTGGTAAAGGCCGCAAAGAACAAGCAGATCGCCACGAAACCGGCACCGGCGGTACCCATGCCCTTCACGAAGGCGGTTTGGGTCAGCACGATACCGGTGGTCGTGCCATCTAAGCTGCCCGTAACCATAATGACAATGGCGGTGGCGTTGAGCACGATAAAGGTATCGATGAAGAGGCCAATGATGGCGGCTAAGCCTTGCTCGGCTGGGTGACGGACGCGGGCTACGGCGTGAGCGTGTGGGGTCGAACCCATACCAGCTTCGTTAGAGAAGAGGCCACGGGCGACACCGTAACGAATGGCTTCCTTAATCGATGCACCAATTACACCACCGGTGGCTGCACTTGGGTCGAAGGCACCAATGATAATGGCCTGTAACGACGGGAACAGCATATCGATATTGATAGCGATGATGTACAGGGAGCCTAAAACGTAGACCGAGGCCATGAAAGGCACCATCTTCTCGGCAAAGGAAGCAATACGCTTGATGCCACCGATAAAGATGAAGCCGGCAATTAAGATGATGAAGACACCTGAAACCCAGTTAGGGATATTAAAGGCGCTCTGGAAGGATGTAGTGATCGAATTGGCCTGCACCATATTGCCAATAAAGCCTAAGGCAATGATGATGAGGAGCGAGAAGATCGTGGCTAAGGTCTTGGAGCCTAAACCCTTGGAGATATAGTAGGCAGGACCACCGGTGACATTGCCTTGGCTATCGTGAGTACGATAGATCTGAGCTAAGACCGCCTCAGCAAAGATAGTGGCCATACCAAAGAAGGCGGCCAGCCACATCCAGAAGATCGCACCAGGACCACCCATAACCATAGCGGTGGCAACACCGGCTAAGTTACCAGTGCCCACTTGGGCGGCGACTGCGGTCGCTAAGGACTGGAACGAGGTCATACCATGCTGACCTGCTTTCTCACCGTTAAAGGAGAGTTGACCGAAGACGTGCTTGAAAGCGCGACCAAATTGACGCACTTGCACAAAGCGCAGTCTAAAGGTAAAGAAGATACCGGTGCCGACTAAAATCGGGATTAAACACCAAGGACCCCATAAGATGGAGTTGATGTTACGTACGATTTCGGTCAGTTGATCCATTGCAGACATGACTAAACCTCAAAATTCAGACGCCGCCTGAGCCGGGCTTGCTGTGCTCCGATGGCTCAAATATGCGCTTGCGGCGCTCAAAGTGGGGCCATTTTAGCACGGGCCTTTACCCGTGCATTATTATGGTGCAACAAGGTGGGCTGGTACCCCACAAAAGCCGAGCCGTGCCCCACGTTTGGTCGCGTTGGTCCTAAGCTTGCCCCTTATTGGCCCCATCTTTGGTCTGTCGGGCCTAATAACGACGCGGGGCCAAGCACTTGCGCGCTTGACCCCGTGTCATTATTTTTTTTTTGTTCTTTAGGCGTGACTACGGCTTAGGCGTACTCTCGACTGGAGCTTGCTCGCTGGTAGCCGTGGTGCTGGTTTCAGCACTGCTAGGCGCGACGCTGGTAGCTGAGGTGTCTACGCTGGTGGCGGCTGCGGTGCCTGCTGGAGAGGCGCTGGCAGTAGCAACCTTGGTGGCAGCTGTGGTTGCCGCTGCGCTGGCAGCTGGAGCCTCGTCGCTGTGGCCTTCGTCTGAGAACTTATGGAGCTTGCTGTGGAAGCGCTTTTTGAGATAGACAATCAAGACGATCAGCAGGATGAGGCCTAAGATGAGGTAGATTAAGGTTTGGACGTCCTTAACGTACTCCATCAATAAGTCGAGGTTGTCAGCAAAGAAGTAGCCTAAGTACACCCAGACCGGTACCGAAATGAGAGCGGCAATGCCGTCCATTAAGATAAAGGTGAGATAGGAGATACGGCGGCTCATGCCCGCAGCTAAGAAGATTGGTGAGCGCAGGCCCGGTAAGAAACGAGCAATGAAGAGGAGAGATAAACCGTATTGCTTGAATTTGCGCTGAATGTGCGAGAAACGACGCGGTGAGAGGATACGGCGGAAAGTTTTGATGCGCTGGATGCGATAGCCAAAGATGCGGCCTGCTAGGAACATGGTGCTATCGCCAATTAAGACACCGGCTAAGCCCACAATGCACATGGTATGAGGATTGGCTAAATCCAAACCTGAGATTACGCCGCCTGAGACTAAGGTGATATCCTCAGGCACCGGTAAACCGAAACCACAGAGGATTAAGATGCCAAAGACAGCGATATAGCCGTAATCAGTAAAGAAGCCAATAAGAAAATCTAGCACAGTCAATCCCTACCTTAAGGAAGCTAGCGCTATGGCGCGCCCATGGATAAGCGCAGGGATCAAGGGGGTACCGGCAAATCTGAGGTCTTACCGTTTGCTCCGGTGATCCTAAAGGGCGGCAGCTTAAGCTGCTAGGCTTACCTTAGGGGCCACAATACAAGCCTGCGCAAAAGAGGCTACCTTGGCATGTTATCCATGCGTCTGGAGCCTTGTGCTGGAGTGATTAAACACAACTGTCTAATTTTATCAGATTATGCTAAGTGGGGCATAGTCTTTGCCATAGGCTCTGCTTAGCTGAGAGCTTAGGCGCTCAGGCCGCGTAAACTCGGGCTTTGCTTTATTGCCCAAGGCTTTTGGCCTATAATTTAGGACTGTTTGATCTGTTGAGCCCGAGGGCGCGGCATGCTTTGGCATGCCTTATTTTTTGCCTGGGAGCCTGGGGTCAAATCACTGATTGGGTCTAATGAGGAGAGATTCTTATGGCTGCGACTAAGGTAGCACCTCAAGGTGAGAGAAGCACCTTACGCATCGTGCTCTTTGTGCTCAGTATTGCTCTGTGCATCTTGAGCTTTTACTTCATGCTGGATTTCCAAACCTCAGCCCAAGCTAAACTCTCAGGTGAGCTCATCTTAGGGCAGGTCGACACTGTTTCCTATAATCACCAAGGTTCGCCTATCATCAGCTTCTTCTTTGAGTACTTCGGAGTCCTGTCCTATTTCTGGGCGCTGATGATTGTGTACCTGGGCTACTATCTCCTCTTACGCCCAGTTGATATCTGGCATGTGGACTTCTACCTGGCCAGCTTACGCGTCTTAGGCTTTGATTTAAGCTTAATTGGTCTGTGCGCCTTAGCTTCGACCTATGGTGACTTTGGCTCGACCGGAGCAGGTGGCCTCTTGGGCGACATGCTCATCATGTTCAGCTACTCCTTCTTACCTAATCTCCTGTCGGCCATTATCTTTGCTGCGATCGCCTTTAGTGGCCTGACCTTTTTATGGGGTAAGAGCCCATTCTTTGTCTTTGATAGCTTAGGTGCCATCTTCTTTAAGGCAGTGCCAGGCAAGACGCAGCAGGCAGCCAATAAGAAGGCTGCTCCTAAGGCTCAAAACGGGGCTGCTGACAGTGCCGCCCAGGCCGCGCTTGACCCAGAGCGTGCCGCTTTAGAGCAAGCGGCTTTAGAACAAGCAGCTTTAGAGCAAGCGGCCTTAGCCCAGGGCGCGGATCAGGGCCAAGGTCATCTGACCGTTGCGCAATTTGAAGAGCAATTACGCCAGCAAGGCCAGCTGGAGCCAGCGGTGGACCCAGCCGCTGAGCAAGCTGCCTTTAAGCAGAACATTGCCGCAAGCGGCCTGACCGAGCCAAGTATGGTCAATGCTCAAGGCAACCGCGACTTAATGGAAGATGCCTTTATGCGCGGTTTAGCCCAGTCGGTGGCCACGCCAGAGACCATGCAGCCTACCCCTGCTGACAGTGCGGCACTGGCAGGTAATGCCGCTTTAGCAGGCGGTGCGCTGGCCGGGGGAATGGCTGTTGGTGGTTCGTTCTTTGAGCAAGTCAATTCTGGTGCCTCTACCATTGCGTCGCAAGCTGAACTTAACGCCAGCGCGGCAGCTCTCAATGCAGAGCAAGGTGCTTGGTCTTCAGGCTCTGATGGCACCCAAATGGAGGCGCAAGAACTCGAGCGCTCGCTGCACCGTGGCTTCTCCGGGGACGCCGCTGCGCATGATGCTTGGGGCGAAAATCCGGTTCATGAGAGTGCTCCGGCTGACTCTTTTGGCGAGCACCAGACGGCCGCGACCCCAATGCCGCCGATGGAGCACGCGGTAGCAGAGCCTGCAAAGTCCAGCTTTAATACCGCTGAGGCCTATGGCCAAGGTGATCTGAGCTATTGGCAAGGACAAGGTGCCCTGGCCGAAGCCGCCTTTAGCCAGTCGCATGCTCGCACGCCACAAGATGGTTTGGTCAATTCCCAAGAGAAGCTGGCTCCGACCCAAGATGGTATGGCTCCGACCCAAGCAGGCTTAGACCATAACCCAGAGACCATGGCGCAGCCAGCAGAGAACTTTGCTTATCCTGAAGATAACTTCGTTCATCCGGCAGATAACTTCGCTCGTCCTGCCGATAACTTCGCTCAGGTTCAAGAGGGGGTAGCTTCAGCCCAAGAGAGTGGTGCGCCAAGCCCAGAGGGCGTAGTTAACCCACCAGAGGGCTTAGAGCCAAGCTTAACTGACCCGAACGAAGTTCACACCAAGATTATCCGGGGCCCGGATCCGGTTGCCTTAAAGCGCCAGCAAGAGGCTGAGGCCGCTGCCGCTGCGGCAGCCGCTGCTGCCGAGGCCGAAGCTGCTGCGGCTCCTAAGGAGGAGCCGGAGCCTGCTGCTCGTCCAGGGGCGGAGTTAAGCCCATATGGCTATGGCACCTATGCCGCCGAACAAGCTCAGGATGTCAGTGCTGTGATGCCGCAGACGCCAAGTGAGAGCGCGGATGGGGCCGCAGAAGAGTCCGATACGGTGCACACCATTGTGCAGCGCGTCGACCCGCAGGTCTTTGCCGCTGAGCAAGAGGCCCGACGCCGTGAGCGCGAAGAAGCCGAGCGGCAAGCTGAAGCCGAGCGGCAAGCTGAAGCTGCCCGTCAAGCTGAGGCCGAGCGCCAGGCACAAGCTGAGGCCGAGCGCCAGGCACAAGCTGAAGCTGAGCGCCAAGCTCAAGAGCAGGCGCAAGCCCAGCGTCTAGCCCAAGAGCAGGCTGCCCCTGAAGCTAACGCTGAGGATGAAGATGAGGGCCCGATTTACGCGGGCACCTATGCTGCGCAATTGGAGCGGGAACAGCAGCTCAATCAGCCCCAAGTTGAGTCCGAGGCTGAGTCCGAGGAAGAAACTGAGGACGAAGATGACGGCCCTAAGTACATCACGCCCGGCGTCAAGGAGCCGGTCAATACCGGCGCTAAGAAGCGCAAGCAGAAAAAGAGTGAGGATAACGTCCAGCTAGCTGAACATAATGCCCATGAGATTGGCGTGCGCTTGCCTGAGGAGTTGCGTCCACACACCATTATTCGCGATACGCGCAAGGAATTTGAAGCAGCCCAGGCCGCTAAGGCTGCCGCTGCGGCGGCCGCCGCAACCGCTGCCGCGACTGCCAGTGCTACTGCTGCTGCAGCTGTTACTGATGTGGCAGGTGCCGCTGCGATCTTAGGTGCGGCTAGCACCGCTGCCGGGATGGCAGATAACGCTGCTGAAGCGGTCGCTGCGGCAATGAGCGCTGCTGAGCCCGGATCTGAGCCCTTAACTGAGCCTTTAAGCGCCGCTGAGAGCCAAGGTCCTAGCACCATTATCATGCGCTCCGAGCCCACGCCGGTAGCCCCAGAGACTCCAGCTGCGCCTGAGGCTGTGGCTTCTGAGGCCGCGCCAACCACAGTCGATATGCTGGCCCCAGAGGATAATGGGGCGGGCGCTGCGATCTTAGGACAGGATGCGCCAAAGCAAGACATCATCAATGAGCTGTCGTCGCTCGCGTCCGAGTTTAAGGACGTGACCGAGGGCGCGATGAGCTCATTTCGCTCCGATCAAGAAAGCTCGGCCTTAACTGAGCTCAGCTCCGAGGCGATTAAGCCTGCGGCTCCGGTTAACTTAAATCAGGCCTTAAGTGCCGCGCAAGATAGCGACAGCACTCATATCATGACCGGCTCGGGCGCACCTGAGCAGGGCTTTGATGCCCATGAGGCTGATACCCGCACCAACATCATGCGCACCACGCCCAGTCAAGTAGGCGAGGGTGATGAGGATAACGACTTCTATCGCTTTGCCTTAGCCCGTAGCAACGATGCTCAGGCCCAAAAGAGCAGCGTCGCCGTGGACTTAATGGGCGCCGATCTCGACTTTGCATCTCAGTACACCCCAGAGCATGCCTATGACTTTGGCGGTCAAGGCCAGCAAGCGGGCGGTATTGATGAGCGCTTAAGTGGCACGGCGGCCTCGGATTTACACGACGATGACTTTGTCACGGGCGCGGCACAGGCGGTCGATGAGCCGGTGCGTCCCGTGCGCACGCAAAATTTTAACTTTGCCGACCTCGCCAAAGCCAAGGCCCAAGAGCAAGGCTTAAGCGAGCAAGAGGCGCTCACCCGTGCCCCGCACGCGGAGACTCCGGTAGCGGAGCATGCTGACAGCACGGATAACATCATCGACTTTGCGCACTTTGGCACTCAGCAGCCAAGCTACGAAGTAGGGAAGCTGACTTCGGCCTTTATTCCAGCCGAAGATAGCAGCAGCGAAGGCGTTATTTCGGGCGCCGATTTAAGCACGGTGGTCGAAGCGGCACCAGAAGCGCAGCCTGCTTTCCTCGAGCCGTCTGCTGCAACCACACAGCCTGCTGAATCTGCTGAGTCGGCTACACCTCTTGAGACCGCGCAGCCTGAGATGGCTCAGCCTGAGCCGAACACAGTGCCGCAGGATCTTAGTGCCGAGGAGGAAAGTGAGTCTGATGAGGACGATGCGTCTTATGACGAAGAGTCGGACGACGCTTACTACGACGATCCAAGTACTGAGTCCTATACCAACCAGATGATGGCGATGCCTAACGGCATGCAAAATGGCATGTACCAAGGCCAGCAAATGCAGTACATGCAGCTGCCTAATGGCCAGTATGTTCAGGTGATGCCGGGGATGGCCAACCCCAATATGATGGGGATGAACCAAGGCATGATGGGCATGATGCCGAATATGGCTATGGGCCAGATGCCGCAGTACATGCAGCTGCCTAACGGTCAGTACGTGCCGGTAATGGGCCAGAATATGGCTGCGGGCATGATGTACCCAGGTATGGCGCAAATGCCAGGACAGATGGCTATGCCGGGTCAAGTGCCGGGACAAATGGCCGGGCAAATGACTATGCCAGGTCAGATGCAGCCGACGATGGCAGGGCAAATGACAGCTCAGATGCCAGGAACTATGGGGCAAATGCCAGCGGCAGGCGGCGCACCGGGTACCATGGGGGCCCAGCCGAGCGCCATGCCTGCGCCAATGGCCCAGCCGAGCGCCATGTCAGCGCCAATGGTTCAGCCGCAAGCTGAGAGCGAGCCTAATGAAGCTCACAGTGAGAGCACCCCACTTAGTGCTGAGCCTGAGGACAATGCGCCTGCTGACCTGGGGGCAACGCCGCAAGTCGTGGGGCTGCCGAGTGCCGGTAACGCCTTTATGGGCGCCCACAATAGCTCGAGCACTAATCTGCCGAGCTATATGGCTGGGATCTCCAGCGAGACGCTGAGCTCTGATGTGAAGTCGAGTCTGTCCTTATGCACGGTGCCACGTCACCACTACGATGATTGGCGGCCAGGGCTTGATTTGCTCGCCCGCTCCACCAATAAGGTCACGATCTCATACGATGAGCTGGAGAAGACCGCTGAGCGCATCAACTCGGTGCTGCATTCCTTTGGCGTTAAGGCTAAGGTTGCTGACTACATCACGGGACCTGTGATCACCCGCTTTGACTTGGATTTAGAGCAGGGCGTTAAGAGCTCGGCGATCTCCTCGCTTGAGACCGAGCTGTGCCGTAACCTCTTAGTCTCCAATGTGCGCGTGGTTCCGTTTATTGAGGGCTCGCCTTATGTCGGCCTGGAGGTCCCAAATCCACGCCGTCAATTCATTACTTTAGGTGATTTAGCCTCGAGCAATGAGTTCCAGCACAGCAAGGCGGCGCTGCCGATGTGCTTAGGTGCTTCGGTGGTCGGTGAGCCAGTTGTTAAGGATTTAGCTGAAAGCCCGCACTTACTGGTGGCAGGTACCACCGGCTCGGGTAAGTCGGCTGGTCTTAACACCATGCTGATTTCGCTCTTGTTAAAGCGTTCGCCTGCCGAGCTGCGCTTGATCTTAGTGGATCCAAAGCAGCTTGAGTTCTCGATTTACAAGGACTTGCCGCACCTTATCACCCCGGTTATCACCGAGGTTGCCACCCAGACTCCAATTGCTTTGAGCTGGTGTGTCGATGAGATGGAGCGCCGCTTCAAGCTGATGTCGCTCTTGGGTGTGCGTAAGCTCGACGAGTACAACGAACTCATTCGGCAAAAGCGTGCTGAGGGCACCTTGATTCCAGATCCACTCTGGACGATGGATATGGGCCCGAAGCCGCAGAGCCTCGAGCCGTTACCATGGATTGTGGTAGTGGTCGAAGAGTTTGCGGACTTAATGGCACAAAGTAGCCGCAGCAAGAAAGATCAAAACACTCCAGAGAGTTTGATTGCGCGCCTCTCGGCTAAGTCGCGTGCGGCCGGTATTCACTTGGTCTTAGTCACCCAGACCCCACGTGCGGAGGTGGTCACCGGTATGATTAAGGCCAACTTCCCATCGCGTATCGCCTTTACGGTGCAAAATCGCATGGACTCGAATATTGTGCTTGATGATAAGGGCGCCGAGAGCCTCTTGGGCAAGGGCGATATGCTCTACAAGTTTATGGGCTCAGGCAGCCCAACTCGTGCTCACGGTGCCTTTACCAGCAACGAGGACGTCAAGGCGATCGTCGACGCTTGGCGTGAGTACGCAGGCCCGCCAGAGTACTTAGATGACGTTATCACGGTGCACGAGGAGCCAACTGAGGACGCTGAGCCTGCTGACAAGCAAAAGGAGCTTGACGTTAAGTTTGACCAGGCGGTGCAATTAGTGCGCGACTATATGGATAGCCGCAACAAGCCGCCGACGGTCACGGACTTGCAGACCGAGCTGGGCGTGGGCTATCCGCGTGCCAAGAAGATCTACAAGCAGCTCACCAACGAAGGCATTATCGTCTAAACCTCCACGCAAAAAAAACAAAGAAAAAAGCCCGGCCTAGTGCCGGGCTTTTTTCGGCCTGCGCTCAGGCCTGAAAAAAGAAAAAGTTTTTTGGGGCCACCCACACGTCTGAGCAGCAAATTTTTCTGAATTATCGTCCCCTGAGAGAATAGGATAGGCGCGACCATTGCAGGCACCACTTACAGGTTCTGCTACGCGTGCCAGCGGTCTGTTCCGTGGTCATAGCCAGGCTTGGTTTTGCCTGCGCTCGGCCTGAAAAAAGAAAAAGTTTATTTTGGCCACCCATACGTCTGAGCAGCAAATTTTTCTGAATTAGCGTCCCCTTGAGAGAATGGGATAGGAGCGACCATTGCAGGCGCCGTTTGCAGGTTCTGCTATGCGTGCCATCGGTCTGTTCCGTGGTCATGGCCAGGCTTGGTT
>CALXOW010000061.1 GCA_944390115.1 uncultured Anaerobiospirillum sp.
CTAAGCTGACTAAGCGCTGGTAACCCAGCACTTCTAGGCCCTCATGGCGCTTGCGTCATGGGGGCTGGCTATTTTTAGGGCTGTGCTACAATGCACAACGGTTGTTTCTTTGGAGGCTGTTATGGGCAAAAACAAGGTTAAGGTGCTCTTCGTCTGTCACGGCAACATCTGCCGCTCCCCTATGGCTGAGTTCTTGTTCAAGCAGTACGTCAAAGAGCAAGGAACCCAAAACCAGTTTGAAATTGCCTCGGCGGCCACTTCGCAAGAGGAAATCGGCAACCCGGTCTATCCTCCTGCCCGCAAGCTCCTTCTGGCGCACGGCATCGACCCTAAGGGCAAGACCGCCCGCCAAGTGACCAAGCGCGACTTGGACTATTACGATTTCATCATCGTGATGGACAACAACAACGTGCGCAATATGTACCGTCTCTTTGGCGATGAGTGCGAGGACAAGGTACACAAGCTCCTTGATTTCTCGACGCGCATGGGCTGCGACATCGCCGATCCATGGTACACCGATGACTTCGAGACCACGTATCGCGATATCATGGAAGGTATTGCCGCCTTCTACCAGACGCTGCAAGAAAACGATATGGTTTAAGCGCCGTTACCCCGCGCTCATGAAGCTAAGAGCGCGCGGTTTTGGAACCGCGCGGGGGCGTAGAGCCGAGCTTTAGGCTTGCGCCAGGTAGGAGTTTTGTTCCTTTTCTTCGCCTAAGGTGCTGTCTGGGCCGTGGCCAAACAAGAGTTTGGTGTCATCAGGCAAGGTCTTAAGGCGCGTAAGCGATGCCATCAGCTGAGCTCGGTCCATGCCCGGCTGCTTGCGCGTCCAAATGCCGCCGTGCACCAAGAGATCGCCCACCAGCATCAACTTTTGGTCAGGGCAGTAATAGCACACAGAGCCGCGACTATGTCCTGGAGTGTGCAGCACGCTAATCGGGTGCCCTGGCAACAACTCCAGCACTTGCCCCTCACGCACGAATTGGGTCTGAAATTCCCCGCTCCACGGGATATTCAAGCACTCACCTTGCAGCTCCAAAGCCTCGATCGCTTTATCATCGTCTTGATGGGGCCCATAGACCGGTACGCTCAGAGCCTGCGCTAAGGCGGCGACCGCGCCGCAATGGTCGATATGGGCATGCGTGATCAAGATGCCCGTCACCGCAAGGCCCAGCTCCTTAATGGTGGTCATGAGCTCGTCAGCTGAGCCGCCGGGGTCCACGACCACAGCCGCTTTAGTCTCAGGATCGAAGATCAAGCGGCACTTTTGCTGGACAAAGGTTACTTCCAGCGTCTTAATTTCCAGCATAACTTTAGGCCAAGTATGGGTTAGAGGCACGCTCTTGCCCGATCGTGGTGTCCTCGCCGTGGCCACAGAAGACCTCGGTGTCATCAGGCAAGGTTAACAATTTGTTTTGGATCGAGTCGATCAAAGCGGCCATATCTCCGCCTTGCAGGTCAGCGCGGCCCACAGAACCGGCAAATAAGGTGTCGCCCACCAAGACAAAGTTTTCTTCTGGGCAGTAGTAGCAGATGCCACCTGGGGAGTGACCTGGAGTGTGCAGGCACTTAAAGCTGGCGTCAGGGAAGAGGTTTAACACTTCACCATCGCCCACGTACTCAGTCTCAATGGAGCCGCTTAAAGCCACGCCAAACATCTGAGCTTGCTTTGATAGAGCTGCAAAGAGTGGGGCTTCATCGTGGTGCGGGCCAATCACGCGTACTGGGTAGTCTAAGTTCTGAACCAGCTGAGCAACACCGCCCACATGGTCGATATGGGCGTGGGTGATGAGGATAGCCTTAGCATGATAGCCATTGGTCTTGATGAGGTCAGCAATAGCGGCGCCTGACCCGCCTGGGTCGACCACTACGGCATCGTTGGTCTCTTGATGGACCAAGATGCGGCAGTTTTGCATGATCGGGGTTACCGGTAGGGTCATGATATCGAGCATGGCAAGCCTCTCCAAAAACCAGAAAAAGTCCCAGAAATTGTAGCACAGGGCGTCGGCGTGCACTTGAGGGCAGCGCATCTGTGCACCCGTTGGCGCACCCGTGCACGTAGTCGTTGGCGCGTACAGGAGCGCTGGTTGTCTGCGCACTCCTTGAGCGGCTTAGTGCACGGTGTGCCCTAGCACAATTGAGGTAGCGTGAACGGATTTTGTTGTTTGTTGCAAAAAATTCTCACTTTGCCACTCTAGCGCTTAAATAAGCCTTTTGCTAGACTAAATACAGCGGTGCTACTCAGCCTTACGGCGGCTTGAAGTAGTGCAAAATGATGTTCGCGCCTGACTTCGGACCTCGTAGTAGCAGTTCCGAGGACGAAGGGCAGGTTAAATTGCGCCCCCGAGCGACCAGCTCCTAAAGATCGTGCAATGCGTTCTTTTTCAGGGTCAGCAATCCAACGTCTCTTAGCTTTTGAGGTGAGGCTCAAACGCGGTGTTTGGGTACTCCTGCTGGGGCTTAGGCTTTACGCCGCAGCGCGCTGTCAGCCTTGACATCGGGTCGAGGCTAGAGGGCGATCTTGAAAGCAAGCATCCCAAAAGTCTGAACTCTAACGACGCAAGCTTTGAGCCTGTAGAGTTAGGCAAGACCTTTTCTGTGCGTGGCTCCCGCGTCTTATCCTAAGTGCAGTTGTACTAAGGCTTATGCCTCATGACTTAGCCCTAATGGGCTTATGCCTCATGGCTTAGCCCGAATAGGCCTATGTCTCATGGCTCAGTCCTCATTGGGACTTGGGCCTCAGGCTTAGTCCTGTGAGGCCTGGTCCCGAAGGCTCTGGTGACTGTGAGGTCTAGTGCCTGACCGTGCCTAGGATAGAGGGTGGGACTACAACCTGATTCTACGGCCTGAGCTGACTTAGCTCTTGGGAGGTCGTATGAGCAAAATGACGCGTAAAGCAGAGAATACCACTCTGCATCGTCCAATGGACGCAACTTTAAATCCTGGTGCTCCGCTCTTGGTGGAGACTGGTCTGTGGGCCCAATTGTGCTCGTATCTTACGCCGTTAAAGCGCACCTTGTGGCTCTTTTTCCCGATTTTTATCGGTCAACTCGCGGCGACGTCGATGGGCGTGGTCGATACTGTGATGGCTGGTGCCGCCGGTACCTTACAGCTCTCGGGCGTGGCAATTGGTAGCTCCATTTTCTGGCCCTCCGAGCTCTTTATCGTGGGCATGTCTTTGGGCTTGCATCCGCTTATTGCCAATGTCGTGGGCTCAGGTGAGCTTCACTTAGTGCCCAAGCGTCTGCAAATTGCGGCTATGGTCTGCCTCATTGCGGCGGTGATGGTAGGTGGCCTCATTATGTTAGCGCCACTGGCTTATCGCCTGATGCCGAGCGTCGACCATGACATGATTGACATCGGCCAAGGCTATCTCATTGCAGTGGGCTTAGCGCTGCCTGCTTATGCCTTGTTTAATGTGCTGCGTGCCTATTGGGAGGGCCTGGGCAAGACGGGACCGACCTTAGTCTTTGGCCTGATGGCGCTGCTGTTAAACATTCCGCTTAATTGGATCTTTATCTTTGGTCACTTTGGGATGCCGGCCTTAGGCGGCGTCGGCTGTGGTGTAGCAACTGCGCTTACCATGTACCTCACGGTGCTCGCGATGTTGATCTTTGTGCGGGTGCATCCGGCCTTTGCTCTGGTGCGTATCTTTACCCGTTACTACCGGGTCTCAGGCCGCGAGCTCTGGGAATTTACTAAATTCTCACTGCCTTTGGGCGTGGCAGGTATGGTCGAGACCTTATGCTTCTCGCTCGTGGCGGTCCTCTTAAGCCCATTTGGTCCAGTGGTGGTCGCCAGCCACACCATTGCCATGAATGTCTCAGGTCTTTTGGTAATCGTGCCGATTGCTTTAAGTGCCGTCGCTTCGGTCGAGGTCGGTGAGGCCATGGGTACCACCAATTGGGTCAAGGCCAAGCGTAAGGCTATAAGTGCCACTACCTTGGCGCTGAGCTTCTATCTCATTGGCCTCTTGGTGCTCATCTTCGGCCGTGACCTCATCGTGTCCTGGTACTCTGATGATGCGGCGGTCAAGGCCTTAGCCCCGGTCCTAATGCTCTATTGCGCGGTGTTCTTACTGCCTGACACCTTGCAAGTGATTGCGGTTGGTATCTTACGTGGCTTCAAGGACTCACGCACCATCTTCTTCATTACGATCGTGGCTTATTGGGTCGTGGGCATGCCGGTGGGCTACACCTTAGGTTATGGCCTGATTACAGGTGATACCTTTGAGGCGATGCTCGGTGCTAAGGGCTTTTGGCTGGGCTTTATCTGCTCTTTAAGCTGTGCCAGCATTCTCCTCATTGCCCGCATTGGCTACTTGTTCAAGAAGCGCTATGTGCCGCAGACCTTTAGGCCATAGGCACTGGCGAGCATAACTCGTAGAGATTTACTTGCGCCCTTTGGGTCCTCACGGGCCTAAAGGGCGCATGCGGCTCGCACAGAGCAGAGGTTCGGCATTAATCCTAGCAGAAATGATTTTGCTATAATTTGAGAGCAAGTTCCCATAGTAGTGGCTGTCACGAGAGGTAGAGCGCTATGCCGACAACAGAACAGGTCAAATTGCAGGAAATCACGATCGGCAACTCCGATTTCAAGGATGTGATTGATAGCGGCACCTTGTTTGTGGATAAGACGGTCAAACTTGCTGATTTAGCTAAAAAGAAAAAAGTATTTTTTGCCCGACCACGTCGACTTGGTAAAACCATGATGCTCTCAATGCTCGAAGAGCTCTTTTCACATGGCGCCAAGGATAACCGCTACTTCGATGGTTTGGCGGTCCAAGCTTTATGGACCGACACTAATCGCTATCCGGTAATTAATCTAACATTATATGGGCACTATGACCCTGATACCTTCGAGCATGATCTTCGTAAGATGCTGCATTCAGCTTTTCAAAAAGTTGGCTTTACTCAAGTTGCATCCCTTGATTATAAAAATTCTAGTTTAAGCGATTTATTGGTTGATATAGGCGTTATCATTGATGGCACTGATATTGTGTTTCTTCTTGATGAATGGGACTACCCCCTTTCAGCAAATCTTGATAACTTCAAAGCCTATGACAATAACCGCAAAGTTCTTAGTGTTTTATTTCGGTGGCTACGCCAGCTGAGAAACGTGCGTTTTATCTTGATTACTGGTATTGGTCGTTATGAAGATACCTCGTTTTTTACAGGCCAAGACGTTGTTGATGTCAGCATGGAGCCTTTATTTGCTGATTTAGTTGGCTATACAGAAGATGAGGTCAAAACTTACTTTGCACCTCATATTAAGGCAGCTACTAAGCTGCTTGATTGCAGTGAAGATGAGTTGTTAGGCAAGCTTAAGCAACAATATGATGGATTTTGTTTTGATAAAAATGCTGAGACTTCTCTATATTGCACATGGTCTGTTAATAACTTTTTTCAGCAAATTGTAGCCTATCCAAATACTAAGCCGAATTTTACAAATTTCTGGATGCATAATGCTAATGCACCTAAAGCTCTGCGTACCTTCTTAGCCTCGCGGAAGGTTGATCTAACTTTTTTAGATGAGCTTAAAAATCCTGGAGTTGAGATCAAACGTGGTGATTTCGATGAGCCTACTTCATTTGAGCGAGTTGCTTTTGCTCCACTGATGGTTCAAACCGGATATTTGAGTATCAAAAAAGTGGTTAATCCTGATGCTACTGATGATAGCTCACGGCGCTACCTTTGCTATTTTCCGAATAATGAAGTTACAGCAGTTTACGCTAACGTGTTCTTACGCTATATCACTAATCGTTGGTGTGTCAATGGTGAAAAATGGTTTGATGTTACTGCGCAAAGGTTGCATGATGCTATGCATCAGCAAGATATGGCAACAGTAGCCCATAGCCTTAATCTCTTCTTAACTACTATTCCTTATGATGGTTGGGTTGGGGCTAAAGAAGTAATTTTTCGCACCTATATTTGTTGGAGCTTGCTCTTTAGCCATATCTCAGACCGTGTTCGCGAAGAAACCTTCAACTTTAAAGGCCGCTCCGATGTTGAATTTGAGTTTGATGACCAGTTTTACGTTATTGAGCTCAAACGTTTGCCGCCAAAGTGCAGCAAAAATGCCGCTGAAAAGCTTGCGAACGAAGCACAAGAACAGATTAAAGACCGCAAATATGGGCACAATCTGGCGACTTGGCAACAAATACGCATCAAGCAGCGCTATGGCTTAATTTTGGTGATTGCAGCCGATACGCGCCAGGTTTGTTACTGGCGTCGGATTGAGCTTGAGAACCATGAAGTGCTCGGTTCGGGCTGGGTCGAAGCTCTGCCTGATCCCAAATACAAAGATGTTGAGTCAAAGACTACTGAGAAGACTGAGGTTATCGCAGTCGAAGAGTCAAATGCAGCTGAGAAGACTGAGGTGGTCGCAACTGAAGAGTCAAAGGCTGCTGAGCAGAGCGAAGAAGTTGTAGACTCAAAGAACGTTGAGCCCAATTCAGTGCCACAAATAGCTCAGCAGATTGCGACCACTCAGGAAGATTCTGGTCAACAAGAAACTCCGCTTGATATCTCTTTTCAGATCGTTATTGACATGGCCAGCGAGTATAAAAGTGATAATTTAATCAAAATTGATCATACTAAACTAGTGTCTAGAATGATCTTGCTTTACGATAAGCTTAAGCAAAAAAGAACCGAGTTTAGTTTAGCTTCATTGTCTCCAATGGTTCGCGCTGTTATAAGAGATGCAATAACAGAGAATGATAAGAAAGCTGTTAAGGTTGATTTTGAGTACTTAACTGAACAGCTAGTCTTGAATTTGCGCGATGTTATCAAAGCAAGCCTTAAGCACCGCGCTAAATAGGCCTGCTCATTGGCCTCTTGGTGCTTATCTTCGGCCGTGACCTCATCGTGTCCTGGTATTCTGATGAGGCGGCGGGCAAACAAAATTCATCGTGGATAGTTGCTTGTGCCCTTTGGGCCAGTGCGAGCCTAAAGGGCAAGTGCGGCGAGCACAGAGCAGATGCTCAGCATTAATTCTAGTAAGAAATGATTTTGCTATAATTTGAGAGCAAGTTCCCATAGTAGTTGGTGTCACGAGAGGTAGAGCGCTATGTCGGCAACAGAACAGGTCAAATTGCAGGAAATCACGATCGGCAACTCCGATTTCAAGGATGTGATTGATAGTGGCACCTTGTTCGTGGACAAGACAGCCCATCTTGCTGATTTAGCTAAAAAGAAAAAGGTATTCTTTGTTCGTCCGCGCCGTTTAGGCAAATCCATGATGCTCTCGATGCTCAAAGAGCTATTTACCCATGGAGCCAAAAATAACCGTTACTTTAATGGTTTAGCAGTCCAATCTTTGTGGGCTGATCCTAATTGCTATCCGGTTATTAGTGTATCTCTCTATGAGAAATTTAATTCAGATACTTTCGAGCAAGATCTTTGTTCAGCCTTTAGAATGGCTTTTAATCGAGCCGGTTTTGCTAAAGCCTTAACTGTTGAGCCACAACTTACCGATGTTAGTCTGTTGTTAGATCTTTTATTTAATTTTATTAAAGATACTAGCTTTGTTTTACTGATTGATGAATGGGATTTTCCTTTATCAGCTAATCTTGATAACTTTGAGGCTTATGAAAAAAATCGTAAAGTTCTGTGCAAACTTTTTGCTTGGATTCGCGATATTGAAAATCTCCGCTTTTGCTTGGTAACAGGCATTGGTCGATACGAAGGTACTGCTTTTATTAGCGGTCAAGATTTTGTTGATATCAGTATGCAACATGATTTTGCTGATATAGTTGGTTATACAGAAGATGAGGTCAGAAAGTATTTTACTCCTCACATTAAAGTAGCAGCTAATTTGCTTGAGTGCAGTGAAGATGAATTGTTAGGCAAGCTTAAGCAGCAGTATGATGGTTTTTGTTTTGATGATAATGCATCTATTTCTGTCTATTGCACTTGGTCAATAAATAAATTTTTTCAGCAAGTGGTAGATAATCCAAATCAAAAACCAAAATTTTTGCCTTTCTGGATGGAGAGTGCTAATGCCCCCAAAGCCATACGCTCTTATCTAGTATCACACAATGTTGATCTTTCATTTTTGGATAAACTTAAGAACACTGGAATTGAGATTACGCAAAGTGATTTTGATCAGCCTTCGTCTTTTGAACAGATTAATTTCTCTGCTTTAATGGTACAAACTGGCTACCTTAGCATTAAGAGTGTGGTTACGCCAAATGAGCATTCTACTTATAGTAGAGGTTACCGCTGTGACTTCCCAAACGATGAGGTAGAAGCGGTTTATGCAAATGTCTTCTTGCACTATATCACTAAGCGTTGGGGCAAAGGCAATGAATGGTTTAAGGAGTCAGCTCAAAAACTGCATGATTCTATGTATAGACAAGACATGCCAGCGGTGGTGCATTGGATCAATGTTTTCTTGACTGCTATTCCTTATGATGGCTGGTCAGGTGCTAAGGAAGTAATTTTCCGTACTTTTATTTGTTGGTGCCTGCTCTTTAGTTATACCCCAGATCAGATTCGTGAAGAAATTTTCAACTTCAAAGGACGCTCTGATGTTGAATTTGAGTTTAATAATAAGTTCTACGTCATTGAACTCAAACGCTTACCTCCTAAGGGTAGTAAAAATGCAGTTCTGAAGCTTGCCGACGAAGCGCAAGAACAAATCAAAGACCGCAAATATGGACATAATCTGGCGACTTGGCAACAAGCCTGCATCAAGGATCGTTATGGCTTAATTTTTGTGATTGCAGCCGATACGCGCCAGGTTTGTTACTGGCGCAGGGTTGAGCTCGACACTAATAAAGTGCTTGGTGCAGATTTGGTCGAAGCTCTGCCGGAGCCTAAGGCCGAAAAGGTAGAGTCAAAGACAGCTGAGAAGACCGAGTTGGTCGCAACTGAAGAGTCAAAGGCTGCTGAGCAGATTGAAGGAGGTGCAGACTCAAAGAGCGTTGAGCTCAATTCAGTGTCACAGATAGCTCAGCAGATTGCGGCCACTCAGGATGATACTGGTCAACAAGAAACTCCGCTTGATATCTCTTTTCAGATCGTTATTGACATGGCCAGTGAGTATAAAAGTGATAATTTAATCAAAATTGATCATACTAAACTAGTGTCTAGAATGATGCTGCTTTACGATAAGCTTAAGCAAAAAAGAACCGAGTTTAGTTTAGCTTCATTGTCTCCAATGGTTCGCGCTGTTATAAGAGATGCAATAACAGAGGATGATAAGAATGCTGTTAAGGTTGATTTTGAGTACTTAACTGAACAGCTAGTCTTGAATTTGAGCGATGTAATCAAAGCAAGCCTTAAGCACCGCGCTAAATAGGCCTGTGAGCTACAGGCTCCGCTCTCATGGCCACTTCGTTTGAGTGGTCGGCGGAGGCTTTTCAGTTGGGCTTACTTGGAGGCGTGTTCGCTCGCGCTGCGCAGTTCGTACTGAGCGCGCAGCTCTTGCTCGATTTGATTGGCCACATGATAGGCCAGATCATTGGCCTCGGCGCGTGTCATGGGGCGTTGATACGGGGCATGGTAGCTCACGCTATGCTGGGCAGTGGCCACGGTAGCCTTGACCTCCTTGGCGTCAAGCTTGATGCGAATGTTAGGGATGCTCTCAACTTGCTCTGATGGCTGATATTGAGGAGGCCTCTTGGCGTGCTTACCTGGTAAGAGCTCAAAAAGGAGCGACAGGCCCCAGAGCGAGTAGCGCAGCTTGGCCATAAGGCGCTTGAGGTGTGCGGTGAAGTGCTGCCACTTGTTCCTTGCTTTCTTTTTACTTGGGGTGAGTGTGGGGCTGGGTTGCTGCGGCCGAGGTTTCGTCAGGCGCTGCTCTTGTGCTTGCTGGTCCTTAAGCCAAGTGCTGTACTCCTGTGACAGTTGCGCGGCAGTGGTGAAGAGAGTGGCAAAGTGCACCACGCCTTCGTTCTTGGTGCCAAAGATGTCCTCGCTTAACTCTTGGGCGCGGGTTACAGGATTTTGGCTGCTGGCATGGTGCCAATTGATGCGCGCGAGCGCTTTATCGAGGCTGTGGGGATCATCGTAGATGATACGCAGGCAGCCCTGGACAAAGTTTGACTGCTGGAACAGCGAGTAAAAGGGGATGATGGTCAAGATGAGATTGTCGATCTGACGGCTTGACTCCACCCCTTCGATGCACCAGTTAACGAAGTGCTCGCAATTGCGGGTTAAGAGGTTGTAGTGCTGCTCGCCCAGGCGCATCATGCCCCGGCGCACCGCCTCTTTACCGCGATATTTGGCATCTTTGTGCTCGCGAATAAAGAGCTCATGGCCTTGGGTAAAGGTGGTAAGGGGCACAATCACCACCCCTTGGCTTTTGATGTACTCCAAGACCTTGCCCTCGCCCAAGTACAGGCCATGGTGGGTAAAGCCCACCCGACGGGTGATAACGTGATCCCCGATTTTAAGGAGCGGGTTGATGGGCGAGGCGGCTGAGAGCGGCTTTACGGCTGCGACCATGGCAGTTCCTTTGAGGCTTCTCTTAGGACTTGATAGTCCCTGCTGGGCTTTAGCTGACCAAGATATCAAGGCCCTTTAAGTAGAAGCTCTCCGGGCAGGGTAAGGACACGATATGGTCGCGGTCTTGGCGCATAGTGCCAACGATTTGCGCTTCGACTTCAGCCTCTAAGGCGGCGTCGGCCACAATCTTTTGGAACAGCTCCTCGGTCATAAGACCTGAGCACGAAAAGGTCAAAAGGTGACCGCCCGGTGCCACCAGCTTTAAGCCTAAGCGGTTGATGTCTTGGTAGCCGCGCGAGCCTGAGACTAAGGTGCTCTTGTTTAAGACGAACTTCGGCGGATCTAAGATCACCACGTCATACTTGTGGCCTAACTTGACCTCCTTGCGCAAAAACTCGAAGACGTCGCAGTTAATGAACTTGCAGCGCCCTGGGTCTAAGCGGTTATGGACCACGCCTGCCTTGGCTGCGTCCAAGGCCGGTTGCGAGACGTCGATATTGTGCACGGAGCGGGCGCCGCCCTTTAAGGCGCTCAAGCAAAAGCCGCCGGTGTAGCAGAAGCAATTTAAGACCGAAGGTCCGGTCTTGCCGTTCTCTGAGCTGGCCTTTAACTCTTGGCACAGCTCATAGCAGTGGTAGCGGCTGGCGCGTTGATCTAAGTAACCACCGGTCTTGTGGCCTTGCAGCACATCGATCGGCATCTCGACCAAATTGTTCTCACGCACATAGAGGGTGGCCGGGATCTCTTTGATCGTTGTCCCGTTCGGCGTGATCTTCTTAGCTGGTTGGTCCACCAAATTGTAGGTGGTGCTGATGTCATCAGGATCGATATAGCCCACGCGCAGCGGCAGCCGTTCGGTTAAGCGGGCCTTGGCATCAGAGCGCTCGTAGAGCGTGCACTCTGGAAATAAAGCGTGCAGGCCCTGAACCAGCGGCTCATAGAGCGCTTCCATGCCCCAGGAATTGAGCGCTAAGACAATCACGTCATTGAATTTATCGACGATAAGGCCCGGCAGGTAGTCGCCTTCGGCGGCCACCAGGCGCACGCCCCCTTCACCGCGCGCAAGCAAGCTGGCACGGCGAGCTTTGGCGGCGGTGAGGCGCTCGAGCACCAAATCAGGGCGCAGTTTGTCACCTTGCACATCGTCTTGCTTAAAGGAAATAACTCGCAGCAGAATCTGCGAGGCGGCCGAGTAGTGGGCGTAGCACAAGAAACTGCCATCAGCGGCATTGACCTGACAGAGCGTACCCGAGGCAACGGATTTCTTGTTGATTTCCTTCCCTTGCTCGTCGTGGACGGTGGCGACGGCCTTGGAGAAAATCCAAGGATGGCGGCGCTTGAGGGACTTTTCGCGTTCAGGGTGCAAGGTAAAGGTGATCATGGGGCCTCCATTCGTCAGGGTGCTGATCCTAATTGCGGTGTGCGCACGGCAGCTGCGTGTACAGCGTTTGCGGCAAACTGTGCTCACCGTAGCTGCGTTTGCGGCAAGCTTTGTTTACGGCAGCTGTGCCCGCAGTTTGCTGTGCTCACATTTGCGCAGTCAAAACAAGGCATGACTTGCGCCAAAGCTTGGGGCACAATTAGGATGTTATTTCGTAAAGCCTAAGCAAGAGCTAATTTGCTCTGATTAGAATTATAGCAAACCTGTCTTTTGCTCTGTCTCAAGGAGAACGCTATGCTCAATCGTAAAAAGTTGCTTAAGTACGCTCTGCTTGGGGCTCTGGTCATAGCATTGGGAGGCTATGGCATTTATCGCTTCACCTATGTGGAGCCGCCAACCTATATGACCGCGATGCCGTCCACCCGTGATATCAAGCAGCAGGTCTATGCCACTGGTACGGTCGCAGGTAAGGTCGAGGTCGATGTCGGTGCCCAGGTGTCAGGCCAGATTCAAAAGCTCTATGTCGAGCGTGGTGACCGCGTTAAGCGCGGCGATTTGCTCTGCGAAATCGATCCGGAAATTCAACAGAACGACTTGCGTCGGGCGCAGGCTGAGGAAAAGCTGATTGCCGCGCAAATTGCCTCCAAAGAAGCGCAGATCAAGATGCTCAAGAGCGAGCATCAGCGTCAGCAGCGCCTCTTGAAAAATGACGCTACCACCTCGCAAAGCGCCGAGCAAGCCGAGGCCGAATATGAAATGGCGCTGGCGGATCTGGACGCTTTAAAGGCTCAGTATGACCAGGCCGTGATTTCGGTGGATGATGCCACCACTAACTTGGGCTATACCCGGATCGTGGCCCCAATGGATGGTACGGTTTACGCCATTCCGGTTGAGGAAGGCCAGACCGTGAACGCCAACCAAACCACGCCGACCATTTTGAAGCTGGCAACCTTAGACACCATGACGGTTGAGGCTGAGATTTCTGAGGCTGATGTGGTCAAGGTTCTGCCGGGCATGCCGTGCCGCTTTACCATTATGGGCCTGCCTAACCGTTATTTTGAGGCCAACCTGCGCTCGATTGATCCAGCGCCAGCTTCTGCTGAGAGTACCAGCACCAATAGCTCCACTAGCTCGAGCACTGAGGCGATTTACTACAACGCCTTGCTTGATGTCGATAATTCCGAGGGCATTTTACGTATCGATATGACCGCTGAGGTCGAGATTACGATTGCTGAGGTCAAGGGCGTCAAGGCTATCCCGATTGCGGCAGTGCAAAATGAGTCGGCCGATGGTACTGCCACGGTCTATCAGCTCTTAGCACAAGGTCAAATCAACCCGATTACGGTAAAGCTGGGCATTCGCGATGACCAATACGTGGAAGTCACCAATGCGAACTTTGATGACTCCCAGCCTTTAGTGATTGGCGATGATGTGGCTACGGCCGCTGCTGCCGCAGCGAACACGCGCCGCCGTGGTCCACGCATGTTCTAACGAGGTCGTTATGCAGCACGAAGTTTTGTTAGAACTCAAGGACGTGCGCCGCTCCTACAACTCAGGTGCCAGTGCGGTCGAGGTGCTCCATGGCATCGATCTCACGGTGCGCCGAGGTGAGATGGTGGCCATTATTGGTCCATCGGGCTCAGGCAAGTCGACCTTGATGAACATCATTGGCTGTCTTGATAACCCTAGCTCCGGTAGCTACCGCGTGATGGGGCAAGACACCCTGAATATGCAGCCCGATGAGCTGGCGGCTCTGCGCCGTGACTTCTTTGGCTTTATCTTCCAGCGTTATCACCTCTTAGGTCACTTATGCGCCCGCGAGAATGTCCAAGTTCCAGCTGTTTACGCGGGGGTGCGCAAAAGCAAGCGCGATCAGCGCGCCTGCGAACTGCTCACAAGCTTAGGTCTAGAGGAGCGCGTGGATTATCGCCCCGCGCAGCTGTCGGGCGGTCAACAGCAGCGTGTCTCGATTGCCCGTGCCTTGATGAATGGTGGCCAAATTATCTTGGCCGACGAGCCGACGGGTGCCTTGGATACCAAGTCGGGCCAAGACGTGATGCGGACGCTGCAAGAGCTTAATGCGCAAGGCCATACCATCATTATCGTGACCCACGATCCGCGCATTGCGGCGTGCGCCCACCGCGTGATCGCGATTGAAGATGGTTCGATTAAGTCCGACACCATCAACGAACAGGTCGCAGATCCCTTTGCGCTGCAAGATGAACAAGCTGCGCAGTCCGCTCAAGCCACGCAGGCCAGCGGCAAGGTGCTCTCTGAGCAACCAGTGATCAATAACCAATGGTCCAAGACTTGGAGCTCGCACTTAGACCGCTTCAAAGAAGCCTTTGTCATGGCCTATCGTGCCATGCTCTCCAATCGCATGCGTACCATGCTCACTATGCTGGGCATTATTATCGGTATTATGGCAGTGGTCTCAGTGGTGGCGCTTGCCCGTGGCGCCTCCGAACGCATTATCTCCAACATCGCTGCGATGGGCACCAATACCATTACGGTGTACCCCGGCGCGCGCATGGGTGACGTGCGCTCGGGACGAGTGCGCTCGCTCACCGCACGTGATCTAGTGGCGTTGCAAGGCCAGCCCTTTGCTGACTCGGTTTCTGCTTCGGTGCAAACTAGTTCACTAATAAGACGTGGAGCGGAGGAGTCCAATGCCACAGTCCAAGGTGTGTCCTTAGATTTGTTCCGGGTTTACGGCCTCTTGCTCAAAAGCGGTCGTATCTTTAGCCAAAGTGAGCTCGATAATAAAGCCCAAGTTTGTGTCATTGATGACAATACCGCAAAACTATTTTTCCCCACGGAAGATCCGCTGGGTAAGACCATTATCGTAGGCAAGGTGGGCCTGCGCATTATCGGCGTACTAGCCCCAAGTGACTCCTTTATCATCAGAGGTGAGCAGCCCACTATCTTCATGCCGTACACATCAGTCATGACGCGTCTGATGAATCAGAACTACTTGAGCTCGGTGGTGTTGCGCATCAAGGATGGCTTCTCCACCCCGGTGGCCGAGAGCTCGATCAAGCGCATTCTGATTACGCGTCATGGCCGTGAGGACTTCTTCTTACAATCGTCAGACACCATTATGAAGTCGATTGAAGAGGCCACTATGACCTTTACCTTGATGATTTCTGCGATCGCGGTTATCTCCTTGGTGGTAGGTGGCATTGGTGTGATGAATATCATGCTGGTGTCGGTGACTGAGCGCACGCGTGAGATCGGCATTCGTATGGCGGTGGGCGCGCGTCAGAGCGACATTCTGTCGCAGTTCTTAATCGAGGCAGTCATGGTCTGTATGTTAGGCGGTCTGATGGGCGTGCTTTTGTCCTACATCGTAGGTCAGCTCATAATGCACTTTTGGCCGACTATTGTCCTGTCGTACTCAGTGGACTCGATTGTGGCTGCGGTCTTGACCTCGTCGGCTATCGGCATTGCCTTCGGCTTTATGCCGGCGCGTTCGGCCTCGCGCCTCAACCCAATCGAGGCTCTCTCGCGCGAGTAGGATTACTAACGTCACTTGGCTATTCATTTCACGAGACAATCCTTCCAATTGTTTGTAAGAGTCGCAATTTTGCTCACCGCAATGTAGTGGGGGGGTCGCCCCATAAGGCAGCCAGCTTATGGGGGCCCATAGTGGATAACCCCCACTAAATTGCGGTGGTCTGAAGCTACTGCACAGTCATTTAGTTTATTAATTAGAAACTCTTGCGATACGATTTTTACAACTGTATCTGTTTTGTTTCTTATAATATTATTTGTGGTTTTTATTGTTGTTTTTTGTGTGGGAAGCTATCTTAATCATAAAGCAAAGAAAATTGAAGTTAGTAGCACTAATGATAAACTAAAGCAGGCTTATAAAAATGTTGAGATAGCCAACAAAAGAGCTGATGCGGCCGAGGAGGAGGCACGACAAGCAAATGATAGAGCCGATCAAGCCGAAGCCCGTTTAAAAGCTTATCAATCTTGCAAAGACGACGATTGTATTCAATCAAAAACAGTTAAATTTAATTTGATCGGCTTTGAGTTTACGTTTGGTTTGCATAAATCAAAGAAAAATTAATAATATTATAATATAGTTAAAAAATACTTGTGGTGCCAAAGGTGGAGGTGCTAGATGATAGTGGTTTGGGTGTTACTTGCAATATGTGTTATTCCAGTAATATGCTTACTAATTAGATTTAGTTAGCAAATAACAAATTGAATTTTACAAATAGAGCTAATAGATGGTTCTTTGTGATTAGTGGTGAAATGCCCCAATTGTGATCAACGCTTGATAGTTAGCTTTTATCAATTTTGCTGTC
>CALXOW010000062.1 GCA_944390115.1 uncultured Anaerobiospirillum sp.
TTCTTGTATCTAGATGTTGCATCTATTGCATGTATCTAGTGCATTTGTCATCGCTATCTCTTAAACTTATGGCTATGTGTTATCCCTGATTAATTCAAAATCTGATAACAACTCATTTAAACCTTCGAGAGAAGGCTCAATTGCAAATAACTTACCTTCTTTTACATTTGTTGCATCGAAATTCTTAATGGTGTTTTCTACAACGTGAGTCATAATGTTGTTCCTTTATTTTGCCAAGGGCCTGATGGAGTCACTGGCATGACTTAGGGGGTATAGCAGAAATGTCATAAAAACTGATAAATAAGCCAAATGGCGATATATGCTTTATGGCACCCCCTAAGTCATGACAGTGATCCCATGATGGCCCTTGGCTGCTTAGTTTATTACTTCTGGAGCAGGTCGTGGTATGGGGCAAAGGCTTGCTCCCAGGAGCTGGGGTCGTTAGGGTCAAGCTCGACGCAGTTAAAACCTAGCTCGTCGAAGTTGTCCTTGATCTCATCGCTTACTTGCTCGAACGCAACTACCACGCGTTGGGCCTTGAAGTAGGCAGTAAACTCGTGGCCCATCGGCTTGTAAGTCCATGGCATCTGAGTTGGCTCCACGTAGCCTTGGGCTTTAAACCACTGAGCTAAGCGCTCTTCCGGGCTTTGTGGCTCTAAGGTGCCACTGTTTTCACCCGTGCTGCTGACTGTCTCAAGGCGGCAGTGCGTCAGGCCGACAAAGAAATCGTAGACCTCATGCATGCGTCGGTCAATCAGGGCGTGGTCAGGCTGATTATAGTAGGTGAAGAGACAATCGTAGCAAGCTACGCATTCCTTCTTGCTATCGCAGGCGTGCTGAGCCTCGCGCCCTGGGTGCCATTGCGCATCTTCCTGCTTTTCATAGTGCATGATTGCAAGGGCGGTTTCGGCTACTGCTGCTAAGGCAGTGTGCCCAGCCGCATCTTGATGGTCTGAGCACAGACGCTTGAGCACGCCTGAGCCGCCTTCACCACTTTCATAGATGAGCAGCTGGGTCGGATTGTTGTTATCCGGCAGCGCCTCGACAAAGATCTCACTGAGCTCGATCTGGAAGCGCTGGGCGATGGCACGGCTCAATGCCGCTTTGACCGTGGCCATGAACTTGCGCATGTGCTCGCGGGTCTGCATCAGCTCACCTTGGTCGTAGGTGCGGTAGCCATAGGTGTCGTCGTCCAGCTGCCATTCCTGGCGCATAAACGGCATAAAGTCGATGATCAGGACGTTGCGCCGGTCATATACATAAGGCAAGATGCGGCGGCGCTTTTGCTCTTTAGGATCTTCTTTACCCTCTTGCAGCTTATCGAGCCAAAATCCCGATGACTCTGAAATGTCAAAGCCCATTGCCTCTTTTTGCGCGCGCTTGCGCCAGCCGGTGTTGACCCGCATGAGCTTGGCACTATCGCCATAGGATAGTTCTAGGGTTGGAGTGTCTTGCACCAGGACATTGACCTTGCGCTTGTGGGTGCCAGAGCTTTGCTCATCGAAGTGGTAGAAAGTGCGCAGATCAAAACCTTGGCGGCGGCGCTCTTCGTCTGCGACTGTGATACGCTCCACTTTATGCGTTTCGACCACCGAGACCCGATAGAGCTCATCGTAGTGATCGCGGATCGACAGTTCCGTCCCGCAGTTGGCGCAGTTGTTAGGCGGCAAGCCCCGTTCGATATCCATATAGTGGCCGCACTTTGGGCACACCGCGATGGAGCGCGTGGTGAGTCCTGAATCACTTGCAGCCTTGACCATACCTCCTTGTAAACCGATACCGGCGCTGAGCTTGAGCTGATCACAACGGTAAATACCGCCATTGTGGTAGATCACATTGCCAGGACCAAACTCGCTGATACCCAAGAAGCGGGCACGCGACAGCCAATCACCACGCTCGTGGTGGGGGCCAATGGTGCTGCCGTTGTCATCAGGCACCCAGGCCATTAACGGCTGGGTCGGGAAGCTGTAGCCTGGGAGGAATCCTTGGCTGGCCAAGTAGCGGAAGATATAGAAGTCGTTGTAAGAGCTGGTGAACTTGGTCGAGCTTAAAGTCTTAAGCTGTGAGGCTAATTGAGCACTTTTGCGGGTGTCTTCTTTGCCAATGTATTCAGCTAGATCGAAGCGCTCCTTGAGATTGGCCACATAGAGGCGGCGCCAGTGGTCAAAGCACTCGTTAAACTGCTCTGGTGCCTTAGTCATGATCTCGCGGATAAAGCTGTCATCACGCCATTTGGTGCCAAGATCAATGCCAATTGAGAGTAATTGCTCAATCAGCTGGCGACTGGCATCGATCGCAGCCTCTTTGACTGCTGGGTCGAAGATCAACTCTTGGAGCTCATCGCGCAGAGGGAAGTACTTGCGGATCAGGGCTTCAAATGCCTTTTCGCTCATGTCGTGCTGCATCTCAGCGACAATGGCCGAATTGGTCTTGCCCTCTTGGATGTTGGCCATGACGCCCGCGACCATTTTCGGGAACTCGTCACCTTCTTCACCTTGTCCCTGCGGCCAGCGCTCTAACACATGCGCCAGCCACACCGAGTGTAAATGGGCAATGAGCAAGGCCTCGTTGGTTAGATCTAAGGTTGGTTCGCTTACTACGCCTTGCACCATGTCTTGTGGGCGCTTAAAGAACCATTGGTCGTGGGCACTTTGAGCAGCGCAATAGGTTACGACTAAGGCAGGCTGACCGGAGCGCCCAGCACGACCGGCGCGTTGTACGTAGTTGGCGGGAGTTGGAGGTACATTGCGCAGATAGACGTAGTTGAGCGCAGAGATATCAATACCCAGCTCCATCGTTGGGGAGCAGTAGAGCAGCGGAATCGGGCGGAAGGTGCCATTTTTGTGCTCTTCTTCCCAGGCCTTGCGATCCTTGTCCTCGTTGCGGAAGCGTTGCTCCAGCGCCTTACGCTCGTCGTTGGACAGCTGGGCGGTATGCTCATGAGCCTCAAAATCAAACAAAGCAGAGCCTGGAACTGAGCTTGGAGCTTGGCCGGAGGTCTCTGCATTCGAGATGAGATTGCTCTTGGCCAGCTGTACTGCGCCCGCTACAACTTCAGAGCCATACTTGATTAAGTCTTGGGCAAAGTCAAAGTAGAGCTTGCTAAAGAAGTTGCTCTTAGCCTTATCTTCGATATAGCTGCTGTTGTCTTCTTGGGCGGCCAGTTCTTGTAAGCCAGTGCCTGGGCACCACATAAGCGCTTTGGCGTCGATGCTGTAGCACAGTTCGTTGGAGAAACGTTGGGTACATAAGATACCGCGCTGGGCGAGGTAGAAACACATCGCTTGCAAGGTTTCTTGGATCGTGGTCTTATCGATTGTGAGGCGCGCGCTAATTTCAGGGTAGTTCGCTTCCAGCTTATTCCACAGCTCATCTTTGCGCAGGATAATGTTAAAGCGTGAGAGCGTGGAAATGGGTAGAGTGTATTTGTCAGTGACTATTTTCTTTTCGTTACCGGCAGGCACGACCACAAACCAACCTTCACGGCGTAAACGGACATCAGGGTCATACCAGCTAAGCTTTAAGGCGCCCTTGCTCCAATCTTTGAGTATATTCTGTACGTCTGAGGTTAAGCACGGGGCAGAGATGCGAGTGCGGCGCCGCAGTTCATTTAAGAACAGGGTGTAGAGCTTAAGGCGATACTCAGGCGGCAGAGTAAGTAACAGATTGGTCTTACCATTGGCCTGCTCCTGAGCGTAGAGCTTATCATCGTGACAGAGCGCGTCGAGGTCAGCGTACTCGATATGTATCAGGCGCAAGGCTTCCAGGCTCGGGCAAGTGTAAAGATTGCGATCGCTTAAGTCCGTGACTAAGCGATAGGAGAGCACGGTATCAACCAGACGCTCGAAGTAATCGAACTTTTTGCTGCTCTGGGTGAAATCAAAGCTTTCTTGATTTTCAAAGAAGAGATCGCGCGCATGAATGGTCACTTGGTTGCGATTCCAGCCCAAGTAGAGCTTCATTTGCTCTACTACTTCCAGCAGGTTCAAGCCGTTAGGCTTTTCTTGGAGCGCGGCGATAAGGCTGGAGCGCACCAGCAAGGTTTGGATGAAGTCGTTGAAGTGACCGGCCTGTAAGGCGGCGTCTTGACGATTATCTGAAAAGCCCAAGAGCTTACGCTTGGAGGCATCTTCTTTAGGGTCGAAGAGTTTGCGTAAGGTCAAAAGGCTTAAGACCGTGGTCGCTGAACTGCGGCCTTCACCAGACAGACCCAGTAAGCGGTTGCGGATGCGGCCTAGACTGTTAAAGCGCTTGCCGCATTTGACGCATAAGGTGAAATCGCCCTTGATCACCCAGAAGGCTGCGGTGGCACTGTGACCCGGATTAACAAAGCCTTGGCGGTCAAGCAGAGCCTTACGCGGCACCTTCTCGCGATATTTGGTTTGCAGCTGGGTTGGTTGCTTCGGGTCAATCCACTCTGCTGGGAACAGCTCAAGGCTATTCTCTTGATACTTTTGGTCCTTATAGCACGGGCATAAAAAGCCCAGTTCCAGCTCATTGCCGATAGCAGTGTACTCTTCGGTGCTGGCACTGCCGCTGTTGAGCGGACGTGGGCTGACTCGCTCTAAACCATCGAGGCAATTCTTGCGGCGTTTGGTCTTGGAGTAGTGGAGCCATACTGGGATGTACTCTTGGCCGCAGTTGATGCAGAAATAGACCTCAAAAGCAGGATAAGAGTCAATGACCTCGGTGCTGGTTTCTTCTGGTTGATAGCGGTTGTCAGCAAAGTACTGATTGCCGTCAAAGGAGATTTGTCGGCAGCCGGGCGCCTCCAGGGATACGCGTACTTGACCTGGACCACTGATGAACTGGTGCAGCTTAAAGGCAAAGGGAGCACGTCCGCGTGCGGTACGCAGGTTATGGCGATTTTCATCTGAGATGAAGTTCATGAAGTTGGTCAGTGCCGTCCCTGCTTGCTGACGTAAAGCCGGATCTTGCTCGTGCGCTTCCTTGCTTGCCCCTAAGGAGGCACAGAGCTTAGTGACTGCATCACTGAGCTTGATGGGGCGGGCGCGCACCCTTTCATCATTGAGATTGGTATGCGTGCTCAGGGTATTCTCAAGCCAGATAGCAAGGCGACTGTGCTTAAATTTGTCCTTAGCTTGTTCATCGGTGGTGACGCCTTGCTTACTACCACTTAAAAGGGAAAAGTCATCTTGGGCGGCCAGTGCGATTTCTTGACGCAACTCTTCGCAGTGCTCAATATCTTCCTCAGAACTGCCTTCGGTCTCGGGCGCGAGCTTTTCGTTGATGATCTGAGTTTCCTTAAACTCGGTACCAAAGATTTTCTGGGCAAATGTAGCCACCACTTGCTTGGCGGTACGTGTTGGGACTTGACCCTCAGGGTTTTCGGCATCGTCGTCGGGATCTTCCACTGAGGTCATGGTAGCCGAAGTGCCGATGCAGATTAGTTTGTCCTCCGAGAGGTTATCGGTTCTATGGATTCTCTGGCGTAAGCGCGTAATCAGCATCGCTACGTCTGAGCCTTGGCGGCCGCGATAGGTGTGCAGCTCGTCGAGTACCAGGAAGTTGAGGCCCTCACAGCGCTTGACTAAATCGCGATCTTCAGGGCGAATGAGCATCAGCTCCAGCATCATGTAATTGGTCAGCAGGATGTCTGGTACCACATGGCCATGGCGTAACTCTTGGCGCTCTTCGAAACCTTCTTGGCCGGTGTAGCGACGCACCTCGATACACTGTCTTGGATCGGATGGCTTGTTCCCGGCTTCATCGTTGAGGTTGTCTAAGAATTTGGTGATTTCCTCCAGCTGCGAGTTGGCCAAGGCATTCATCGGGTAGACGATAATGGCGCGCACCCGTGGTTTAACCGCACCGTGCTCGCGTATCTCTCGTTCCTTGTCTTGTAAAATGCGGCTGACAATTGGGATAAAGAAGGTCAAAGACTTGCCCGAGCCGGTACCTGAGGTCACGACATAAGATTGTTGGTTGGCTGCTGTCTCAATGGCATCTCTTTGGTGGGCGTACAAGTTGATAGGCTTTTTATCAAAGGCAAAGATCTTGGCACACAGATGGTGTAGTAAGGCAGGTCCTCTGGCTGTGTCTTGCGTCAGATCAGTGATGTTGCCACCTTCCTTATAGGACGGGTTGATCTGAATTAGCGGCTCAGGGATGTAGATGCTGTCATCATTGAGCTTAGCCTGAATTTCGTCGTGCAGATCTTCGGTAGCGATATAGCTGAAGCAGCGGCTGAAGTTGCGGTAATCATCAACCAGTTGCTCGCGGAACTTGAAGATATTACTCATGATTACCTCACTAATTGAGCCGCAGTGGCGGGATAAAACAAGGAGCAGTTCGGGACGGTGCTCCAGTAATCTTAGGCACGGAGGTCCAGTGACCCAGAATGCGGTGCCTTAATGACCTCAAGCGTGGAGTCTCAGTGGCCTCAAACGTAGCGTTTCAGAGGTCCTAAGCTTGCTGCTTTAGTGACCTTAGACGCAGTGCTCCATTGGTCGTGGTCTAACTGTTCAGTTTACCCGAAAATCTAGCATCGTACGCCATTTTTGAGCTAATAATTACCAGCGCCGTGTGAGCACTAGGGCACTTTCGCGCACTCGGGCACGCGTTCTTAAGGAAATAGGGCCGATTTTGGCTTATACTGGGTAAGCTTAGCCCTTTTTGTTAAGCCCAAGGGTGGTCAGGTAGCCCCTAACCCCACAATGGCTCATGTCCTCAAGGAACTTATCATGGCTCAGTATGTCCCTGGCAATTTGGTCTCAGTACGAGGCCGTACTTGGGTGGTACAGTCGGATTCAACTGATGAATTGCTTAGATTGTGTCCGCTTGGTGCCTCTTATGACGATGTCACCATAGTCTCGACCTTACTGGAGCCTGATGTCGTCTTAGCTCAATGTGACTTGCCTAATCTTGATCGCGTGGGCGCTTTTCGCTCGGGGCGCTTACTCTATGATGCCTTGCGCTTTCAACTGCGCTCAGGCACCGGTCCGTTCCGCTCCTTTGGCAGCTTAAACTTTGAGCCGCGCTCGTATCAGTATGTGCCGCTGCTGATGGCCTTGCGCCAAGAGAAGGTGCGTTTGCTCATTGCCGATGACGTGGGTGTGGGTAAGACTATCGAAGCCGGTATGATTACCCGTGAGCTGTTAGATCGCGGGCGCATTGAGCGTTTTGCCGTGCTCTGTCCGCCGCACTTAGTCGAGCAATGGGTCGATGAGCTCAAGGGGCATTTTAACATCAATGCCCTGGCGGTCACGGCCAGCAACGCCACCAAGGTGGAAAAGGATATTCCGATCGGTCACGTCCTCACCGAGACTAATCCGTACTTGGTGATCAGCCTTGATTACATCAAGAGCGAGCGTCATCGCTTCTATTTCCAAACGCTCAAGCTGGACTTGATTATTGTGGATGAAGCTCATACCTGCGTGACCGGTGAGAGTGACGCCAGCCAGCAGCGCTTTAAGTTCTTGAAGCAAGTAATCAATGACGAGCGCGAGGGTATCGATAAGCAACGCCACCTCCTGCTTTTGACCGCAACGCCGCACTCAGGCAATGAGGACGCCTTCTATAACTTGCTCTCCTTGCTCCAGCCAGAGTTTGCGCAGCTACGTGAGGTCACCTCGGCTAAAGACCCATTGCGCCAAGAGCTCTCTAAGTACTTTGTGCAGCGCCGCCGTACCGACATTGAGAAGTGGTCGCGCGATAACAACGACACTCATACCTTCTTCACTGAGCGCAAGAGTGCTGAGCTTACCTACAATCTCACGCCTCAGTGGCAGGATTTCCTTGAGGCCACCCAAGACTATTGCATTAACGTCTTGGAGTCGCAAGCTGACAATAAACTGGTTTGGTACGCCATTATTGCGCTGTTCCGCTGCATTTCCTCAAGTCCGCAGGCGGCTTTGCAAGCCCTGACCAACCGCAAGTCACGCCTCATGCTAACTGCCGAGGCGACTAATAACGCGGTCGATCTCGAGATCGAGGGCGAAGGCTTAGTTGAGCAGGTTGACAGTGAGTTAGGCACCGATGATACCTTGGTCGATACTGACTTAGAGCCAAGCTTACTCTTAAGCGAAAGTGAGCAATTAGATGAGCTGGCCGCCCAGGTGCAAACCCTCAAGGGCATCGATAATGATCCGAAGCTGGCCAAGTTAGTAACTCATGTTAAGGGCCTGCTTAAGGAGGGCTTTGCCCCGGTAATCTTCTGTCGCTTTATTGGTACCGCCGATTATGTGGCCGAAGAGCTGACCAAGCAGCTCGCCAAGGGTCAGTTCAAGGACGTTAAGGTGGGCTGTATCACCGGTATCTTCACTCCGGCTGAGCGTAAGGAGCAGGTGCTGCTCTTAGGCCAAGAGCCACGTCGCGTGCTGGTTGCTACTGACTGCTTGTCTGAAGGTATCAACCTCCAGCACTTCTTTACCGCTGTGGTGCACTACGATATGGCCTGGAACCCAACCCGCCATGAACAGCGTGAAGGTCGTGTCGACCGCTTTGGTCAGACCTCTCCAGAAGTACGTTGCACCTTGCTCTATAGCCCAGATAATCCGGTCGATGGCATGGTGCTCGATGTTATCTTGCGTAAGTCTGAAGCTATCCGTAAGGAGCTGGGTGTCTTAGTCCCAGTGCCGGATAAGAAGGAAATCATCAACCGCGCCATCATGAAGGCTGCACTCTTCCGTAAGCGCAATCATCACGTCACCGATGAGCGTAGCTATCAGGGCTCCCTGGCTATCATGTACGATGATGCTGACGAAGGTAATGCCGATGAACGCAGCCTTGAGCTTGAGTGGGTCAACGCCAAAGAGAAAATCAAGGGCAAGGGTACTATCTTTGCCCAAGGTGCGATTCACGTGGCTGATGTGCTGCCTTTCTGGCAGGAGGAAACGGCAAGCTTAGGTAGCCTCGACGAGCTGCAATACTTTGCCCAAGAGGCCAGCGCTTACTTCGGCGTCAAAATCACAGAAGCGGAGTTAAGCTCGCTCTCCAAGGCTCGTGCCGCTGAAAACCGCGAGCAAGCTATTACTCAAGCGGCGCAGGTGGCCACCGCTCAAGCGGTGATTAAGGGCACCCAGGAAGCAGTAGATGCGAGTGCAGAGGCTCAGGCCAAAGCCGCGAGCTTGCAGCGTGCTGGCCACAGGGCTTACGCCTTAATGTACGTCAACCTCGATCAGTTCAACCGTGCTGAGATCAAGGAAAATCTCTTAGCTGAGAACTGGCCGCAGGACAATATTGTTGACTTCAATCTGCTCAACCGCGTCAGCCCTCTGATTAAGGTACTCTCCGATAACTTGGTGGAAGTTGCCACCAGTGGGGAGGAGAGCAAAATCGCCCGCGCCGGTATTGCTAACAGCTCAGCGGTCAGTGCCGTGACCCGCATTTATCTCTTGCGAGTCCGCTACCAGATGCGTCTTGCTTACCGCAATCAAACCCGCCGTCATCTCATGGTCGAAGAGGTCGTGCCATGGGCCTTTAGTGGGGCTAAAGCGCAAAATCAGCTCGAGTTAGACCAAGCCCGTGAGCTGTTACTGCATGCTCCACTTACCGGTGACTTGCCTGATGTCATCAAGCATAAGCAGGTAGCCCAAGCGCTCGAGCTGTACCAAAGCAAGGCCGAGGAACTCAAGACGTTCACGGCGGCGCGCGCACAGCATATTAGCGCCGTGCATCGCGGTGAGGTGGTCGGCAAGGATGAGGAGCAACCTACCACCAAGCGTCGTAATGTTTATAACAACGAAGGCTCGGTGGTCGAGGTCAACGCCTGCGAACCGGTCGACTTGATGGGCGTTTACGTGCTGATGCCAGACTTAGACGAGCTGTAACCAGAACAAAGAGGGAAGCAATCATGGCGGCGAACAATCAAGACAACAGCTGCTGTCGCTTGGAGGGCCGACTCTTTACCGGAGTACAGCTCGAGCGCATTTTTGAAGGCAAGGGCGATCTGCAAAGTGACCAGGATTACCTGGTCCCAGCAGGCTTAAGTCTCAAGGAAGAGGTGGCGCGTGCTTATCACATTGCCAGTGCTTCCTATAGCCAGTTTAAGCGCGCGATGGATAATCCGAGCTATACGCCGGAGGTCAAGCGCGACGCGACCCGCAACTTTGCGCGCTCTTTGTTCAATGCCGCCTTGGCTTATAACCTTCCGCTGAATGTGGACAATATTCAAATCGAGGAAGGTCGTGAGCCTAATCGTCATGTGCTGACCTTCCCGATTACGATGCTCCTAGACCAAGAGGATACGGTCCAGGACAAGGCAGAGCACAATAGTGGTGCCACCACCAACATCAAGCCCTTGACCGGAGCTGAAGGTCAGCGCGTTAGTGCCATCATCCCGCTGACCGTGGTCTATGCCGGACTTGATCCCAAGACTAAGAAGCGCAGCACATTAGACACGGTGATGGAAGCTTGTTCGATCAGCGATAGCGCCCAACCTAAGAAGGTCGGGCGCAGATCGCCTTTTGCTCTGACCCAAGAATTGCTCAATGCCTCCAGTGATTATCTATGGGGTATGGCCTTTAATGGCTATAGCCTGCGCTTACTGCGCGACGTGATGAGCTTTTCGCGCCCGAGCTACGTCGAGTTTGACTTAGAGGCGATCTTTGAGGGCGACAACCAAGCGGAGTTCAGTCACCTCTACCTCTTGCTGCACAGTTCGCGCGCTCACGTTGATAGCCTGACTGGCCTCAATGTTTGGGAGCACTGGCTCAATCTCTGCGTGGAAGAAGGTATCCCGGCGCGCGAGCAATTAGGCCAAAGCATGCAAGAGGCCTTAGTGTGTTTAGGTACGGGCTTCTTACGCGCTAAAGGTGCAGGCAACGATGCCTTAAGAGCCAAACTGGCCAATCACGAGCTCAGTGCCCAAGACTACAATCATCAACTGCTGCGCCTGATGTACCGCTTCCTCTTCATTTTCTGCTTGGAGGAGCGCGGCATTATTCATACGCGCCCGACCAAGGAAAGCATTGCGCAAAAGCTGGCGACCTTGCAGGCTCATGCGCTGCAAGATAAGCTTGCGGCCGAGCGCCAAGAGCGCACCCAAGACGAGGCAGAAAATGAAGCTCCCGAGCAGAGCTTCTTAGATCTCAATTGGGGCCAAGTCGAGGTGCCTGAGCTCAAGGATGTTGAGCCGATTACACGGCAGCGCGTGCTGCGTGACTATCACCGCGCTTGCGCGCTCTATGACCAGGCTTATGCGCTCCATCGCTTGCGCGATATGGCCTTAAAGCAGCGCTTATTTACGAACTACCAAGACCTGTGGGCCAGCATCAAGGTAGTGCTCAAGGCCTTAAGCCAAGGTGAGGAAATCTTAGCGCTCCCAGCTTTAGGCGGCCTATTTACGGCCGATCAATGCCCTGATCTCATGGCTCCAGATGTCAACCTGACCAATGCTGACCTGCTGCAGGCCATGAAGCTGATGCGCTGGGCCACGCTCCAAGGTGTGGTCACCGTAATCGACTACCGCAATATGAACACCGAGGAGTTGGGCTCGCTCTATGAGGGCTTATTGGAGCTGGTGCCTAAGGTGCAGTGGAGTGATGCCCACAACCGCACGTCCTTCCGCTTTGGCTATGCCCAGGCAAACGCCAACGAGCGCAAGAGCTCCGGCTCGTACTACACCCCAGACAGCCTAGTGCAAAGCTTAATCAAGACGGCCTTAGATCCGGTCATTGAGCAAAAGCTCAAGGATAATCCGAACGACCCCGAGACCGCGCTCCTTAGCCTCAAGGTAATCGATCCAGCCTGTGGCAGTGGTCACTTCCTCCTTGCTGCCGCAAGACGTATCGCCGAAGTGATCATGAAGCAAAAGGCGTTCATGGGAGCGCCCGCCCCAGTGGAGTATCGCAAGACCCTGCACGATGTCATCTCGCACTGCATCTACGGCGTCGACCTCAACCCAATGGCGGTGGAGCTGGCGCGCATGGCCTTATGGCTCGAGGGTGTGGCCGAGAACAAGCCGCTGTCCTTTATCGACCACCACCTCAAGGTCGGCAATTCGCTCTTAGGTGTGATGGACTTAGACGTCCTCAAACTGGGCATTCCAGCAGATGCCTATACGCCCCAAAAACCGATTGGTAAGGGTGAGTACGCGCTGACCCTCAGCGATAAGACCGTATGCTCTACCCTCAAGAAGCGCAATACCAAGGAGCGTAAGGTCTTTGACCAAAATATCTTAGACACGGGACTAGGTGACTTAGGCAGCGTCGGCAATAGTTTAGCCCACTTAGGCTACAAGAACATCGACGAGCTCACCGCCGATACTATCACGGCCGAAGAGCGTAAAGCCACGCAAAATGCGCGCAATCAAAAGGCGATCGAGGAATCAGTCGGATTCAAGGCCTGCAACTTACTGTTAGCGGCTTTCTTAAGCGAGAAAACGCAAGCAACCGAGCACTTGGTGCCAACCACCAAGGACTTAGACCTGCTCATGACTGACCCTGAGGGCTATGCCAATAGTCATCAGGACATTCTCGACCATGCAAATAAGGTTTGTGCTGAGAACCACGTCTTGCACTGGCCATTTGCTTTCATGGAGGTTATGGACCAAGGTGGGTTTGATTGCGTGCTGGGTAATCCACCGTGGGAAAAGCCTCAACTTGAAGATAAACAGTGGTTCGCTCAAGTTTGCCCGGAGATAGCTAATGCTTCAACTGGGGCACTACGCGAAAAAATGATTGGTTTACTTGCACAGGGTGAGTTAACCTCATCTTATAGCGTTACTTTTGGTGTTGATCGTCTTGATGAAGATCAAAAGTCCTTTGAACATAACTTATTTGTTAAATATGTAAAGGACAATTATCAGTCTTGGGTTCCTACTACTTTTCAGCATCTTGCACAGGATGATGGTGGTCGATTTAAATTAACTGGATTTGGCCGAGTAAATCTTTTTGCTCATTTTGCTGAACTTGCTCTTGATATTAAAAACCAATCAGGAACTGTTGGCATGGTGCTGCCTGCCGGTATTTTGATAGATGATAGTACCAAACGTTTTTCACAAGAAGTTTTTTCTAACAATCTTGTAAAATCAGCATATCACTTTAACAATACTAGCGGTATTTTCCCCGATGTTCATAGTAGTTACTCGTTTATTCTCTTGACTTTGGGATATAACGACCAATCAGATTGTGTGTTTTATGCTACCTTACCAAAACATTTGGATGAGGTTAATCGTCATGTAAGTTTTGAACATGGTGATATCGCTCTGATTAATCCTAATACAAAAACAGCTTTATTGGTGCGCTCTGAATATGATTTGGAACTTTGCCGTAAGTTGTATCGCAAAGTGCCAATATTGATCAAGGAAAATGATGCAGGTCAAGAACTAGCTAATCCTTGGCGGATTCAAACTGCTTCTCTTTTTCATATGACAAATGATAGCGGTCTGTTTACTTCATTTGATTTATCACATATTTCTTTAGCACAAGAGCAGAATTATGTGCCATTATATGAGGGCAAGCTATTTACTCAATTTGATCATAGATTTGCATCGTTTGATTATAATAAACAAGGTGTCCTTGTTGATGCTCAAAACGTTGTGCTATCAAATAAACAGAAGCCATCGTTCCGAGTTTTACCGCGGTTTTGGGTTAAAGCCAGTGAAGTTCAAGCCTGCTGGAGCCAAAAATCATGGGATGCTCCATGGGCAATAGTTTGGCGAGATATTGCTCGAGCAACTGATGAACGTACTGTTATTGCTTCTGTTATACCAGCGCAATATGGTGTAGGAAACACTGCTGCTGTTTTAATGCCACATGCCGATGCAAAACTTGCATCATGTTTGTTGGCTATGCTTAATAGTTTAATTGTTGATTATGTCGAGAGAATTAAACAATCGTCTGCTCATGTAAATCGTTTCTATCTTAAGCAGCTCCCGATCCTGCCTCCTGAGGCGTTTAAGCCAGAGGATGTGGAGTTTATCGCTTCGCGCGTTGCTATGCTGACCCGTACGGCCGATGACATCAACGCGGTGTGGCTCACCGAGTATCCGGCATACACCTTCCAGGAACCACGTGAGCGCCTGATGATCAGAGCGCAGCTGGATGCCTATATCGCAAAGATGTACGGTCTGACCCATGAAGAACTCCAATACATCTTGGATCCAAAAGAAGTCATGGGGCCAAAGCATCCATCGGAAACATTCGAGAGCCTTAAGAATAAGGAAATCAAGCTTTACGGTGAGTACCTGACGCAGCGCTTAGTGCTCACCGCCTATGACGCCATTATGGCGGGCATGCTCAAGTAGGGTGGATCATGATGAAGCTGCGCCCTTACTACTTAAAGAACCAGCTGGTGGACACCTTGCTGCGCATGGATCACAGTGAGGAGCTCGACGCTAAGTGCGGGCTGGAGCCAAACCAATGGCTATTAACCGCCCGGCGGCGTCAAAAGCTGGGGGCGGTACTGACCTTAACCATGGAACAGGGACAGTCGCACTTGGTCGCAGCGGTAGCCTTTCGCTTTTGCCTTGAGCGTCTCCAGCAAAAGTTACTTGATAAGCTTAAGCTGGCAGGGGCGGGCGCTGAGGGCTTGAGCTGTGATGATGAGCGTGCGGTGGTAGCCACAACAGAGGAAGCCTTGGAGCATGTGCTTACAGAGGCGCGATCGGTTGTTGATTACGTGATGTTCCATAAGGACGAGTTCAGCGAGGACGAACTGGCCGCGAGCCTGCCTCAGGCTGGCCCTAAGGCCGATAAGTTTGCCGCAGTCTTTGATCGCTCTCATGATGCTGACGATCTGGATCCAGATCTGCTGGATCAGCTCAAAGCAGAGCTTGATGATGAGTCACTGGAGCTCTCAGCTACCGAGTCACCGACTGTGGTTAGACAGCGCATCGGACAGCAACGCTACCGCAAGGCCTTAGAGCAGCTGTGGGACGGCAAATGCGCGGTCACGGGCATAAGTGAGCCGTGCTTGCTGCGCGCAAGCCATGCTATGCCCTGGAAGGAGTGTAAGACAGGCAAGGATCGCTTGAGCCCGTTCAACGGCTTCTTGCTTAACGTTGCTCTAGACGCGCTCTTTGATAAGTTCCTGATCAGCTTTGCTGATGATGGCTCCATCATGCTCGCCCCGAGCCTCAAGCCTGAGGAGCTCGCTGCTGTGGGCATTACCCCAGAGATGCGCATTGAGGGCATCCGTCCTGATCATCTGTCATTCCTTTCGTACCACCGTGCTCAATTTTTCAAAAAGGTCAAAGATCAGAACGGCGTCTAAGCTCACCAAACCTTATTTACTGGCTTTTCGTCAGGGCTCCTGATATTTAAGGTTTAGCTACAAAACAGAACGTGACTGTGTTCCCTGCGAAAATAGCATAGAGTACAGGAGGACAGTAGATGGAGCTTTTAGCTAATCAGGTTATTTCCTAGAAAGATGATACCTATCGCGTACTGTGCCTGCTCAAGGGCAAGGTTGCGCTCTACAACATGTCCTGTGACAAGCTTAAGTTAGAGATCTATCCTCTTGCTGATTTGGAGCAGCGAGTACGTAGTGGTGAGATTAAGACAGTTCCTGATGCATATGCTGGGCTGATTTATTTGGATCCTAGTGAAGAGGATAAGCATACGAAAAGGGCTGAGGCTAATTATCAGCTCATCAAGCCTATTGTCGCTGCTCCGGACTGTCTGTTTGATCCCCATCTACGCCGACGTATGATTGAGGAGATAAGTCAGGGCAACAAGGCCACAATACGTCGCATCGAACGCCTACTGCCTAAGTTCTGGAAGCGCGGCCAAACCCGCAATGCACTGCTGCCGCAGTACCATCATCCGCTTAAAGGAAAAGAGCGTAATTCCCTAGTTAAACTTGGCCGCCGAGGCTCACTTAGTCGTGAGTCAGGGCTGCCTATTAATGACGCCCTGCGTAAGCTGTTCCGTCGACATATTGATGCTCACATTCTGTCGCCGGAAGGATTGTCGCTCAGTAAGACTTTTGACGTGGACTGCGGAGTCACCCATGAACAATATTGAAGTGTTCCATTTTGTACAGATTAGGGGACAGTAGCCTTATCC
>CALXOW010000063.1 GCA_944390115.1 uncultured Anaerobiospirillum sp.
CAACACTTATTTTTCTAAGCTCCTGCCTGCTTATCCCCACTCTTACGAGTGGGGTGTGCGCAGGCTCCTTTATCAATTCACACGGGCCTGGTGCCCGCTCCGTAGTGACAGCGCAGGGATTTTGCGCGCAAGAGAGCGCAACGACGTGCTTTTCGTGCCTTTTTGCACAAAAGGGGTTAATGAGGGCTTGGTTTTGACTTTAGGACGTGCCCCGGCGCGAGGGGGTGTCGGCGGTAAGTTTTAGGGCAAAAGGGCGCATAAAACGGCTTTAGGGCGCCTTTTCTTTTGGATTTTTGTGACGGGTTAACGCTTTGCGACACGTGGTGCCACCCGATGGTGTGGCAAATTCGGTTATAATTGAACAGCGTTCTGACGAGCGCCTTTTCTTTTCAAAGGATACAGTCCATGACTAAGATTTTAGATGTTGTAAAGCCAGGTGTGTTGGTTGGCGAAGACGTTCAAAAGCTGTTTGCTGTTGCTAAGGAGAATGGCTACGCCTTCCCTGCTGTCAACTGCGTTGGCACTGATTCGATCAACGCCGTATTAGAGGCTGCTGCTAAGGCTCGTTCGGCTGTTATCGTTCAGTTCTCAAACGGTGGTGCTGCCTTTATCTCCGGCAAGGGCTTAAAGCAGGATCGTCCACAGGGTAACTCCATCTTAGGTGCTATCTCGGGCGCTTTACACGTTCACAATGTAGCCAAGGAGTACGGTGTTCCAGTTGTTTTACACACTGACCACTGCGCTAAGAAGCTGCTCCCTTGGGTTGACGGTTTATTAGATTACGGTGAGGACTACTTTGCTAAGAACGGCAAGCCTCTGTTCTCGTCGCACATGTTAGACCTCTCCGAGGAGTCCTTACACGACAACGTTGCTCTGTGCTGCAAGTACTTAGAGCGTATGTCCAAGATGGGCATGACCTTAGAGCTCGAGTTAGGCTGCACCGGCGGTGAGGAAGATGGTGTTGACAACTCCGGCAAGGACGAGTCCGCTTTATACACCCAGCCAGAGGACGTAGCATACGCTTACGAGCAGTTAAGCAAGATTTCGCCTAACTTCACCATCGCTGCCTCCTTCGGCAACGTCCACGGCGTTTACAAGCCAGGCAATGTTAAGCTCAAGCCAACCATCCTGCGTGACAGCCAGAAGTTCGTCAAGGAGAAGTTTGGTTTAGCCGCTGACAAGCCTCTGAACTTAGTATTCCACGGTGGTTCGGGTTCGAGCAAGGAAGAGATCGCTGAGTCGGTATCTTACGGTGTTATCAAGATGAACATCGATACCGATACTCAATGGGCTTGCTGGCGTGGTATCAAGGACTACTACGAGGCCAACCGCGACTACTTACAAGGTCAGTTAGGCAACCCAACTGGTCCAGATGCTCCTAACAAGAAGTACTACGATCCACGTGTCTGGTTACGTAAGGGCCAGGAGACCATGGTCGAGCGTGTAATCGAGGCCTTCAAGGAGTTAGGCTCTGCCGACTCCCTCTAATACCTAAAACCTAGGTCAGAGCACAAAACCTCGAACCTAGTTAAGGTATTCGGTCATTGACCGCAAAACCTGCTTGCTTGAGCGCGTGTCGGGACGCACCAGGCAAGCAGGTTTTTTATTGCCCACAAAAAAGAACAAAGCGAAGCTCGCTCTCAGCTTGTTTCAGCTGGCAGGCGCGGCGCACTAAGCACGTGCTTGGAGTGGAGAGTAAGATCGCAGGATAGGGACAAACTAATGGAGTGGACAGCTGGAGCTGGTCGCAGAGCGCGGTGGGTTGGCTGTCGGCGCGCAGTGAGAAAGTGCGGTGCTAGGTTGGACGCAGGAGCGCAGTGCCTAAGAGGGCGGCAGAGCGTAGGAGGAGTCGGCCGTAGAGCTGGCGTACGCCAGAAAGAGTGTAGCTGAGTTTATGAGTGATGGGAGCTGGTTGCGGCGGGCAAAACAAAAGGGAGGCTTAGCCTCCCTTCAGTGCGAATAGTAGTGCTAGAGCCCTTAGGCTCAAGCCTTGATAGCTCCACTACGGGGCGCTCAAACCGGCAGCTTAAGCCTTGGATTAAGCCTAGGACTTAAGTGCCCGAGTTAAGGCTATTTCGGCCTTAGCTTAAGAGCGGAGCTGCCTGCGCCTACATCAGAGCAGATTGCAGATAGCTCAGGGAGTTATTGTAATTTGCGATCGTGGTATCGAGCTTAGCGTAACGCTGACGTAAGTTCTCTTCGTACTCCTCGAGGTAGAGGGCGTTCTCGTTCTCTTCCTCTTCGTAGCGATCGACTTCCATATTCAGGGTCTCAGTACGCTTGTCTAAGATACCTGCGCTCTTGGTGTACTCCTCAACAGTCTTGTCAAAGCGGGTGAGCAGACCGTCGTCGCCGGTTAACATATTAACCAGGGCGTTGAAATTATCGGTTAAGCCTTCCTTGAACTCAGTCTTGTCCAGGGAAATAGTGCCATCCGACTCCAGCTCAAAGCCCATGGAGTAGATATTCATACCATTGGCGCCATTACCCATCGAGGACATCATGTTTTGCAGCTGATTTTGCAGACTGCGCAACATATTGTCACCAGCAAGCTCACCACCGTCGTAGTTATTCTCACCATCGGTGTAGGTGTTGTGCTTGTACAGGTCATCCATCGTGCTCATCAAGGTGTTGTAGGCATTGACGAAGTTCTGCATCTTCTCAGTAACTTTGTCATTGTCAGCGGTGATGGCAACGCTGTTGGTGATGACATCACCATTGTCATCCTTAGCCGAGAGCTTGTTGGCGGTAATGGTTAAGCCCGAAATAGCGTTGTCAAACTCGTTGGTGTCCGAGCGCATCTCTTCGCCGTCAACACGGATCACAGCGTCTTGAGCATGCTGAGTTACGTCCCATTTACCAGCGGTGTTGGTAGTGGAGTCGTAATTGAAATCAGTCATACCACCAGTGCCTTCAATCTTGAAGGTAGCATCATCACCCGAGAAGCCGCTATCGATAACCAGCTTTTGGCCATCTTTGGTGTTGAGGATAGTGGCAGTGACACCGTAGTCGTTGTTGTTGATCTTACGGCGCAGCGAGTCTAAGGTATCACCATCTTCAACTTCGATTTCAAAGGTACGCTCTTTGATCTCGGTGCCGTTTGAATCTTGGGTCCAGTTGCCGTTCTCGTCCTTGACACCAGGAACGGTGAACTTTAAGGTACCCGCAGTGAAGGTCTTACCTGTATCGAACTTCTGAGCGATCTTTTCGGATTGAGCTAACTGATCAACCGAGATGTTGTAGTTACCGTTAGCGGCATCCTCTTCGGTGCTGACGGTGAAGTACTGGTTCTCTTCGGTTAAGTCAGTGGTAACCTTACGCTCGTTAAAGCCCGTGCCCTCGGTTAAAGCCTCGATTGACTCTTGGAAGGTCTTTAAGGCGCTCTTTAACTTACCGACACCCGAGAGCTCAAGCTCAGTCTCAGCCTTACGGGTAGTAGTAGTGTTGGAGATTGAGGCGGACTTGGCCTCAACCATCGCGGCGATAATGGACTCAAAGTCCATGCCGGAAGCAGAACCGGCGGAAGTAATCATTGATGCCATATTGCACTCCTAAATATTCGCACGTAAGTCAGGCATAAAGCCTAATGGCACACTATCTTTTGCTCAGGATGCTCCGAGCAAGTACGTAAAACGCTAGGCGTTTCTACCAAATTTATCGGCCTTGATGGCTCGATCTTTAGTCCCAAGCCTAAGGAAAAGCCGGACTTAGCCGCTAAAAACCAAGTTTAGGGCTAGATGCAGCAAAACTTAGCGTCCCTAGCTCATATCAAATAACACGCCAGATCGCAGCACTGCGCTTGCGTGCTTGATTTAAGCTTGCTTGCGCCCTTGATTATCGGCTTGTTCCGAACTTTCTTGAAGGCCTAGATCTGAGAAAAAGGTGCACTGCCCCGGCAAAGATCGCAGTTTGTGGCAAGCGCTGCCCGCCGCCCCTTGTCTGGGAGTGCCTGCTGTGCCTGTGGTTTCTTTTGGGGTAAGTGGGACTGGATTATGGCAGAACGCTCAGGGAGTCAGTTCTATCCTCTGAGCGCAAGAGTCGTTGTAGCTAAGGCGCAGGAGGAGTGTTGCTCTGGACAGGGCCGCCAAGGCAATGGCCGCTGAGGACAGAGCCGCTCAGGGCCAAGATCCATTAAGGGCTCAGGCCACTGAGGGCCAAGGCCATTTGGCAATAAAAGTATAGTTAGAGCCAACCTTTCTTGCGGAAGAAAAGGTAGGTCATAGTGGCCGATAGGGCCATCAGGCCAATGGAGAGCGGATAGCCGTACTTCCAGCTGAGCTCCGGCATAAAGTCGAAGTTCATACCGTAGAGGCTGGCGATCCAGGTTGGTGGCATGAACACCACCGCCGCAACCGAGAAGATCTTGATGATCTTGTTTTGCTTGTGGTTGGTGTAGCCCATCGAGGCCTCAAGCTGGAAGTTGATCTTGTTGGCCAGGAATTGGGTGTGCGGCAAAATGGACTCAATGTCGTTGAGTACTTCCTCGAGCACGCGCTCTTGCTTGTCGTCTAAGGTGGTCTCAAAGGATTTGTTGATAAAGCGCAGGGCGCGGCGCGTATCGTACAGCGCTTGCAGGATTTGGCCGTTTAATTCCTCTTGGCGTACCAGCTCGCGTAAGGTGTCCTCGACGCTGTCGTCATCTAAGATCTGATCGGCCGTTTCATCGAGCACGCCGTATGCGTCCTCAATTAAGTCAGCCAGTTGATCGACCTTGAGCTCTTGCAGGCGCAGCAAGATATCAAGCGCAGAGCGGATATCGGCCTTGCCAAAGCGAATGTGGTAGCGCAAAAGGCGCACGATCGAGACATCATCCTCTCTAAAGGAGATGAGCAGGTTCTTGCGCATAATAAAGGACATATTGACGCCACGCGTGTCGTTGGCTAAACGCTGCGGGAATAAGGACAGGATATGCACGCCGTCGGCGCCGATTCTAAAACGCGACGAGGACTCTAAGTCGTCCATCTCGTCTTCATCAGGGACGTCTTCCACGAAGAGCTTCTCAAGCCAATCGCTTTCCTCTTGCGTGGGTTGATTAACATCAAGCCAAATGACATCTGCAGGGAGGGCATCTCCAGCCGTCACATTGACTAAGGAGAGGCTGTTGTCGTCGTAGAGTTGGCAAGCTGTAATCATATCGGTCTCCTGTGGCATCGGCCAGTGATGTGGCCTGTGGCACAGTGCCGCCGCATGCGCCTGAAGTTGGGCTGAGGCAGTAAGAAGCTTGCAAGCATGCGGCCGCGCCCGGCGGTAATAGCTTCTTAACAGCTACCGCTGGGCACGGCCGACACACAAAAAGAAAACTTGTAAGGCCTAAGGCCTCTTACCAGAGCATGGTAGTTCCAGGCAAGCCTGCTCTCACTTACACCTCTTAAGCTGTCCCCACGCACTTAACCAACCAAATGGGTGCGGTCAGGATGCTCAAGCCAGAACCTAGCACCAGACTAGCGTCCTGGCACCACAACGATTAAGAGCTAACAGCGAGCAGCTCTTAATATCTCAGCTTCACGGGCGGTACTAAAAAATTAAAACGGCGCAGTTAAGCCGAGCGACGCCTTTTAGCGCCTAGTAGCGCCTTACCGCGCGGCCGCTGCGTTGGAGTAAACCTACCAAAAGGCCTAGTTATGCGGCTTTTTAGGGCTTACAGTCGGGTCATAATCTAAAGAAATCTGTGAGCTAAGTCAAATAGAAAATGAGGTTAGCTGGGACTTGGCCTAAAACTACCTGAGAGGCTAGTGGGCGCGCTCTTGCAGCGGCCGGGGCGGTGGGCAAGTAGGACCGGGAGCTGAGGCGGCGCAAGTGGCTCAACGCAAGGTAGAGAGCTCAATGCGAGCTAGGTTGGGGCACAGGGAGCATACGGGTAGGGGTGATGCCGCTCAGGGCGCAGGCTGATTTTTGTGGCAGATTTACAGTTTCTTAACACAAGCTTAACATTGCGTTGATATTATGCCGCCGCCACAAAAAATGCCGTATTTATGCCCAAAATGTGGTTTTTCATGGTAGTCTTGGCGTGGTTTGAGGGAGTTGGAGCTCACGTGCTTACGGCTTCTTAGCTTCTTTTTGTTGTGTTTGCGGTAATGGGGTTGCGTGCTTGGGAACAAACCTGGTAACGGGCTTGAGCCTTGGGGCAAATCCCACTGTAGCTTATGACTGAAACTATCTTCATGGTGCTTGCAGGCTTCTTGCTCCTGCTGGCCTGTACCGACCTCTTCGTGGGTGTGTCTAACGATGCGGTCAACTTTTTAAATTCAGCCGTGGGCAGCCGGATTGCACCGCTCAAGGTTATCTTGATCGTGGCATCGCTGGGCGTGCTCTTTGGTGCAACCTTCTCCTCGGGCATGATGGAAGTCGCGCGCTCTGGTATGTTCCATCCGGAGCTCTTGACCTTCCACGAGATGATGTTCATCTTCTGCGCGGTCATGATTACCGACGTCATGCTCATCAACTTGTTTAATACCCTAGGCTTGCCAACTTCCACCACCGTTTCGATTATTTTCGAGCTCTTAGGTGCTGCGGTGATGGCGGTGGCCTTTAAGCTCCACGGTGAAGGCTTGTCGTATTCGGAAATCTTCGATTACATCAAGACCGACCGTGCCGCCACGATCGTCTCGGGTATCTTAGCCTCGGTGGTCGTAGCCTTCTTTACCGGTGCCGTAGTCCAGTTTGTCATGCGTATGCTGTTTAGCTTCCGCTTCCAAAACAGCTATCGCTATTTAGGGGGTATCTTCTGCGGCTTCTCAATGACTTCCGTGATTTACTTCCTGGTGATGAAGGGCGCTAAGGGTGCCTCCTTCATGAAGCCAGAGTACATTGCCTTCATCGATGCCCACACCACGACGATCCTGTGGATTTTATTTATCGGCCTCACGATCTTAGGTCAGATCTTGGTGCTGTGTAAGGTCAATGTGTTCCGCATCATTATTCTGGCGGGCACCTTCTCCTTAGCCTTCTCCTTTGCCGGTAACGACTTAGTTAACTTCGTGGGTGTCCCACTGGCGGCCTTGGACTCCTTTATCTATTGGACTGGGATTGGCGCTCCTGATCCTGATTCCATTACGATGGGCGTACTCAACCACCAAGAGGCTACTTCGACCTACTTACTGCTCATTGCTGGTTTAATCATGGTGCTGACGCTCTGGACCTCCAAGAAGGCCCACCGCGTGATCCAGACCTCGATCAACCTGTCGAGCTCGACCCAAGGTGAGCATGAGCAATTTGGTGCTTCGGCCCCAGGTCGTGTCGTCACCCGCTTTGGTCTGAGCATCTCGCGTGCTTGCCGCAACGTTATTCCAGATTTTGCCAAGGCTTTCATTGCCTCGCGCTATGTTAAGCCTGCGGTGGTCAAGGGTGAGGTTCCACTGCCTTTTGACTATGTCCGTGCTTCGGTTAACCTGGTTATCGCCTCGATTCTGATTGCCTCTGCTACTTCCTTAAAGCTGCCGTTATCGACCACCTATGTTACCTTCATGGTGGCCATGGGCTCGAGCTTTGCCGATGGCGCTTGGAGTCGTGAGAGTGCGGTGTACCGTATCTCTGGTGTGATCACCGTTATTGCTGGTTGGTTCTTAACCGCAATGTCGGCCTTCACCGCCGCCGGTTTAGTGGTCTTATGCTTCTTTAACTTAGGCGTGGTCGCGATCTGCGTAGCGATGGTAATTGTGATTGCGATTATCGTCCGCACCAACTTCACTAAGACTAAGACCTCTGAGACCGTCACGATGGTGATTGAGGCCAAGGACGACAATGAGAAGATCTTAGCTTCGATTGCCCGCTCGGTCCCAGTGTACTTTGACTCTCAGCTTGAGGTAGTCGATCGCGTGGTCGATGAGTTCTTTAACGACAACGAGTTCAAGCTGCGTCGCGCCTTTAACAAGGCCTCGAACCTCGAGTACGACATCTCCAAGGTGCGCTCAGAGTACTACACGATGGCGTTAAATAACCCGCAAAGTAACGCCTCGAAGGTGACGGTAGATGCTAAGCACTTCTTCTATCTGACCTTCTCCAATGTCCGTGAAGCTTCTAAGGCGATTCGCTTTATGGCCGAGCGTGCGGTGACCCACGTCGCAAACCGTCACACCATCTTCCAAGGTGAAATGCAGTCGAGCTTAATCGACCTCAAGGGCCGTCTGCATGCCATTGCCGCCGACTTACACGAGGTGGCCAAGGACCCAACTGCGGCCAATGTCGAAGCTCTGGTTAAGCATGCCAAGAAGTTAAACCGTGATATCGACCGCTCGCAGGTAGAGCTGGTTAACATCATCGGCCGTCAGCACGTCTCGATTCACTCAGCGGAGATGTACTTAGGCTTCTTACAGGGTATGCGTGATCTGGCTAACCGCTATGTCGCTGTCGCGATGCAAGAGCGTGCCTTAGCCCAAATCGTGGCCGGTGCCAAGGTCGACACTGAGCTGGCCAACGCTCAGATGCGCTCCCAGGTCTTTGGCAGCACGGTACGCACCAATAGTGATGCTATCGTCAAGAGCTCGGTCGAAGAGGACGAGGCCGCCGATAAGGCTCAGCCTGCCCCAACTGAATCAGCTCCTGCCAGCGCAGCTCCAGCTGCGACCGCTGCACCTGAGGCTGCTCCAGCTGAGGTCACTCCAGCTCAGGACGCTCAGCCAGCTGAAAGCCCAGCTCAGCCAACTGAGCCTAGCGCTAAGTAGGCGCGGGCGCTGAGGCGCATTAATTAACATTAAGGGGCACACTCCTATCGGGGCGTGCCCCTTAGTTTATGTGCGCGCCGTAGCGCGCTCAGCTACGAGCTACGCTCCAGCCAACTCTTAACTAGCAGTGCAGGCTCAGTAGGGGGCGAGCGCATTAATAGTCACTCTCATATCTGGGGGCGTGTCCCTTAGTTTATATACACGCCGTTGCGTGCGCAGCTACAAGTTGGGGACTTACTAGTGATTAACCGGTAGAGCGCAAGCTCAGTAGGGGCGAGCGCTATTGCTTAAAATTAAGGGGTTCATTCCTATCTGGGGGCGTGGTCCTTAGTTTATGCAAGAGCTGGCCGTTGCGATAAATATCGCAAAGTAGCTTGGTGCTACAAAAAAAGTTAATTTAGCGCTTGCGTCTTACGTAAAAGTCCATATAATGGGCGCCACGACATCGCGGAAAGGTGGCAGAGCGGTTGAATGCACCGCACTCGAAATGCGGCATACCCTTTCGGGTATCGGGGGTTCGAATCCCCCCCTTTCCGCCAGATGATTTAAGAAGATCGCCTCAGGGCGATTTTTTTTTGCCCAAAATCAAAGAAAAAAATGGCCCACCAGTGGGCCTTTGTTTTTTTGGGGTTACAGCGCTCGGCTAGGCGCGCCTAGCCGAGCTTTGAGCCTATTGCTTGTTGCCGTTCTTCTTGCCCTTATTCTTTTTGAGCTTGGCCTGAATCTTCTTTTGCGCGTACGGGCTGTAGGTCTTAGCCACGTGCTCTAAGGTAAAGGAGTGCGGGCCACTGACCAAGCGGCGAATGCCACGATTGTTATCGGCAATCTGCTGGCTCACATCGTTGATCGCTTCGCTGATCGCGGCACGCTCTTCTAATTCCTGCTCTTGTGGGGTGGCTGCCGCCATCGGGTCAACTGCGGCTGGCGCTACCGCTGCCGACTCCACAGCCGCAGGAGCTGCTGCCGGGGCCGCTACCGCAGGTTCCACTGCCGCAGGCGCCACCGTTGCTGACTCAGGTTGCTTCTTAGCAGGAGTGCTCTTAGCCTTCTTGCGCGGCTTGCTGGCCTTAGTTGCGGTGCGCTCTGCCTTAGTTGCGGTGCGCTCTGCCTTAGTCGGCAGGGTAAAGCCGCTATCGGTAGTGATGCTGTCCTGAGTCGTGCTGATAGGCTCTGCGTTTGCTACCGCATCGCAGTCACAGGTTAAAGCATCAGGAGGGCTGATGAGATCGTCACCGCTGGCCGTCAGCGCCAGTGCGTCGAGGTCGTCAAACTTGGGCTCACCAAAGGCGACTGGGTCGGGATCGAGTTCATGGTGGCTTAAGTCGTCAAGCTCTGGGTCAAAAGCTAAGTCATCTGTGCCCAAGGCATCCTGAACTTTGTGTTTGCCGCCATTTTTGGCGTTAGGACGCAGGCTGTAGCTTAACTGATTGGCTACTTCTTCGTCTAAGGGATCAGCCACGTGGTTGCTGAGCGGATCGACAAAGTCATCGCTTGACGGATGCATCAGCTTGCTGTTTTGCTCGTCTTCGACCGTCTGGAAAATATCGCGCACGCCAAAGCTGCTGTCATCGTCGGTCGTGGTTCCGACGTTGTCGGTTTGATCCAAATCTTGGATATTTTGGATCTCATTCATCTCGTAGAACTTGGAGTAGAGCGACTCCAAGATATCCGCCGGCACACAGTAAAAGGCGGGTTTGTCATTGATGATCACCGCAATGGGCTCACTCTTGACAGCCTTGATAACGCTTTTCGGATTCTTCTTGAACTCCGAGGCGCTGATGCTGAGATTTGCCAGAATTTGCCGAATGTGTGCCATACTTGCTCCACGCTATTGCAAGGTCTCACGGTTTTCTTTCACAGTCCCTGCACGTTTAGACTCAAGGGCTGGAACTAAGTTCGCATAGCGCAAAGATCAGGCCAAATGCAAGCAAGCCGCTTTAGCCACTAAAGCGGCTTGCTCATTGAGCGCGCGTGTCACTCAAACGCTTGGGCCCAGGGCGTTCCTTGGTCCTGGGCGTTCCTTGGTCCTGGGCGTTCCTTGGTCCTGGGCGCTTCTTGGCCCAGGGCGCTCCTTGGTCCTGGGAGCTCCTTGGCCCTGAGCGCTCTTTGGGCTTAGTTCTGAGGGTTGAAGAGCTCTGTGGAGAGGTAGCGCTCACCGGTGTCAGGCAAAATCACTACAATGGTCTTGCCCTTGAACTCAGGGCGCTTGCCCAGCTCAATGGCGGCAAACATCGCCGCACCCGAGGAGATGCCCACTAAGACGCCTTCCTTGGTCGAGAGGCGGCGCGCCGTGTCCATCGCGTCCTCATTGCTGACCGTGATGATCTCATCGACCAGCTCGCGCTTAAAGTTCTTAGGCACAAAGCCTGCGCCAATGCCTTGGAGCTTGTGCGGACCTGCTTTGCCGCCGCTTAATACCGGCGAGCTGGCAGGCTCGACTGCAACCATTTTGATCGCAGGATTCTTTTGCTTTAAGACCTCACCTAAACCGCTGATGGTGCCGCCCGTGCCCACGCCTGCGACCACCGCATCCACCTTACCGTCGGTGTCGTCCCAAATCTCTAATGCCGTGCTCTTAGTGTGAGCCTCAGGATTGGCTGGGTTATCAAACTGTTGCAAGATGATAGAGCCGGGGATACTGGCGCACAGCTCCTTGGCCTTAGCGATGGCACCGGCCATGCCATCAGCGCCAGGGGTGAGCACGAGCTTGGCGCCACGTGCCTGTAATAACAAACGACGCTCTAAGCTCATAGTTTCAGGCATCGTTAAAATGAGCTGGTAGCCCTTGACCGCAGCAACTAAGGCCAGGCCCACGCCGGTATTGCCGCTGGTCGGCTCAATGATGGTCGCACCCGGCAGCAGCAATCCCTGCTTTTCGGCCGCTTCTACCATGTTAAATGCCGCGCGATCTTTGATTGAGCCGCCCGGATTGAAGTACTCCAGTTTGGCCAGGATTTTCGCTTGTGCGCCATCCTGGGCCGTAATGGTATTGATTTCGACTAATGGGGTGTGCCCAATCAGTTCAAGTACAGTGTGCGCAATGCGGGACATAGCAAAAACCTCAGGCAAAGACAAAAAAGAAAACGTGACTGCGGCCCGCAAGATTTTGGGCGCAAGTCTCCTCAAATTTCACTTAATGCATCAAATGTGCAGATTTAGCCTAGCACAGCGCAGCGGCCGACGTGGCCTTGGTTGCGCCAAATGCGCAACAGCGCCCCAGAACGCACGAAAACGGGCCAAGATTTTCGCAAGAGCCTTGACGCATGTGATAGCCTTAGATAAGCGGTTCACGCAGAACAAAGGAGAATGCGATGGTCTTAGACAATAACCAGCGTTTGGTGCAAATCGTTAACAATCTGGCCGCAGAGGACTCGCTGCGTGGTCTGTTTCATCAACATTTAGAGGGCAATCCACTGCCTTCAGGCCGTGCCATCAGCGAGATTGTCAAAAGCTCGCGCGCGATCTTGTTCCCAGGCTATTTTGGTGCGCACAAGCTCAATCGTCACACCGTGCGTTATCACATGGGCGTGGAGGTCGAGCGTCTCTATGAGCTCTTAATCGAGCAGATCTCAGCGGCGCTGTGCTTTCAAAGCGCGGACAACGAGTTCCATGCTCGTACTACCGCCAGCTCCGAGCAAATGGGCACTTTGCGCGTGAGCGCTCCTAATCCTAATGCGAAGACCTGCTCGCCAGAGCAGGTTTCAGCCCAGATGCAGGACTTGGTCGCGGCCTTAAAGGGCGAGAGCAGCGAGGCTCACATCCAAGGCCAGCAATGCCTGTGCTGCAACGACGAGGTCAAGGACATCGCCGCGCAGATGGCCCTGGAGTACATCGAGTCCTTAGAGGAAATCCGCGCCAAGCTCGCGTTAGACGTACGCGCCGCTTTCAATGGCGACCCGGCCGCGACCTGCTTTGGTGAGGTTATTTGCTGCTATCCAGGCGTGCGCGCGATTGGCAACTATCGTATTGCTCACCAGCTGTTAAAGCTGGGCGTACCGCTCTTGCCGCGCACCATCACCGAGATGGCCCACTCCGAGACCGGCATTGATATTCACCCTGGTGCCCGCATTGGCGACTCGTTCTCGATCGACCACGGTACCGGTGTGGTCATCGGTGAAACCTGCATCATCGGCAACAACGTCAAGCTCTACCAAGGCGTCACCTTGGGCGCCAAGAGTATCCCAACCGATGAGAGTGGTGCCGTGCTCAATGTCCCGCGCCACCCAATCTTAGAGGATGACGTGGTTGTTTACGCCAACGCCACGGTCTTAGGTCGCATCACGATCGGCAAGGGCGCTGTCATTGGCGGTAACGTTTGGGTCACCGATAACGTCCCAGCCGGGGCCAAGATCGTCCAGCGCCCCGCCAAATCCTAGCTCCGGCCTAGACCAGCTCCCACAATAACAAAGCCACCGCTCTTCTGAGGAGGACGGTGGCTGATTAATCTTAGGCTCACACCTTAAGTCGGATGGCTGAGCTTGCAGCCGAACCTTAACCTGATAGCTTGGCCCTAAGCCTGGTGCTTGCCGACGGCGCAGCTGCCTTCAACGTAGTCGCTGCTGGCGCTGCCCTGATACTCAGGGTGACGCTCGAGCCACTTGACCGCGTAGGAGCAGGTGCCGATGCACTTGAGGCCTTGCTCTTGGGCGTAATCGTAGGCGAACTTGACGAGCTTGGCGGCCAGACCCTGACCGGCTAAAGGCGGTGGCACTAAGGTCTTGCGTACATCCAGGCAGCCGTCGTAAATCTCGTAGGTGACATAGGCGCGATTACCATCGATTACAGTCTCAATCGTCGCCTGATCCACTAAGTGCTTAATTTCCATGGGGCTCTCCAATCAAATATGTGAGATTGTGCCATGAAAAGGGGCCAATCACTTGCGCTATTTTTGCAGCTGGGGCCCCAGGCGCTAATAGCGCAAGGTAGGAGGTGCGCTTGCCAGCACAGCTAAGCTGGTAGCGCGCATAGCAGAGTCGGTCGCGCGCTACAGCATAGCTAGTAGCACACTATAGCTGAGCTGCGCACGCTGTTTAGCTGAGCTGCGCACGCTGTTTAGCTGAGCTTGAACGAAACCACCTCGGCCTTGAGGCGATTGATCGCGTCAACCGCTTCGTGGATGGCGTTGACCGTGTCCTCAGTCTGGCTCGAGATATCGTTGGTCGAGCGGCTGATCTCCTGCATATTGTTGGAGATTTCAGCGGTGGTCGAGCTTTGCTCCTCGGTGGAGGTGGCGATGTTAGCAACTTGGTGCGACACACCTGATAAGTGCGAGAGCACTTGCTGGAGCTGCGTGTCGACTTCACTGGAACTGCTGGCGATATGGTCCATAGTTTCGACGCTGGCGCTCATGGCATCAGTCGCGCTTTGGGCATCGTGTTGGATGCGTATGACCATATTGGAGATTTCCTTGGTCGAGGAGCTGGTGCGTGAGGCCAGAGCGCGGACTTCATCGGCGACCACGGCAAAGCCACGACCGGCCTCACCGGCGCGGGCGGCTTCAATCGCGGCATTTAACGCCAGCAGGTTAGTCTGAGCGGCAATCTCGTCGATCGTCTCCACGATCTTGTTGATGTTCTGCGAGTGGTTAACCAGGGCGACGATTTGCTCTGAGTCGCGCTTGGATTGCTCAGTTTGCTGGTTGATGTTGTCAATGGTGCCGTGCACCGTCTCCATACCCTTGGCCGCGATATCGTTGGTAAATTGCGCGGCATTGGAAGCCTCATCGCAGTTTTGGGCGATATGGGTGGTGCTATCGACCATTTGCTGGGTGGCAGCAGAGACTGCGATGACCGAGGTCTCGGTGCGCTTAATCAAATCCAAGATCTGCTGGGAGTTGGCCAGAACCTGTTGATCGACCTCCACCGCGTGTTCCGTCTGGTCGATAATGACCTTCATTTTGTTATTGAGGGCCTCGCGCATATTCTCAAAGATGCGGAAGGCGCGGCCAAACTCATCGGTACGTTTTGTGTGAATCGGGGCACTGAGATCGCCCTTGGCAATTTGCTCGGCGTGGAAAATAACCCGCTGCAAGTTGCGATTGGTGTCACCGGTAAAGGCAATGGCAAAGACGATCAAGACCAAGAACATCGCGCCGGACATACCCAAGATCACGAATACCGGGATATTGCTATTTAAGACGCTGGCGTTCTTATTGAGTACCTCCATCTGAAAGCCGGTGATGTTATCAAGCAGGAGGCTGGTCTGATTGGTGAGCTGAGTGAACTGCTCACGATAGATGTCGGCAGCTTGGAAGTTTTGTTGTCCTAAGAGCAGTGGGCTGAGCTCTTCATTGATAATCTTGCTTAAGGCCTGGCAATTTTCCTTGATCGCGCCGATTTCCGTCGGGTAGCGTGTCATTTGGAGCTTTTCGGCATTGGACAGGAGCGTACCGGTGAGGGACTTGATGCGAGCGACGTTCGACTCTTGGTTATCAAAGGTCGCAATCGCGACCGAGACTTGTTGATTGAGCGCGTTTAAGCTATCGCCGACATTGCGGATACGGACGCGGCGGCCGTTGACCAAGTCATCGATTTCCTGCGCCACAGTTTGCGCGGTATAGATATTGTTAAGGGAGTAACCGATAACCACACCAGCAAAGGCAAAGACCACTACAAAGAGCAGGATAAACTTGTGGCGTAATTTCAAGTTATGAAAATTCATGTGAGCCATCCTAGGTTGGATGAATCCAACAGCACGAAAAAGTTCTGGCTGAGTCTTACCAGAGGTAAGAGTGAAGCAGTCAGGTCTGAGCACTACCGCTGTAAAAATGTGGTTGTCGCTACTAAATAAGATGCTAGCTCTAGCTACAAAAGACAAGGCATTTGGCGCCGGGGCCATCATAATTGCGCCAACTTAGTGCAATAAAAAAGAAGCTTAGCGGTACTTGCACTAAGTTTAAGCATAACTTACCCCAAGGGGGCAATTGGGGCGGAACAAACTAGCCACATTTGATGGAGTAGGGTTCTAAGGCTCTTTCCTCAAACTCCCTGAAGGTTATACGCAAAAAGGCACGCAGTTAAAGCTAAATACGATATATAAGCCATTATATGCCAA